>JBMYQW010000277.1:0-6906 GCA_049601735.1 Spirulinaceae cyanobacterium
ATGTGATTGCCCAAAAACAGACAAGGCATACGGCGTATTTTTGGCGGCAAGTGGAAGTAGAACTCGAACAATGTCCGGCAGAAAAATTAACCGCAGGACTCAATTATTTAGAAGAATATTTCATTGTTGATATTGCCCTGGATGAAGAAGAAACCGAAGATTATCGGCATAAGCTCCATAAAATTCATGAAAAGCCCATCATCGAACAAATTAAACCGATTAAAACCCTGCTCAAAGATGTTCGTCGCGCGGATGTAGCGATCGCCCTCCGGGAGTTCGGTTTTGCCCCCGAGCGGATCAAAGAGCTACTGAAATTGCCCTGAACGCTTCCCGATCTCATGTACAAGACACTTTTCCCGACTCTCACCGGCCTGTTAATCCTGGTCTGGATCGCCCCCGTCTGTGCTCAACAGCTTCCTAAACCAGAGAAAACCATCTCTGCACCCTTGCCGATCGCGCCCGACTTTCCCAAACTGAGCGATCGCTGGCAGGTCAACGTCCAAACCGGGCCCGAAGTGGGCGACAATATTGCCTTTGCTGAACAATTCCGGCGCGTTGTCGCTTGTCTAATCAGGCTTCTAGAATTAAGTAATGACACGCCCTAAAATTAAGGTCATCACGATCCCGAGGAGTTGTCGTTATGCTAACGCTCAAACTCGACCCCGTGATTCAACTCACAGGTGAACAATTTTATCAACTCTGCCTCACGAATCCTGACCTCAAACTAGAACGAAATGCCCAAGGAGAACTGATCATGATGCCGCCGACGGGAGGCTCAACGGGTCAAGTGAATTTCAACTGGGCAGCCCAACTCTGGCTCTGGAACGATCGCACACAGCTTGGTGTAGGTTTTGACTCTTCCACCGGATTCACGCTGCCCAATGGAGCGGTGCGATCGCCGGATATAGCCTGGGTTGAGCGATCGCGCTGGGAAAACCTTGCCGTTGAACAGCGCCGCCGCTTCCCGCCGCTGGCACCGGACTTTGTTTTGGAGTTAATGTCACCGACTGATGTTTGGCAAGAGACCCAACAGAAGATGCGTGAATATGCCAACAATGGGGTGCGTTTGGGCTGGTTGATTGACTTAGATCATCAACGGGCAGAAGTCTACACCCCGGGTCAGGCGGTACAACAGGTTCGTTTGCCCGCTCAACTTTCGGGGGGCAACGTCTTGCCCGGATTTCAATTGGCCGTGGGTTAATTCCCGATGGCTCTAGCCGAGCGATTGATTAATCTACGGTTTCAAGTTTCAGTCGTGACTGTCGTGACGATTGTGGCCCACCCCTGCAACCATTTGTTTCTGAAATCACGGGCCGCTACAATAGCAATGCTTTGGCTCCGGTAGCTCAATGGATAGAGCAACCGCCTTCTAAGCGGTCGGCTACAGGTTCGACCCCTGTCCGGAGCGCTCTGTTTTGTGCTTAGGGGACTCCTTGAAAATAATTATCCCAAGGCAGGCGGGACGCCTGCGCTACAGTTGATCTTCGGAAATCCCGTAGCGCGGGCATCTTGCCCGCCACCCAAACAGCTTATTTCTGGAACATTTTTTTCCTGGGAATACTCTTAGTCACCCTGTACCGCGAACCACTGTATCATGGGTAGCAGCGGGAAGCGGGGGCGGGTCGATCGCGGCGACTGACGGTGGTGTTGACGAGTGGCTAAACGGTCAGCAAGATAGTCATCCAGTTGGTGTTTCACCCCACCTGCCAGGAAATACAGTCCAAGGAGATTAGGCACGGTCATCAGCAGCAGCGCCGCATCGCTAAACTCCACAACTAAAGCGGGTGGCACAAACACCCCGGCAAAAATGAGCGCCAGTTGCAAGACTTGATAAATGCGGCGCGATCGCACCCCAAACAGATAACACCAAGCCTGCTGGCCGTAATAGCCCCAGGAGAGGATGGTGGAAAAGGCGAAACAGAAAGTAGCGATCGCCAGCAACTCTGGGAACCAGCTCACGACCGAGCCAAAGGCCGTGCTGGTCAGCTCCACACCGCTGAAATGACTGAACTCCGGGCGATATTCCGCACCCGTTACCAGAATCGCCAGGGCCGTCAGGTTGCAGATCAGCATCGTATCGATGCAGGGCTCCAGCGTGGCGACAATCCCCTCTTCCACCGGATGCTCGGTTTCGACAGCGGCATGGGCGATCGATGCCGTGCCCAACCCTCCCTCATTGGAGAAGGTGGAGCGCCGAAACCCCTGGGCCATCACGCCCAAGAGTCCGCCCAAGCCTGCGCGGGGATGAAAGGCTTCGGTGATAATCATCTGGATGACGCCCGGAATAGCGGCCCAATGGGACAGCACAATATAGAGGGCCATGAGGATGTAGCCACCACACATCAGGGGCACGAGACGTTCGGTGACGCTGCCAATCCGGCTGACACCGCCGAGCGTAATCAGCGCCACCAAGAGCACGATCGCCCCCCCGTAAGCCCAGGCGGGAAGGTGGGGCAGCACTTGATGCAGGGCAATGTAAGACTGGCCGCTCTGGAATAGGCTGCTAGAGCCGAGGGTACTCAGCACACAGAGCAGGGCAAACGCTGTCGCGAGTCCTTGCCCCAAACGCGCTTTACCCTGGTCGGCCAGACCCTGCGCCAGATAATACATCGGGCCGCCAACGATCGTGCCATCGGCCTGGCGCTGCCGATAGCGTTGACCGAGGGTGCATTCGATCAAGCGGGTGTTCATGGTGAGGAAACCCGCCACAGTCATCCAGAGGCAGGCCCCTGGCCCGCCAACCGTGATGGCGATCGCCACCCCTGCAATGTTGCCCAAACCCACCGTTCCTGAGAGGGCAGTGGTCAGGGCTTGGCGAGAGGTGAGTCCAGTTGCGCTCAAGGGTGGACGCTGCAACAGATCTAAGGCCGGACGCCAACAGCGGAGGTTGGCAAACTGGAGCCAAACCGTGAAGACGATCGCCCCGAGTACGGCCCAACCCACCAAGATCAACAAACCCCAATGCTCGATCGCCAGCCCATTTAAATCGGTCACAGGTGTCTCCCTTGAAGATTACAAAGTATGAACCAGTGTAAACGATCGGTAATAGTCAAACAGTGAGCCAGACAACCAAACCTCAGGTCAGAAATGATTTGGGATTCGTGGCGGCCTTGAGCAATACTGGGGAGCAAGTCTATAGATAATTGCGCGAGGCTAAGTAATGTCGAGGGAAGCGCCGATCGAACAACTTCTTGCCCCTTACCAGGTTTTCGGGGTGCATTTGGGTTTAGAGCGCATTCGATCTCTCCTGGCCCGCTTGGGCAACCCCCATCAACGCGTTCCCCTCATCCATGTGGCGGGAACCAATGGCAAAGGCTCCGTCTGTGCCTATCTCTCCGCGATTTTGACCGCGGCAGGCTATCGCGTGGGCCGCTATACCTCACCCCATTTGGTGAGTTGGATCGAACGGCTCGTGCTCCGCGAGCAACCGATCGCCCTCGCCGAGCTGATCGCCTTACTCCAGCGGGTGATCGCGGCGATTGATCCCACCGATCCCGCTCAACGCCCCACCGTCTTTGAAATTGTCACGGCGGCCGCTTGGCTCTATTTTGCCGAGCAGCAAGTTGATGTCGCGGTGGTGGAAGTGGGCTTGGGCGGCCGCCTCGATGCCACTAATGTCTGCGATCGCCCCTTGGTGAGCATCATCACCTCCCTGAGTCTCGACCATTGCCAACGTTTGGGCCCCACCCTGGCCCATATTGCCGCCGAGAAGTCCGGCATTCTTCGACCGCTGCGACCCGCCGTCATCGGCCCGTTGCCTCCGGAAGCCAAACTGATCGTTAATCAGCAATTACAAGATCTCCAATGTCCGACCCAATGGGTGCGACCGGCCACTCCCGCTGCTCAACCCGGTTGGGCCCATTGGCAAGAGTTGGACTATCCCCTGCCCTTGCCTGGCGCGGTGCAATTGCATAACTCGGCGGTGGCTCTAACGGCGATCGCCAGTCTGCGCAACCAAGGCTGGTCGGTTGCCGATGCCGCGATTATCTCCGGCATGGCGCAAGTGCGCTGGCCGGGACGGCTGCAATGGCTCACCTGGCAGGAGCGTCCGCTGCTAGTCGATGGCGCCCACAACCCTGGCTCGGCGCAGGTGCTGCGCGACTACCTCGATACGTTGCCCACCCAGTCTACCCATTGGTGCATGGGGATGCTCGCTACCAAAGACCATCGGGAGATTCTGAAAATCCTCTTGCGGCCCGGCGATCGCCTCACCCTCGTCCCCGTGCCTGGTCATCAGAGTGAGCCGCCTCGAAATTTGCGGGCGATCGCCCTTGAACTGGGTTTGCCGCCGACAGTCTGCCAATGTCAGGACAATGCCCTGAGCGCCTTAGATACGTTGATGCCGGACTACCGCGCGGTGCTCTGCGGCTCGCTCTATCTCATTGGTCATGTGTTGGGCGAGGTCGAGATCCCCTTGTTTGGCTCGGACGCATAAATAACGAAGCCCCAGTCTCCACCTGTTTTGGTTTTGGGGAGAGAGGGGGCAAAGCCTAAGTATCGGCAGGGCGACCGGGATGCGCCGATCCGGATTTGGGATCAGTAGGGTTTTTGTCCCCGGTAGTTGCCCGGCGGGTTATAGTTGCAAACCCAGATCTCCTGGCGACCGTATCGGGGATGGGTTCCGCTGGCCATGCCACAGCCCACCGCCGTTGTGTCGCGCCAGACAATTTGGGTGTAATGGCCACAGACCCCACGGCAACTGTTATTGCGATAGTTGTAGTCTTTTTTCTCGCTGGCCCAGCTATTGACCACTTGGGTGGGCGTGCTCTGCTGGCCTGCTGACCAAAAAATGTTTTCGCCGATGTTGTATTGCTGGCGATCGCTCATTGAGCGGTGCTGCATCCTAAAACCATTCTCCGCCAAATGATCGGCCCAGTCTTGGGCGATCGCCGCGATTTCCGGTGACCAAACCAGAGGCGGCAGACCCACTTCAGCCCGCACCGCGTTATGGGTGTCGAGAAATTCTGCTTGATCATCGGCACTAAAGGCCAGGGGTTGGTCAGCGGGTTGCTGGGGTGAAAATGAAAATTCTTGGGGGGCGGACGGCTGGGGAACAAGCGGTTTCGAGTCTACGGTTTGACTCAGCGTCGCAGTCAGGCCCGCAGCGATCGCCAGCATGGCGCCTGCCTTGAGATAACGGTTTAGCATCAAAAACTCTCTCAATGTGAATAGCTTTTCTTCCTGAAGACGAAGACCACCAGAATGTTTCCGGCTGGAGGTCAGAAGTCACAATTGTGTAGGCTAGGCATCTTGATGATTTTAAAGACAATGCCGTGATTCTCCCCTGACCCCTCGGCACAACTAAAATGAAGCCAGCTCGCCCCTCATCTCCATGGTTCAAACCCCCATCCAGCCCGAACTCAAAACCCAATACCCCGACTCAGACGGTAAACCTATGGCTGACAATACAGAGCAGTACCAATGGATCACCCGTCTCGTGACGAATCTTAAGCACCTACTCAAAGACCAAGATGCTTTTGTTGCTGGGGACTTGCTCTGGTACCCCGTGCAGGTCGAAAAAGACGAAACCCCACCCAGCCAAGCCCCAGATGCAATGGTCGCTTTCGGTCGGCCTAAAGGGGCGCGGGGAAGCTATCGGCAATGGGAAGAAGGCGGCATTGCCCCTCAAGTCGTGTTTGAGGTGCTCTCCCCCAGCAACACGCGCAAAGAAATGGCTCAGAAGCAAAAGTTTTATGAAGACTACGGCGTCCTAGAGTCCTACTACTACGATCCCCAGCGCAGAGACTTCTGGGGCTACGTTCGGGAATCGGCTGATGAGGTTTGCACCCTGATCACTGCCCTCTACCTGCCCTGGACTTCTTCCCTGCTAGGGATTCGGTTTGAGCTGTTTGATGATGGCTTGGCTGTATTCCACCCCAACGGTAAGCCTTTCAAGGACCCTGAGGCATTCGCCTTGGGGGAAGAGGCGGCACAGGCCGAGCGGGATGAGGCTAAAGCCGAGCGGGATGAACTCCAGGCGCAACTGGATGCAGCACTGGCCAAATTAAAGGAACTCGGCGTCGATGGCTACCCCTGATCGCAGCGGCGATTGCCCGCACAGGCTCAGTCCTCTCGGCCCTCACCTTCACCAAACAGGTGACGGACAATCCGCTGGTTCTCGATTTGCACCCCTCTGACATCCACTTGGAGGCGCAAGATATCAGTTTGCATCTGAGTTATGGCTTCAGAGTTTTGCTCCAGAAGTTCGGTATTCCTATCGATGGCGCGGGCGTTGTTATTAACTAGGGTTTCAATGCCATCTAGTCGCGTGTCAATGCCATCTAGTCGCGCGTCAATGCCATCTAGTCGCGTGTCAATACTGTTTAATCGATTGTTGCTTTGCTTAATGGCTTGGGCATTGTTAGAGACGATCTCTTTTAGCTCGGCAATACCATTGCTGTTGCGATCGACAGCCTCGATGGTTCGAGCAAGGAGTTGTTCGATTCGGTCAAGCTGAATTTGGTCGGACATAAGCCTGGGGGAGGGGGTGATTTGATTTTAACCCGTAGAATAGAACCACAGGCTGGATGGGTTCACTATAAGCGCAATGCCTTGCAAACTCTAAACCTTGCCCGATCGTAGTCAGGAACCTTCTGGATCTCGTATCGTTTCTAGACCCGCGATCGCTCAATCACGATTTTCACCTGCCCCGGAAAATGGGGGATCGGCGGGCGCTCTTTGGTGAGTTCGACACGGACTTTTTGGAGTAACGGCAATGCCAATAGTCCCTCGGCGATCCCTGTCGCCAACCGCTCAATTAGCGCAAACTGAGCCGTTTGGATCTGCTCGGTCACGAGGGCGATCGCCGCTTGATAGTCCAAGGTGTCCGTGAGGCGATCGCTCTGACCCGCCACAGCAAGATCCAGCCAGAGCGTCAGATCAACCCTAAACCATTGCCCTAAGACC
>JBMYQW010000278.1:0-6898 GCA_049601735.1 Spirulinaceae cyanobacterium
CATCAAAAAAGAGTTCTTTTTGCACTAAACCCAAGAATTCCGAGAGGCGATCGCTCTGCAAGTTATTGATCTCAGCAAAGGTTGCTTTTTCGTCCGCCGTCAGCTCCAGCTTGGCCAGTCGTTTCGGTGTCGCTGGGTTCTTGGCATTACTCACCTTGGCGGCAATCACCGTCGGTAAGGACAAGATCAGCGCGGCGGGACTCAGCACCTCACGGGTTTGGGGTGAAACTTTGAGGCCCTTACCGTCTCGCTTGAAGCCGATCTTCCCCCCCCGCATTGTCTGGGTCAAGAACTGCTGGATCGCGTTCCAAAGCGTGGTCTGAATCAGGGCGCGATCGGGGGCTTCTGCATCGGGTGGCGCGAGATAGATTGCCCCTTGGGCGAGATACATAATCGGCTGATAGCCCAGGCTTTGGAGATGTCGGAGCGTGGCGTTGTGGATGAGATTACTCAGCAGCCCCAGAGAATTGCGCAGATGATGGTAGGTAAGCCGCCGCTTGATCTTGAGCAGATCCAGTAGTTCGCGGAGGCGATCGCCCCCCGTGGATGTACTCACGGCTCCGGGTGTGCCAAAATGCACCGCCACATCGCTAAAGGTCAGCAAATCCCGCAGGGGGGAAAACAGCCGTGCCTCCTCATGTTGGATATCGGGCCAATTGCTGGGATACAGGTTCGTGTTGCCCTTGCCGTGGGTGTTCTGGGCCAAAAACGCGATATCACTCAGATAGTCTTGCCATTGGGGCCAAAACTCCCCGAAGTTGAGCTGTGTCCCCAGTTCTCGGCAGACTTCCAAAATCTCAGGAGTCTGTTCAGCCGTAGGGCTAGAAATGCCATGACCATGCCACTGTTTGTCGTAGTCATGGAGGGTGATGGCGAGGCAAAACAGACGTTTTTCCAAATCGCTCAAGGTATTGCGCCGCCCTAAGAAAGGGAACAATTCCCAGCCAATCAGCAGGGCATTGAGGACGTGGCTGGCGAGACTTTGATCCGGTTTGTTGCCCCAGGCTTGAGCGGTTTTAGCGGCGCGATCGCCTGTCTTACCTGCCTTTTCAAAGTTGGCTCGATGGGTTAATTCTCCCCCTCCCAGACCAGAGATATTACCAAAGTGAATTTCTAGCTTGGGTACAACGTGGTCAATATAGGCCCGCAAAACCGGATCGAGGGTTTCCGGATGGGTGCAAAGCAGCAATTGCTGCAACAGAGTGGTCATAACGTTCAAACCTCAGAATAAAAGTAACGACGCGCCGTAGGTGTCAAAAAAAGACTTGAGCCGAGAACTGTGCCAATTCAACGCCGCCAGTAGCAACGCATCCTGATTAAAGGCGCAGGCATAAGCTCCACCGCTGTTGTCGGTCAAACGATAGAGGCCAAACAGGGGGCTGAGGTTGAGTTTGCGGCTCACCTGCCAATGGCTATCGCGTCGTCCTGGATCGACGGGGATTAAGAAGGCCAAGAGTTGTTTCTGACTCTGAACACAGGCTGTCACTTCCCGCGAAGATGGCCCCTCCAGGAAGAGTCTTTGGCGATCGAGGAGGGTGAGCTTACCCGTTTCAACCAGTTGCGGGAGGCAGTTATAAAAAAGCGTCAAGGGTTGCCGCTCATCTCGCCACTGCTGAATTTTGAAATAGGCGCAGAGATACTTTGCGGGGAAGTCTTCAAAACTCAAACCCTGTTGTTCAACCGCCGCCTCAAACACTTTGGGCTGCACCACTTCAACCTCGGCATAGGGCAAGAGCCGCAGGAGATCGTAGGTATAGAAACGGTTCTCATCCCAGACTCCGGCTTGCAGAGATGAGCCGCCCCGAAAGCGCAGAAGTTCATCCCGGATTGCCTCACCACGTTTATTTTTATCTTCCCCTTTCTGAGAGCCGTATTCCCCAAACCATTCGCCCCGTGCCCTATTGAGAGCAGATTCATCATAGACAAGCTGAAGATCCTCGTAAATGCGCGATCGCACCCCTTCAGAAACAGCCCGATTTGAATTCGCCTGCTTAATCTGCTCCAACATCCCGAACCCCTGCAATGCGCCCCACTTTTCACGATATTTTTCAAATTCCTGGGGTGCATTGAACGCCTCAGCGATCAGGTCGTCGAACATTGCGCCTCGGCTCAGGTCTTGGTCTTCCAGGTTCTTGGCTTTGAGGTATTTGGTGATCTTGCCCTTCACCCACGGAGTGCGCTCCGGAATCAGGAGATACGCTTGATAGGCCGTAAAGCCCTCATGCCGACCGAGCCGCCCCAAACGCTGCGTCACGGTCGCCGCATCACTACTCTCAAAAATCAGCAGATGGATATTAAAATCAACGCCCACATCTACCGCAGAGGTGGCGATGACTAAAACAGGCTGGGGAGAATTGTGCAGGATGTGTTGGGTGTCTTGACGGGTGGCGCGATCGACTCGTCCACTCACTTCCCGGATGTCAATCTCGGACTGGGGAATCAACGCTTGGAGTTCACGGGTGATCCGTCCAGCCATAGCCACCGAGTTAACAATCACCAAGCCACGACCCGATGCTTCGGCGTTGAGGAGAGCTTTAATCTGCTCCAGATTCTCCACGAGCCACCCTTGGGCATCTTGCTCCTTGAGGCTCACCAGTTCCAGTTCAATCGGTTGCAGAATTTGCCGATAGTCGGGATGCGATTCATCACTATACTCACTCTGAATCTCGGTGACGCTTAACCCCGATTTTTTGAGGAAATCCACAAACGAGGCTTTGGGCGTGGCAGAGGTGAAGACAAACCGTTTTTGGCGATTTTGCGATCGCCGAATCAAGCAAATGCTATTGAGCACGGCAGCTTCTTGGTGTGCGCCAAAGATATGAAACTCATCAAACACCCAGAGCTTGGGGAAGGTAGCCATGACCACTGGTAACTCATCCTGAGACCGAGCCGGATCGAAATATCGAGCATGGGTGATGTAATGGAACAGATCCGGGTTCGTCAACACAACCGGAATCTGGGCGATCGCTTTTTTCAGCTCAAAGGCGCGAGTATTACCGCTCTCTCGAACACGGCGGCTGAGTTCTGAACCATAGAGCAAGTCCACCTCTTCCTCAAAGGCTTGAGCAGTTTCAGAGTCGGGGCCAAACAGCTTGACCCGTGCATTCTTTTCCTGGCGGTACTGATCTTCGACCAGTTCAATGGTCGGAAAGAGTTTCAGCGTGTGATATTGGGCATCCATCAAGCTCGGCAATGCCGCACCGAGAGTTTTGCCGCCGCCTGTGGCCACTTCCACAAAAATCACATCGGCGTTACCTTCCGTAACTTCGTGGTACGTGTCTATTTGGTGCTGATAGAGTGGACAGGTATGGCCATCGGGCAGTTTCAGACCCGGCGCGGCTTGATGGACTTGGCATTGTTCGGTGCAGCCAAGTTTGCACTGCCCCACACCGGGGTTTAGCCGCATATACAGCGGCTTGAGACAGATTTTCATACGACCTCTGGGGTGACTGAGTTCAATTTAGACCCACCCAGCGAAATATTGGTGTCAAAAAACGACAACATTTAAGATTTGGGGGGCAAGTGGCAGGTGAGATGGTGCGTTACGCTATCGCTAACAGCACCCTACTTAATTCACCTTTTTAGCTGTGTCGCGCCCCTACAACAGCCTGAGCTTCGCCCTCGAAATCCTCAAACGCCTCGCCGATCGCCCCCACAGCCGCAAAGAACTGGGGCAAGCGATGGAGCAATACCTCGAAGCCCACGGCAAACCCAGCGACGACGTGCTGCAAAAACTCACCCGCACCATTCGCAAACTGCGGGACTGCGGCTTTGAGATAGAGAGTGCGCCCCATCATCCCTACGTGCTCAAGCAGTCCAGCTTTCCCCTGCTGCTTTCTGAAGAACAGCACCACGCCCTAGCTCTAGCGACCCAGATGCTAGAGCAGATGGGCTTTTCTGCCCCCGCCAGCCAACTCAAACAACTGCATCTCAACTGGGAGAGTGATTCTCCCCCAGACTTCCACACCGACTTCAGCCCCCCTGTAGACTACAGCGAAGCCCACCTGCCCCAGATCGTCACCGCCCTCCAAGACCGCATCCACAAAGAACGCTGCTTTGCGATCCGCTATCGCAGCAGCAAAGGCGATGTGCAAATGTGGGATACCGATCGCTCAGAACTGCGGCTGCATCATGGGGTGCTGTACTTCTTCGCCTACGTTCCCGAATGGCGACCCTGGCACAGCAAGCCGCCCAGCTTTGAGCAAAACATCACCTTCCGCGCCGATCGCATCCTTCAGGTGTACCCCGCCTCTGAGAGCCATTGGGTCTCTTCCAGCTTCCACCCCGAAACCATCACCTACCGCATGACCGGGCCCCTCAAGACCTATCAGCCCCGCCGTCATCATGAACAGATCATCGAGCAGACGGAGGAGTATGTAGACATCACCACCGAAGAAGATTGCCTCTTCTGGTTTCGCCAGCGCATCTTGCAATACGGCGCACACGTGCAAGTCCTGTCTCCCCCTTGGTTGGTAGCAGTGATTCAACAAGAGATTGAGCAAGCCTATTTACGGTATCAGACTCTATGTAGCAGCCAGCAATAACGATCCTCTGCAACCAGAAAGTCAAGAAAACGCCCTTTCCTTTGATATCGAGTTAAGCCTGCTCTCTTTCACCTACAGGGGGGAGGTCATGTTCTGGTCAACCTCGTCCGTCTTTACTCCCACTCAATCGTTCCCGGCGGCTTGGAGGTGATGTCGTAGACCACCCGGTTGACGCCCTTAACTTCATTGACAATCCGGTTAGCGATCGTCTCTAAGAGAGGATAGGGAACCCGCGACCAGTCGGCGGTCATGCCATCTTCACTAGAAATCAACCGCAGCACAACCGGGTGGGCATAGGTGCGCTTATCGCCCATGACGCCCACACTGCGAATCGGTAGCAGCACGGCAAAGGCCTGCCAAAAATCGTGGTACATCCCCTGACGGCTAATTTCGTCGCGGACCACAAAGTCGGCATCGCGCAGAATATTCAGACGTTCGGCGGTCACTTCACCAATGATGCGAATCGCCAAGCCCGGGCCGGGGAAGGGATGACGCCGGACAATTTCTTCGGGTAAGCCGATCGATCGCGCCACCTTGCGAACTTCATCTTTAAAGAGTTTGCGCAACGGTTCAATCAGCTTAAAACGTAGATTTTTGGGCAGGCCGCCCACATTGTGGTGGCTCTTGATTTTGACCGCCACGCGCTCACCCGTCTTAGGGTCAACATTGGTATCGGCAGACTCGATCACATCCGGGTAGAGCGTGCCCTGAGCTAGGTAGTCAAAGGGCCCGAGACGATGGGATTCTTCTTCAAAAACATGAATGAACTCATGGCCGATGCGGCGACGCTTAATTTCGGGGTCGGTGACGCCGTCAATTTGCTTCAGGAAGCGATCGCGGGCATGGACATAGACGACTGGAATCTTGAACTGAGCATCAAAGATCTCCACCAGGCGCTCCGGTTCACCCTTACGCATAAAGCCCTGGTCAATGAACATACAGGTGAGCTGATCGCCGATCGCCCGGTGCAGTAAAAAGGCCAGGGTTGAGGAGTCTACTCCGCCGGAGAGGGCGAGCAACACCCGCTTATCACCCACCTTGCCGCGGATTTCTCGGATCGCCTCTTCCACAAACGTCTCAGTCGTCCAGGTGGGTTCGCAGTCGCAGATATGGTAGACAAAGTTGCAAATCAGCGCCTGACCATCTTCGGAATGCACCACCTCAGGATGGAACTGGACGCCGTAGAGCTGACGTGCATGGTGGGCGATCGCCGCACATTGGGTATTCTCGGTATGGGCGAGAATCTCAAACCCATCTGGCAACTGGCTACAGGAGTCTCCATGGCTCATCCACATCGTGGAACCATCCGCGACATTCGTCAGGAGATCCGTCGGGTCATCAATCTGGAGCGCCGCCTTGCCATATTCGGCTTGAGCCGCCCGTTCCACCTGTCCACCCAACTGCTTGACCATCAGTTGCATCCCGTAGCAAACGCCCAGCACCGGAATGCCCAGTTGCCAAATTTCCGGGTCGCATTCGGGGGCATATTCGTCGTAAACGGAGTTGGGCCCACCCGAGAGGATGATGCCTCGGGGGTTGAGTTGGCGCAGCTGCGCCACCGGGGTGCGGTAAGAGAGCACCTCAGAATAGACCTGGGTTTCTCGGATACGGCGGGCAATCAGTTCAGAATATTGGGAGCCAAAGTCGAGAATGACTAGCATTTGGCGATTGACCGGGGGGTCTGGCAGGTCAGCCGTTGAGTCCGGAGGAATTTGGGTTTGAGTCGTCATGTCAGGAGGGGAGGTCAGACAAGGTGAGCAGGCTGGGCAAAAAAAGGGTCAGGTTAGCGTTTTATCCCGGCTTTTTATATGACGACTGGTCATTAAAGGGTTTTAATTATTCGGAGTATATTAACATACCGTCCCCCTGACCTCGTGCAGCAATGCTTGACCCTGGGGGCTGGTGGCAAAGAGCTGGCGATCGCGCCCAAACAAGGCTGTACCAACAGTTACAGCTTTCTCACTATGGGTCTGAATGTAGGTGGCGGCGCGGCGATCGATCGCCGCCGTAATCTCGCCATAGACTTGCTCGGCGATTGCCTGATCCAAACTGCGCAGATATTGCAGCGCCGCCTCCGCCGTAGGGCAGTCCAGCAGCGGCTGAATCTGCGCCACGGGCAACCCCACCCGCACCGCTGCCGCCGCCAGAATTTCCAGCCGCCCATCCGCCAGGTGGTGGTGGGTGTGAAAGATTCCCCCTGCTAGCTTGAGCAGCTTGCCATGGTAGCCCAGGAGTAAGATCTGCTCCCAGCCTGCCAGGGCTGCCGCCACCAGCATTGGCCCTAGCCAATTGGCAGTCTTGAAGAGTTGCCCTGGCTGCACACCCCGCTGCCGGGCCAGATCCAGCCCGTTCTC
>JBMYQW010000279.1:0-6861 GCA_049601735.1 Spirulinaceae cyanobacterium
TCGGCGTTGCTGAAATTGTAGGATATGGCAGCAATATCGCTACGATAAAGTGCCGACCCCGCTTTCTCAACGAGAAAGCGGGGCTGAACTTAAAATTCCATCGATTCGGCACAGAGCGATTAACGCTTCCGGGTGGTGAGACCCCATAAACCCAAGGCGGCCAGGCCGACTAATGTACCCGGCTCAGGGACTGTTTCTGGCGCGTCAACGGCTTCGGCCACTGCATAGACGTTATCGCTCGCGTAAACCTTTTCCGTCGAAAACTCCGGTGGAATGTCTAGGGCAGCATCCGCATCGGATGAGCTAAAGGTAGCCACCCATTCCATACGATAGGAACCCAGCGACGTGGGGCCATTGGGATTGTCAACATCATTGCTGAAGAGTTCTTGATCGAAAATATCCCAGGCAAAAAATGGCCCCAGACCACCGAGATTGCAGTCCCAGGAGCAGGGCGGGGGGCCAAACTCGGGCAAGTTTTCAATGAAGAGCGTCTCAGCGCCCAATTGGGCAGCCACTTGGTCGGCGGCAGACTTCGCTAACGTCTCAGAACCGTACCAGGGCTGAGATGAGAGCAGGGCAACACTTCCAGCCGGATTAGGAGATGTCCGAGGGCTGGTATTCGCCATGCGGGCAGAAATCTCATACCACTGACCGCCTAACGTGATGGTGAAGGCTTTGGCCGTTGAACCCGTTGCCACTGTTAGCGCCAAGACTGCTGCCCCAACTCGTACAAATTGTTTCATGATGCATTTCCCCGAACAGACAATAACAATTCTACGTGCAAATACCGAGAATATCTTGCACATAGTATAGAGGGTTTCCGTGCTGCGCTGAATGTTTCGGCAACTGCTTTACCCAATCTTTAAAAAATCAGGATCTATATATCGCGTCTATGCTCAAGTCGGGTTAAGACGACGATTAAAACTTCTGGCATATCAACATCGCAAGCCAATTGCCCCAACCTCTTTATTTCATTACGTCTCCACCTTCACCGTTGATCCTGTTTCCCGCTTCTCGATGACTAAGCGGGTTGGCAACCGTTCTGCTAAGTTTGCAATATGGGTGATCACGCCAATGAGCCGATCGCGCTGCCGCAACGACTCCAGAATCTGATACACCGACTCCAACGATTCTTGGTCCAATGTGCCAAAGCCCTCATCAAGAAACAAACTGCCCAATTCCACCCCCAGCGAGAGCTTTTCCGAGAGGGCCAGGGCCATCGAGAGGGAGGCGGCAAAGGTTTCGCCGCCAGAGAGCGTTCGTACCGATCGCGTCTCATCGGCATTCCAGCGGTCATGAACCTGGTAGTCCCCCCTGGACGAGAAGCTGAGGCGATAGCGATCTTGACTCAACTCTTGCAGGAGCACGGTGGCTCGCGCCACCAGTTCATGCTCCCAACTTTCGAGCAAAAATGCCTGAAACTGATCGGTTTTGAGGTCTTGGGCCAGGGTTTTGTAAACCTCCGCCTGCTGTTTGGCGTCATCGAGATCCGCTTGCCAGGCCTGGGCCTGCGCTTGATTTTTTTGGTGATCATGGAGCCATTGCCTTAGCTGGTCGCGTTGGTCTTGGGCGACGGTGAGAGCTTGTTCGACCTGTTCGCGCTCCTGACGAGTCCGCGCTAGGGTTTGGGCATCCAAGGTGCGATTGCCAATCACTTGCTGCAAGGCCCGCTGGTCGCTTTCGCATTGCCGCAACTCATCCTGGTAAGTGGTTAATTGTGCTTGCCAATTGTGCTGCTCAGATTCGCTGGCTTTAGCGGCTTGGAACTGTTGCTCGGTGAATTCGACCTGCTCTAGGGCGGTCTGCCAAGCGGCTGTGGCGGTTGCGGTCTGCGCGTTGGCTGCGGCTAAGGTTTGCGATCGCTCCCCGAGCAACGTTTCCGCCTTGTCCACCGCCGCTTTGCTCTCCTGATACGCCTCATTCACTGCCTTGACCCGATCCTCCCAAGCCTTGCGCTGACGCCGCAGCTGCCCTTGCAGGGTTTTGAGCGTCTGGCCCTGGAGCAAGGCTTCAAGCTGGGTTTGCTGGTCGGTCAATTTCGCTTGTTCTGCTTCGGTCTCTACGGTGATCGCTGCCAATTCCGTAGTCAAACGCTCAACCGTCTCCGAAGCGAAACCCGCTTGCTGTTGCTGTTTTTCGAGTTCATGAGTCAGGCTGTTGAACTGATTTTGTCGGTCGTCAACCTGACGTTGGGCGGCTTGCAATTGTTGGCGTTCTTGCTCCAGCGTGGCTTTGTCCCAGGTGTCTGTGTCAAGGTGAGTGGCAATCTCAGCGGTGGCTTGACGGTATTGCTCTACTAGGGCTTGGTGTTGCTGTTCGGCGGTTTTGATCTGTTCCTCAAAACTACTCAGTTGCGTCTTGAGTCGCGTCAGGGTTTCACGGGCGGCATCGTCTGCTTTTTGAACGGCTTTGAATTCTTTTTGGGCTTTCGTGAGGGCCGCCTTGAGCGTTTTCACCGTGTTCCCACCGGATAAATCCGGTAAAACCGCTGGGACAACTCCCCCACAAACCGGACAGGCCTCCCCTTGATGCAAATGCGCCTGAATTGCGCTGGCATGGTCGGCTTGAATGGCTTGATCCAGTTGCCGTTGGGCCGCGTTCTGCTGGTCTTCTGCTTCGACTCGACGTTGAGCGGCTGCATCTGTCGCCGTTTGGGCCTGGTCTTTGTGCTCGGCGCAGTCTGTTTGGCCGCGGCGTAAATCTTGGAGCGATTGCTCGGCTTGGGTGACTCGATCTTGGTCGCTTTGCCACGGTTTCAGCAGGGGGATCACTGGGGTTAAACGGTCTAGACGTTCAGGATCGCAAGCGATCGCATCCAATTGGTCTTGAACCTGAGCGATCGCCTGTTGGGTTTTCTCCACATCTTTCTGCACTTTGCGATGCTGGGTTTGAGCCGCCTGTAAATCAGCCTGCGCTTTTTGCTGCTGGGCTTGGGTCACTTCAAATGCAGCTTGGCGTTCTGCGAGTCTATCTTGCTGCTGCTCAATCGCCGTCAGACGCTGTTGCTGGGCTTCGAGGTCAGCTTCAACCCTGGGGCGATCGCGCTCTAGTTGGTTATGGGCTTGGCGCTGTTGCTCAAATTCAGCCTGGGCTAACGCTTGCCGCTGCTGAACCGCTTGATACTTGCGTTGAGCTTCACCCTGACGCTCACGGGCTTGAGCAAACGTTTGCCAAGCGGGTTGGAGGCGATCGGCGATCTGAGCCTGTTGCCATTGCGTTTCCAGGTTAGCCATCTCCTCCCGTTGGCTGTGCAATTGCGCGAGGACGGCTTGAACGGCTTCCAGTTTGTAGATCTGACTCGATAGCGTTTCGGCATCCTCCAGATCTCGGGTCAGCCGCTGCAACTGCTGTTCGAGTTGGGGGATTTGGGCTTTAACCTGAAACAGGCTGGTGGTTTGGGCTTGGACTTCTGCCTCGGTAGCCAGTTCTAGTCCGGCTAACTGGTTTTCTAACGTCTCGGCTTGCCCTTGAAAGCTAGCCTTACGCTGGCCCGCCACCACCTTCATCGCTTCAAAAATTTGCAGCCCTGCCAACTCCCGTAAGATTTTGTGGCGATCGCCCTTCTTGCCCTTCAAAAACTGGTCAAATGCACCTTGAGGCAGCAAGATTACCCGAGTGAAGGTGTCGAAGTTCATCTTGAGCAGGTCTTCGACGGTCACTTGATCTTCACGCACCCAGTCTGAGCCCTCTTGGCGATCGAGCAAAAACTCCCGCTTCGGCGCACTCTTGCGGTAATGCCAGGTGCGGGTGGCCTGGTAGCGACATTGCCCCACCTCAAACTCCAACTGCACCTTGAGGTCATGGGCGCCCTGGCTGACGAGCTGCTCTGTTTGAGTCTTGCTCACCCGTGCCACTTGGCCGTAAAGGGCATAGGTCATGGCATCGAGCAGGGAGGATTTGCCCGCACCCGTCGGGCCGGTGATCGCAAACAAGTCCAGCTCCGTAAAGTCAATCTCCTGCCGCGTCCGAAAACTGGTAAACCCTTGCACAGATAACTTAATCGGCCGCATGACTGAACTCCTCATGTAAGGCAACAAAGGCATTGAGCACCGCTGGGTTGGGCTGACCCTTGCCCCGCTGCTCGTAATATTGACCGTAGGTGGCGGCGAGGTCGATGTTTTCCGTGGTGATCGGTTCGCGGGGTTGGTCTTGGGGGGCGAGGGGATAGTTGACCTCGATAATCAGGGCTTGGGGGCAGATTTTGCGGATGCGATCGCCCAACCCAAATTCCGGTTTTTCCAGGTCAATCGACACTTTCAAAAAACCCGGATGCTCCTGATATTCATCTAGCACTTCTTCCACATTGCGAATCGTGCAAAAGACCTGCTGCAAGGGTTTGAGGCAAGGAATCGTGTAAAACTCCACCTTCGCAGGCCGCCCTGGTTCAACGGTGATCAGGTTAACGCCCTTCTCTTGACCCGCTTCACCAAAATCCACCTGAATCAAGGAACCGGAATAGTAGGTGGGCGTGGCGTGGGAAATCTGCTGGGGTTGATGAATATGACCCAGTGCTGCGTATTGGGCGGTTGAGGGAATGAGCTGACTGGAGAGTTCGTAGGTATCTTCGGAATGGTGGCGGATTTCCGAACCCGTTTTCTTTGATCCCATGAAGGTGAGATGCCCCATCACCACATTGACCGCATCGGCAGTGAATCCAACGGATAGTTGATTGAATAAATGCCGAATCACCTGCATATAATGACTGCCCTGCTCGGTTTCGTTACGCTCCCAGAGGTCTTCGGCCCGCAGCAGACGGCGCTCGGAGGCGAAGGGAATCGCGCCGATATTGAGGGGGCCGCTACGGGTGTTGAGCTGAATGAGACCGCCTTTTTGCGCGGGACGCGGGCGACCGAGCAAATGGATATTGAGAGGGGCGAGAATCGGGGCGAGGCTGTCGATCCGTCCAGCAGCATCATGGTTGCCGGCGATCGCCACCGCTGGTACAGCTAATTTGTGGAGTTGGGCAAAAAATTCGTAGGCGACTTTTTCGGCTTCTGCGGAAGGATTAGCCGTGTCAAAGATATCCCCCGCAATCAACACTGCATCCACTTGCTGCGTTTCAACCAGGGACAAAATCTGCTCTAGGGCATAGGCAATTTCGGGGGTGCGATCGCGCCCACGCAAACGACGACCTAGATGCCAGTCTGAGGTGTGGAGAATTTTCATGCTCTTTGAATTACAGTAAAAGCAGGGGGTTGAAACCGATGGCGATCGCTCAAATCCTTAGCGGGTAGGCAATATCCATGCTGTGCAACTATAACTAAAGCCCATCCCCAAGGATTCCGAACACCTCAACACCGCGTTCAAGAATATGGGTATTAATAATGACGGCGGACTCTCTTGCCTCGCTCAACTTAAGTATGTATATTGTCGCAGACTCTGCTCATAGTTTTGCAGCAGCTTTTGTGCCTCCGCTAGCGTAATCCGCTGGGCTTGTAGCGCCGCCTCAGTGCCCTGGCGTAGCGCCTCCACCAGATCATCCGGGTTGTATTGCAAATATTGCAGCACCTCGGCGATCGTATCGCCCTTAACGACCTGCTCCACTTGGTAGCCTTGAGGCGTCAGCTTGATATGGGCAACGTTCGTATCGCCAAAAAGGTTGTGTAAATTGCCCATGGTTTCTTGATAGGCTCCGACCAAAAATACGCCCAAATAATAGGGTTCGGGTTGTCCCATTGCATCGAGCTGTAGAGGGTGCAACTCTAGACAGTCTTTCGGGTGGTGGTGGGAACTATGGCGATCGATAAACCGGGCCAATTGCCCATCACTGTCGCAGGTGAGGTCAGCGAGGATGCCCCGCTCCGTCGGTGTTTCATTCAGGCGATGGATCGGCAGAATGGGGAAGAGTTGAGCGATCGCCCAGGCATCAGGCACAGATTGAAACACCGAGAGGTTGGCATAGTAGATCGCCGCCATTTGTTTTTCCAATGCCACTAACTCCTCGGGCACATCGGTTTGGCCCTGGGTGAGCTGGAGGATCTGGCGGCAGCAATGCCAATAGAGCTGTTCGGCTTGGGCGCGTTCGGTCAGGGAGAGATAGCCGAAGTTAAACAGGTTAATCGCCTCGGTTTTGAACTGGATCGCATCGTTGTACATCTCCTGGGCGTTGTCCGGGCTGATGTTGGCGTAGGTTTCGGCGAGGTTGCGCAGCAATAGGTGCGCCTCCGGGGCGATTGCGGGAATCTCCACCTGAGCCGGATGACTGACGCCGAGCACATCAAAAATGAGCACGGCTTGATGAGCGGCGATCGCCCGTCCACTCTCGCTCACCAGCGTCGGCGGCTTCAGGTCAACCGCTTCGCAGGCCTCCTTCACCTCCGCGACAATATCATTGGCGTAGTTCTGCATATTGTAGTTTTTGGAGGCCACGCTGTTGGTCTTGGAGCCGTCGTAATCCACCGCCAGGCCGCCGCCCACATCCAGGTATTGCAGCGGTGCGCCCAGTTGCGAGAGGGCGACATAAAGCTGGCTGGCTTCGCGGATCGCCTCTTTAATCACCCGGATCGCGGCGATCTGGGAGCCGGCATGAAAATGCAGCAGTTTTAAGCAGTCCAGTTGCCCAGCGGCGGCTAATTTTTCCACCACTTGCACCAGCTCTGGCACCGTGAGCCCAAACTTGGCGCGATCGCCTGTGGAGTTGCCCCAATGGCCTGCGCCGGGCGTGCTCAACTTGGCTCGCACGCCTAACGTGGGTTTAATCCCGAGCTTTTGGCTACAGTCGAGCACGATCGCCAACTCGCTCATCTGCTCGATCACGATAATTGGCAGATGCCCCAGGCGCTGGGCCAGCAGGGCCGTTTCGATGTAGTCCCGGTCTTTGTAGCCGTTGCAAATGAGCAAGGTGGGCGCGGCGATCGCATC
>JBMYQW010000280.1:0-6857 GCA_049601735.1 Spirulinaceae cyanobacterium
CTCCCAGACAGGGATCATCCCGTCCAAGATCTTCCCGCCGAGCAGGTGCGCACCCTGCTGCAACGGGCCAAAAAACAGGATGCCCAGACCTACGCCCTGGCGTATTTGCTCTTTGGCGCGGGGCTGCTGCCGGAAGAGCTGGTGCAACTGGAGCGATCGCACCATCTTTACAGTCCGCGTCAGCATCTGGTGCAGGTTAGTCGGGGCGCGGTGCGTCAAGTGCCCGTGAATCAATGGATCATGGGCAAACGCTACGGCTCCTATACGAATAACCCCCTCAGTCAATGGCTCAAAAGCCGCAAAGACGAGGTGTCCAGCCTGTTTATTACCGACCAGGACACACCCTGGACAATTGCCGATGTGCTCACCCATTGGCAACGCGTTGCGGCTGAATCGATCACGCTGGAACAGACAGCCCCAACCCTCCGCCAAGCCCGCCACACCTGGTGCGTGGAAATGCTCATGAAAGGAATGACCCTAGAAGACTTGAGCATTCTTAGCGGTTGGACCATCGAGCAGTTACAACCCTACGACCGACGGGCCAGGGAAAAGGCAGCTTTGGAGCGGGCCATCCAGTTGGATCAACGGTCAACGTAGCGGGTTATATTCCCTTACTCAAACAACCGAAAATAGGGATATCGCACCGGAATGCCCGGTTCTTTTTCCAGCCGAAAGTTAATCACATCCCATTCCGGTGCTTCCTCACCCCCCTCGCTGAAGGCGACGGGTAAACCGTACAGCCGAGGCGAGCGGGTGCTCGTTTCTTGGGGACGCCAGGGGCCACTGCGCTCTAGATAGGCACTGACGAGTTCTTTGTACCGTTGGGCAATCACAACCTTGGTTGCCCGGTAGCCCTGGGTATAGAGGCGATCGAGGGCTTCGTGAATTTCAAAGCGAATGCCATCCGGGTGGGTATGCTGGCGATACCATTCGCCCTCCCATTGCCGCCAATGCCGCCCGGACTGGAGATGCACCAGTTCACTGGTTTTGGGGTCTGCTTCAAATGCACCATGACGGGGGCACAAGTAGGTATCCGTTAAGGTCAAGGCCGGAATCACCTGCCGACAGTGAGGACAGTTGATCTCAGCACCAAAGATCGGATATTGCAAGACGGGGTTAATCATGGTTCGCCACGAAGATGGATTTGGCAGGGGATTGGGGCAATGGAGCAGTGACACTTGCGGTCTATTATAGGCCGTACATCTTGTTGAGATAGTTCGCTGTAAGATTGAAACTCCCCCATGTCACAAGCCACCCCCACGACCTCCCCCTGGCCCACCCCTGATCTGAGCGCGGCAGCGTTTGTGGCGGCGAATGCTACGGTTTTAGGACGAGTCACGCTGGCGTTAGGGGCGAGTGTTTGGTACGGGGCGGTGTTGCGCGGCGATGTGGTGGCGATCGCAGTGGGGGCCCATAGCAATATTCAGGATGGGGCGGTATTGCACGGTGATCCGGGTCAGCCAACCGTTTTGGCAGACTACGTGACGGTGGGGCATCGAGCGGTGATCCATGCGGCCCAAATCGAGTCGGGCTGTTTGATTGGCATCGGGGCGATCGTCCTCAATGGCGTGCGGGTGGGAGCGGGCAGCATCATTGGTGCGGGCTCAGTTGTCACGAAAGATGTACCGCCGCGATCGCTCGTGGTGGGCATTCCCGCCAAAAAAATCAAGGACGTAGCCGATGAGCAAGCGGCAGAACTCATCGACCACGCTAAAAAGTATGAAACCCTGGCGCTGGCCCACGCTGGCAAGGGGCAAGATTTAGGATTTTCGGAGTAATCGCAGCATCATGACAAAGAGCATCGAAACACAACCCACGAGCGTCTGGCAACTCAAACCCTGGTGGTGTCAGCCTTGGTCGATTTGGCTCACGGGCAGCGGGGCGATCGCAGGCAGTTGGCTTCTATTCCATCGCCTTTGGCTAACGGGTCTGGTGGCTTTGCCAATTACGGTCTGGATGGTTTATTTCTTGCTCATTTATCCCCGCCTATTTAAACAGATGATGCAAGCAACTGCCACTCAAGAAGAGTGAACCGATCCTCATTTGATGTCTTTTAAAGAGCGACGTTGACCCTAGCCCGATGGGCAAGCGACAAGGATAATAAAAATTGATCGCCAACCCCAAAAAAACATCATGATGCCACTTGCTGTCGAGTCCCAACCCAAAAATACTCATCCCACCACTTACTTCCGTTGCATTGCAGGCTGCCCTGGCAAACATTCCATCTTTGATGTGATCTACACCTGCCCCATCTGCGGCAGCTTGTTGGAAGTGCATCATGAGCGGGAACCCCTCAGAAAACGCAGTGCCCAAGAATGGAAAGATCTCTTTGACTCACGGGTGAGCACGAGCAACTGGCCCCATGGGAGTGGCGTTTGGGGCCTGCGGGAATGGGTCGTTCCGGCGCTAACGGATGAGAATGTGGTCAGTATGTTTGAGGGCAACACCAACTTGTTTTGGGCGGATCGACTGGGTAAGCAATTGGGCGTTCCTGAGCTGTGGATCAAGCTCTGCGGCAACAGTCATACCGGGAGTTTTAAGGATTTGGGCATGACTGTGCTGGTCAGCGTGGTCAAGCAGATGATGGCCCAGGGCAGTCCGGTGAAAGCCGTCGCCTGCGCCAGCACGGGGGACACCAGCGCGGCTTTGGCCGCCTATGCTGCCTACGCAGATATCCCCTCGGTGATCTTTTTACCGGCGGGGAAAGTCAGCACGGCGCAACTGATTCAACCCGTGGCCAATGGCGCCCATGTGTTAGCCCTGGATACGGACTTCGATGGTTGCATGAAGATTGTCAAGGAAGTGACCCAAGACAATTCGATCTATCTGGCCAATTCAATGAACAGCCTCCGTATTGAAGGTCAAAAGACGGTGGGCATTGAAATCATCCGTCAATTTAATTGGGAAGTGCCGGACTGGATCATCATTCCGGTGGGCAATCTGGGCAACATCAGTGCGCTCTACAAGGGCTTCAAGCTGATGATGGATCTGGGCTTAATTAACCGGATGCCTCGCCTGGTGGCCGCCCAAGCGGCTCAGGCCAATCCGTTTTATCAGGCATTCAAGGCGGGCTTCAAGGAAAAAGTCAGCATCACCGCAAAAGACACGTTAGCCAGCGCGATCCGGATTGGCGATCCGGTGAGTTATGACAAAGCAACGATGGCGATCGCCGAAACGGATGGCATCGTGGAGCAGGCCACCGAAGCGGAGTTGGCGGCGGCGGTGGCTCAGGCAGATTTAACCGGAATGTTTACTTGTCCCCATACGGGGGTGGCTTTGGCGGTGTTGAAGAAGCTGATTGATCGAGGTGAGATTAAGAACAGCGATCGCACTGTCGTTATCAGCACGGCTCACGGTCTCAAGTTCACGGATTTCAAGGTGAAGTATCACGAGTCCAAGCTGGAGGGGATTACCAGCGATTATGCGAATCCGGCAATTCATTTGCCTGCGGATGTGGATGTGGTCAAGGAGACGATCAACCAGCGGCTTGCGGGGGTGAGGTAGTTGTGAGTTCGGGCGCTCCAGCCCTTGTCTCTGCTGCGCACGAGCAAACCTCTACCAGCTTGTGTGATGAGTGAATGACTCTCCCTAACCCTCTTCCTCGGGCGTCACCTGAATCTGACCCACCAACTTGAGAGCATCGGCATTCACCGTCAATGTCTCAAATTCCACCTCTGATCCCAAATTAATGTTGAAGGCATCGAGGGCATGAACCGTCTCGCCCAGACGCAGATGGAGCGGGTCAAGACGAAGGGTATGGGGGGTAGCGAGTTGGAGTTGGCCACTGAGGGCGATTGCTTGCCCATCCGCCAATGTCCCCGTGAGCGCGATCGCTGGCTCAATAAACTGAATCTGTTGCCATTGGGGGCGCTCCAGGCGTTGCGCCAAGTCAGCGGGGATCAGTTGGGTCAAAATCTCGGCGATCGCTTGGGCCAGCAGGGGAGCAGAGAGCGACGCTTGCAAGTCGGCGAACGTGAGCTGGACTGTGCCTGTGACTGGGACGGGCTGGAGTAGACGCAGCGGTTTCCCCCGCAGCACCTGACCCAGATTGACCCGAATCTGTTGGGCCGTCATTTCTGCGGCACTCAGATGTAAACCTTGGTAGATGGCGTGCTCGGCCCGGAGAAACACTTGGGGAATATAGCCGGTAAGGATCTGACGATTTTTGCCGCTAATGACCAGTTGAAGCTCGTCAATGGCATCGAGCTGCGATCGCAGCCAAGCCCGTAATGCTGGCGCTAAAATCCGGCCAATCAGCTCGGAGTCGGGTACAGCAGCAGGATCAGACGTCATGGGTTGGCAGGGGGATGGGGCAATGGGGGGCGGGATCAAAAACGGTTCAACGGCCGTTGGGTGGGCGCAATATTGTCCCAGCCAGGGGTTCGCTTAACCGATCCTGGCAGATCGCCAAGAATCTTGTAATATTTGGTCATGTTTAGGGGTGGCAGCAGACGCGAACACATTCCTTGATCCCTCTATTTTGTAACGTCTTATACCTTTTATGCCAGAACGCATCCAAAAAATTCTCGCTCAATGGGGCATCGCCTCGCGCCGCAAGGCCGAGCAGATGATCCGCGCGGGTCGGGTGCGCTGCAATGGTCAGGTCGTGACCTTGGGGGACAAAGCCATACCGGGTCAGGATCGTCTGGAGGTGGATGGCCAACTCCTCCGTTCCCAGAATCGTCCCGAAACCCTGCATATTCTGCTCAACAAGCCGCGCGGGGTTGTGTCAACTTGCCATGACCCGCAACGGAGACCCACGGTGCTCTCCTGTCTGCCCCATCGCTGGCGAGAGGGCTACGGGCTGCATCCCGTCGGCCGTCTTGACGCAGATTCAACAGGTGCTATTCTATTGACCAATGATGGCCCCCTGACTTTAGCGTTGACCCATCCACGCTACCATCTCCCTAAAACCTACCGGGTTTGGGTGAAGGGCTTGCCCCAACCAGCAACGCTGGAGCGGTGGCGTCAGGGCGTACTGCTTGACGGGCTTCAGACTCGTGCCGCGCAAGTCCAGGTCTTAGCAGCGGAGCGGGGACGAACCTTACTCGAAGTGGTCTTACGCGAGGGGCGGAATCGTCAGATTCGACGGGTGGCACAACAACTGGGTCATCCCGTGATAGCCTTGCATCGGAGTTCGATCGGTGACTTAAGGCTCAAGCCCAGCCAGCGAGCACCTGAGTTACCGCTAGGAAAGCATCGTGTGATTTCCCCTTCAACGATTGAACGACTGTTTCAAGCCTCTCAAATTCTTAATGACCTCAACTTGCCTACGACTGTTTCGGAGAACTCAGTATGCGCAGCTCAAATGATTTACTGACCCCTGAACAGGGAAAAAAACTGAAAGAGTTGGGAGACTATCTGCGCGAGGTGCGGATGCACCGGGGACTGACGATCGCAGCGGTAGCCGAACAAACGCGGATTCAAGCGCGGTTGGTTCGGGCGATCGAATCAGCAGATGTGGAAGAATTGCCAGAGCCCATTTATATCCAAGCCTTAATTCACCGGATCGGTGATGCGGTCGGCGTGGAGGGCAAGACCCTGGCGGGCGCTTTTCCTACCCATCCGAACCTCCGCGCCATCAAGCCCTCTTGGAAGCCCGTCAAAAAGCCCTGGATGCGCCCCTTTCATATGTATTTGGTGTATGTCACCGTGATGATTGCTGTCGTCAGTGGCTTGTCCATCATTGTGCAATCGCCGCGATCGCAGTTTGCCGAGTCTGATCCCAATCCTGAGCCCCAGACGCCTGTAGCGACAGCCCCCACACCGGTGGTGCAAGAAGCGATCGCCGAGCCTCAGCCCTCCGTTGCCCCTGATCAAGTTACTGTCACCATGAAGCTCGAAGAAGACTCTTGGGTGAAGATCACCGCCGATGGGTCAGTAGCCTTTGAAGGAACCTTGGCCAAGGGTGAGGAGCGCACTTGGCAAGCCCAAGATGAGATCACGATTCGGGCAGGCAATGCGGGTGCTGTGGTGGTGAAGAGCAATAATGCCCCCGAGGCCAAACCATTGGGTGATCCCGGCGCAGTACAAACCGTCACGTATGAGCCGCCAGCGGAAGAACAGGAAGAGCAGAAGCGGCCTTCGTAGCAACGGGAATCGGCGCTTCACTTGATGCTGTAGCCCTTCGCTACAATGCAATCAGCCTCTCCTAGCCCCACAATGATCGCAGTTCCCCATTCCCTCACCCCAGCAGAATATTTAGAGCAAGAACACAATAGCCAATATCGCCACGAATATCGCTATGGTCTGGTTTACGCGATGGCCGGGGGCACAGATAACCACGATCGCATCACATTCAACGTGCTTAAGGCAATTGATAGCGGTCTGGGGAATACCGAATGCCGTTTTTATTCAGGTGGCGTCAAAGTAAATTACCAAGACGATTTTTATTACTATCCAGATGCGTTTGTCACCTGTGACCCGCGCGATCGCCAAGATCGCTACATCAAACGCCACCCAAAACTCATTGTCGAAGTGCTCTCAAAAAGCACGCGGAATTTTGACTGTGGTGATAAATACGAGGACTACAAGAAATTTGCCAGCCTTGAAGAATATGTCTTGATCGAGCAAGATCAACAGCGGGTTGAATGCCGTTGTCGCCAAGCGGATAACACCTGGGAAACGGTGATTTACGCGGTAGGTGATCAAGTCAGGTTGCAGAGTATTGAGCTAGAGGTTGCGATCGAGCAGCTTTATCAAGGGTTAGATTAAACTCGCCACCATTCACTCTTTTGAATTAAACCCCGTTCAAGTTAAAATCTGAAGTTTTTGAATCGTTAGATTGAAGTGCAAAATCTAGTAGCCCAGAGGGTTGTGTTGGGTTACGCTGTCGCTAACCCAACCTACAATATCAA
>JBMYQW010000281.1:0-6815 GCA_049601735.1 Spirulinaceae cyanobacterium
GAATCTGTTTATTGCGATTAATATCGGTCAAAAAGATCGCCTCGGGCGTAACGGTTCCCACCACCCAACCAAACTGGTTTAAGGGTTTGAGAGCAATAAAGTAATGCTCCCCATTCTCAGGATTGCGGTAGATGAATTCCTGCAACTCGCTAATCTCATCGAGATCAATGCCCTGTTCCTGTAAGCCTAGGTAGGCGACCTCTAACGTGTAGGCATCAATTTCATCCAGGCGCTTGAGTTGGGGCTTTTCTTCCCCCACAAAGCTCTCTGCCATTTTTTCGGGGTTACTAAAGGCAATCAGCTCAGTCTCCGGATTGATAATAAACACCGCACCGTTCTCCGCTAACTCCAGTTGCGAGAGATAGTCCGAAATTTGCCGCAGTTCAAAGGCAATGCTGATCACACCCAGAAAGGGCCCATTCCCTGGTTGCTCGTGATCATAGGTGATGCTGGCTTCAATCCCCACCGCTCGACCGGTTACAAACACATGGAGATCCGTCCAAGCATCTTCACCGGGTTTGTCGGCAGCAACCTGGTAGAACGGCCGCACTGGCGCGTAGTAAATCTCAGCGGTGCGATTTTCGCCTACTTTCTGCCAGCTATTCTCGCCCATCTTATAGGTGTCGATGGTTTTGGTGGCAGGCGAGAGCTGATTGTCCCAATTGTTGGTCTCCAACCATTCATTCACCCGAATGGCGCGTTCACGCTGAGTTGTCGCGAGGGGCGTCCCCGGTTCGGCAAGGCGACCGAGCTCTTCATCCCATTGTCGCTGAATTACATTGAAAAGGCCGTCTTCTAAGCGTTGAATGCCGAGGTAATCGCCGTTGGCATACCCAAATTGCACCCAGGTGAAGTTGTCATTCGCCTTGAGCAAGCTCAAGTAAAAGTCGGTTTGCTGCTCCGGATCGTAGGGATCAATGAGCTGTTGCTCAAAGGTGTCTTTAATTAAATGCTTGGCCGAGAGCACATTCGCAAAGATCTGCTCCACTTCTTGGGATGTACCCCGCATGACCTCCTCGTTAAGCTGGGCCACGACACTTTCGACGTTTTTGCGAGAGGTCCATTCCCAAGGAAAATGCACCAGCGCCGTGGTCACGCTGACCGTCAGCAGCATGACGCCTGTTAAAGTTGCTTTTAAGCTAACGCCACGCCTAGCGGCAGGCGATTTTGCGGGTGCTGTGGAGTCTGCTGAGGAGGACGGAACAGGCATGGGGGTTGGCAAATTTATTGAGAAGGTTAAGTAGAGGGAGGTCGGCGTCGAGTGGCCCTGCGTTGCGACCACCATCCTATAGTATCGAGCTAGGATTTAGGACGTGCTATCCATTCGGCTCGGCAGCCTCAGGGGATCAGCAAAAACCAACCTGACCCGATCCATGAGGGGCTGTAAACGAGCCATAATAATGGATTGGACTCGAATATGATGATAGCCCCCCGCTTTCCCTGGCTGACACAATGCGTTACTTGAAACCTCATTTTCTGTTAACCAATGGCTCGGCGGGTTTAGTCGCAGGGCTAGTGACGGTAACATACAGCATCTCCTACGCCACCTTAATTTTTTCAGGAGATCTAGCAGCGAGCCTGCCCCTCGGGATCAGCATGGCGCTCTTGGGGGCATTCATGCTGGGCGTGGGGATTGCTTGCACCAGTTCGCTGCCGTTTGTCATTGCGGCCCCCGATAGCAACGCCTCCGCCTTACTGGCGGTGATGGCGACTGCGATCGCCCAAGAACTGCAAGCCCAAGGTCAAACCGAGCAAATTCCGGTGACGGTGGTGGCCGCCATTGTGATTAGCACGATCCTCACGGGAATTCTCCTCTTCGTCCTGGGACGACTCCAGTTTGGTCGCTTTATTCGCTTTATTCCTTATCCAGTGCTGGGGGGATTTCTGGCGATCGTTGGTCTGTTGTTGACTCAGGGCTCCTTTCAGGTCATGACCGACCATGCCCTGACCTTCAGCAACTTGTCACTGCTGTTGGGGCGATCGCAGATTGTCTTGTGGCTACCCGGTGTTGTCCTCGCCTTGGGTATCCGCTTCATCTTGCCCCGCTACAAGCAATTCTGGGTCTTGCCCCTGATTTTGCTGGGTACTACCGCCTTGATTCATGGTGGGTTGCGTTTGGGGGGCATTGATCTCACCGAGGCGATCGCCCGAGGCTGGTTATTTGCGCCCTTTCCCAGTACCAACCCCCTGCAAGTTTGGCAAACCTTGTCTTGGCAGCAAATCGCTTGGGAGAGCTTATTCCACCAAGTCGGGAGTTTCGTCACCCTCTTTGCGGTCGTGGCCATTACCATCCTGCTCTGTGCCACCAGCATTGAAATGGCCTCGGAGCAAGATATGGATCTCGATCGTGAACTCTGTGCCGCCGGACTGGTCAATGTTGCCACCGGCTTGGCGGGGGGCATGATTGGTCATCTTTCCGTGAGTCGCAGCTTGCTCAACCGCGCCGCGGGTGCAACCCACCCTCTAGCGGGGATTGTCGCCGCGAGCTTTTGTGGCGGCATGGCTTTGTTTGGCGATCGGCTCCTTGCTTACCTGCCCCGTGCCGTGTTGGGTGGTCTGCTGCTGTATTTGGGCTTGTCCTTACTGATCGAATGGCTCTACGAAGCCTGGTTTAATCTCTCACGGCTGGACTATACCCTCGTGGTCAGCATTGTTCTGGCCGGAGCCAAGTGGGGCTTTTTGGTAGGGGTTGCCGTGGGACTGACGATCGCCTGCTTCATGTTTGCGATCAATTACAGTCGTCTGCGGGTGATCCGCAACACGCTCTCGGGAGAGGTGTACCGGAGCACCGTCAAGCGTTCCGTCCACGAACAGAAGCGACTCCGCGAACAGGGACACGAACTTTGGATCTGCCTGATTCAGGGCTATCTGTTTTTTGGCACCGCCTATACCCTGCTCAATCTGATTCGCCAACGCCTCCAAGAGAGTGCGGCTTTACCCATCCGCTTTGTGGTGCTTGATTTTCGCTTGGTAGCCGGACTCGACTCATCCGCCATCAATAGCTTTGTCAAACTCAAGCAGATTACCCAAGCCCATAATGTTTGCCTGGTGCTGACCAACCTCAGCCCCACGATTCGCCAGCGGCTGTCAGGCAAAGACAATGTCATTCACCCAGATGAGCCGACGAATAAGTCAACCGTTCAAGTCTTTAGTGACCTCGATCGGGGCGTGGAATGGTGTGAGATGCAAATCCTGGAGGAGTCTCAACTCCGTCGCAAACGCTTTGTGCCTTTAGCCATTCAATTAGAAGACTTTTTTCTTGAGACTACCCACATTCGTCCCTTTATGAAGTACCTTAAGCGATGTAAGCTCGCGGCAGGCGATCTGCTCTTCCAACAAGGAGAACAGGCTGACGCCATGTATTTTTTGGAATCTGGACAAATTTCGGTGTTCCTGACACCAAAGGAGGGTCAAACGCAACGCTTACAAACGATTAATTCAGGAACGGTAGTCGGCGAATTGGGTTTCTACCGTCAAGCGCCGCATCAGGCGTCTGGCGTGGCGGATCAGCCCAGTCGGCTGTACAAGCTATCAAAATCAGCCTTGCAACAAATGCAAACCGAGTCCCCGGCATTGGTGGCTGCTCTTCACGAGAGTATTGCTCGCCTCCTCGCGGAACAATTTACCCAGAGCACCGCGGGCATGAACAAACTCCTGCAATAGGGAGACGGTCTTGTCATTGAGGTGTGGTTCGTTGCTCTCCCTCAATCTCCCTGCAAACGCGGGGTTATTAGTTATGTTTAGCCGAGAAAATCCTCAAGCGATTCGGATCAGGTATGATACGAAATCCCCCTTGTCTGTACCCAGAATCAAATACCCCGCAGGGCAGGGAAACCCATCCCCTACAGCAGGAGAATTCTTTGAGTTAACGTTCGGATTTGGTAGGAATTCGCTTTACTCTCAAAAACAGCAAACCGCCCGACCCTGCAAAAGGGGGAGGCATTACCCTTCTTGCCTCGCTCAGAGCTGTAACCGATGAAGCTGCAATCGTTTTCTCTTGCTGACCAGACCATTACCTTGCAGGAGCATCCCAAGGTCTGGTCGCCATTTAGTGCCGATCGCATTCTTCAGGTGCTACTGGAACAGGGGTATCTGGATGATTTAGCCGATCGCCACGTCCTCGACTTTTGCACAGGCTCCGGCATTCTCGGCATTATGTGTGGTCGCCTCGGGGCCGCCGCCGTCACCTTGAGTGACTATTGCACGATCGCTCTGGCGATCGCAACGCAGAACGCCCACCGCAATGGGTTAACGAATGTTCGGGCTATTCACAGCGATCGCTTTGCCCAGATCCCCACCCAGAGCTACGACTTGATTCTCTGTAATCCGCCCGTACAGCCTTGGCTCTATACCGATCTCAATGACCAAGCCCACCGTCAGCGGGTCGAGGCCTGGAACGAAGCGGGCGCGGACGGACGCCTGGTGCTCGATAGTCTCTTGCTCGAAGCCATGGACTATCTCAAGCCAGGAGGAAAACTCGTGACCGCCACCTCCTCCCGCCACGGCTACCGCAAAACCCAGCGCCTTCTCGATCACCATTGGCCCGGCCGCTGGCGGGAAATCTACCGCGCCGAACAGCGCATTTTGCCTGCCTATCACGGGCCATATCTGCAAAGCTGGCTGGAGATGCAAACCCATGACCTTGACTGGCGGGTCTACCAAAAAGACGAGCACGATCGTCCCTTCGCTGTGTATACCGATGCCCAGGGTGAAATCTGGCTGCTCACTGACACGGGGAATATTCCCGAGAGCATCCCCATCTGCTGGCAACGACAACAGGGCATTTGGCAAGCCATTGGGGGCTTGAGGGCTCAAGAATCGACGTCAATGGTATTGTCTGATGCCCAGGCCAATCGTTTGCTAGAGCGCAGCCAAGCGGGAGATTGGTATTACACCTACCATCTCCTTGAAGCTGTACGCTAAAAACGGGACTGACGGGACTCGAACCCGCAACTTCCGCCGTGACAGGGCGGTGCTCTAACCAATTGAACTACAGTCCCACAGTTGCACTACTTCATTTGAGCGCGTCTTTCAAGGTAAAAGATCTTGAGACCGTTGTCAATCTCGATCGTTGTCCTCGATCAATATCCTCCCCTCCGCCACGGACTTCAGTCACAGGTGGTCAGGGAGACGCGCCCCACTCGACACCTTGTGAGTAGCGCCAGCAAGACGATGAGCTGCAATGACCAAGGGGCGATCGCGCAGCCCCAGACGAAACAGACAAGCAGGCTCCCCATAGCGAGCAATCGATATACGTCTTGGCCCGTTTGTTTCTGGCCAGCCCGTTGAGCCAGCCAGAGGTTGACCAGGGCAAACCCAAAGAGAACCAAAGGAAAGAGCAGGGTAAGCATGGGTAGGAGTCCTCCCCAGAATGGAATGGATGGCTCAGATGCTACAGATGAATTCATTACTTGAGACATATTGCAATTCATGCAACATCTATCCCAAAAATAGCATTTCGCTCTTAGGTGTTTTGGGTGAGGATCAGGAATTGCCCATAGAGCTTGATATTTCTTTGAAAAAATTCATGACAAGTCTAGCGGTGTCTTGGGCTGAAGCGGACGCAAATGCGGCAAACTGATAGAGTTAAGTTTTCGTCTGCTATGGCTTCTCAGATCCCCCTCACTTGCAAAATTCCGGAAGCGTGGCTAGAAGCCATTGATCACTATGCCGAGAGCCAGGAGCTTTCTCGCTCGGACGTACTCAAAGCAGCGATCGCTCATCTGCTTGATCTCGAAGAGCCCGCAGAATGGTCGGCGCATTTTGCCCGGCTTGAGCAGCAGATGACCAAACTCTCCAAGCAGGTGACGGTGCTCCACAAGCGCCTGCGAAGCGTTGAATCACGTCCGGCGGCTCAACTGCCACCCCTGCCGCCGCCTCCAGCGATTGCTCCTAGCACTGCGCAGGGCGCAATCGCCCCCAGCACGGGACAGAGCCTCATCACCGCCGCACCCATCTTACAAACGCTAGCCTCGCCCCCCAGCATTCCGCCCGCGCCTAGCCCCGCAGCCATTGCGGCGGGTCAGGTTCAGGAGGCGATCGCGCCGAGTGACACGGTTGCTCCTGAGGCAATGGCGACGAATGCCATCGCCATTGACGCGATCGAGGGCGAACTTTTGCATCAAGACCCTGCCGCCGCCCCAGCCCCTGACCTCCTCGCTGAATCCACACCAGATCCGCTTATTCCACCCCGAGCCCCAGCTCGCTCCCAGATGTCGGCGCAGATGTCGGCCTTGACCCGCTCTAGCCCCAAAGCGCCCTTGGGTTCCCTCAAGCTCGAAGAACTCTGCCGTCTAAATCAGATTGACCCAGCCGTCATTCAACAAAAAGCCGATAGCGTGGGGCTTTCTTTGGCGGAGGCGATCGAGCTAGAAACGGGTTGGCATTATGAGTCTAAAACTAAAACCTACACACCGCCGATCTAGAGTATGAAAGAACTTTAATCACCCGTCGCAAATTCTTATAGCCCGCTGTTGCGATCGAACAGATGAAATCGATATCGTGACTTTGGCGATATTCGTCTAGTTCCATCGCCAAAACGGTGCCACCCCCAAAATAGGCTCGACTCTCTGCTAAAAGCGACGCATTTAAGCAGCTTAAAATAGTTTGAATCTGTTGATGGATGGTGAATCTGAATGTCGTCATAACTCGACAATGAGCCAGGAGCTGAATTCTTGAGCCAGCTTTTTAATGAATTCCCGCTCCGCTGCACCGAGGTTGTCAAAGATCTCCCGATAGCGCCAACCGCTTTCATCGCGACTTAGGAGATTTGCCAAAAAGAATGTACCTCGTAGGGTGCTGTTAGGCGATAGCCG
>JBMYQW010000282.1:0-6802 GCA_049601735.1 Spirulinaceae cyanobacterium
CATCCCGTAGCGCGGGCATCTTGCCCGCCACCCAAAAAGCTCATTTCTGGAGCGTCTTATTTCTACATCTGCCGCTGAAACTCCGTTAAGCAATCTAGTAAATCTTGTTGGCAAGCGGACGGGAGCAAGTCGGCAAGCGGGATCTGGCGTTGGCCACCGCCGATCGCCACCGAAATCGCTTGCAATAGTTGACTCAGCTTGGCTTCAGTAAGTTCATCCGCCACGAGCAGCGGCGCGACCTGCTCGGCGACGGTGGTATGGAGCTTGGCGTCATTGAGGTAGAGATGCCACTTGGCAACATCAATGTAGGCCGCTTGGCCAATCTCAGCAGCCAAGGCTTCGAGGGTTTGGGTGGGTAGAGAATCAGCCATCGGTATTGGGGGAGTAATCAGCGATCGCCGCGATATAAACCAAATGCCCCAGCAAAACCGTTAACCAAATACCCGTGACCCAAACGGCCCAGGGCCATTGGCTGTGCTTGAGCTGCTCGACAAACCACAGGCCCGAATTACCCGCTAAGAAGGCCGCCACATGAACGGCGAAGGTCATGCGGTCATCGAGACGACGGAACTCGGGGTCAGTTTTGCGATCGGGTTTGCGGGGCCAACGGGGAGGCATAGTAAAGACAGAAGGATGAGGGAAGAAGGATGAATTGATTCTACTCCACGATCCCCGATCGCAGGGCGCGGACAGCGGCTTGAGTGCGATCATCGGCGCAGAGCTTGTTGAGGATGCTGCGCACATGGGTTTTGACCGTGCCAATCGTGATGTGCAGTTGCTCGGCGATCGCCGCGTTGGTACATCCCCCCACAATTAGCTCTAGCACATCCAACTCGCGATCAGTCAGCGTATTGGCCTCGATCATCTGCTGCTCATCCGGGTTAATCGAGCGAATTTCCACTGTGGACGCCTCCGCTCCAGCCTCAGCAAGGGCGGCATCACTACGAACTTGCTGGAGCACAGCGCGGGCGATCGTCGGGTCAATCCAGGAGTTGCCCTCGTGGGTGAGGCGGATTGCTTGCACCAGGTTCTCTAGGCTCACATCCTTGAGGCTGTAGGAGTCCGCTCCGGCGGCAAAGGCCGCCAGCACCAAATCTTCGTCATCATGCATTGTGAGGATCAACACCTTGGTTTGCTCGCTGTCGGCAGACCCCTTAAAGGCTTGGGTTAGCTCAATGCCATCCTGATCCGGTAGCGCCACATCCACCACCGCCACATCAGGCTTACTCACTGTGAGAATCTGGAGCCCCTGGTGGGCATTCGCAGCTGCGCCCACCACTTCAATATCTTCAAACTGTTGCAGAGCAGCCGTCAAGCCAATCCGGCTGAGTTCATTGTCTTCAATCAGGACAATCCGAATTTTGGGCATCGCTGTGGGAGGAAATTATAAAGATTTTGTAATGATACCGTTTCTTGAAGCATTTCTCTATTGTTGGCGGAGGCCTCAGGCGTGAACAGCGACCGGGTTATGCGATCTAGTGATTCATTATCCAACACCAAATCTGGCAAGCAAACACCAAGAATTCTCGTGATGTAGGGGCTCGTTTTCTTACGGGGTATCTGGTTCTTGTGGCCGCCACAGCGGATTCAGTCTGCGTTTTGGAGATGGCGATCGCATTATTGAAAACACACAATACATAATTTTTTCTTATTAAAGAGCTTGTGAATTCAAAGCAAGCTAGGCCGCTGCAAGACTGTGCCTGTGCCAGACAATCGCATAGACTAAAAAATATAACTTTCAAAACAAACATAGTCTTTTAGCTATGAATTGGCTTTGGCCAACCCATAGCTATAACTCTGCTTCTGAAGATCCGACAGCCAACGCAGCGGTGAATTTTGAGCAGGTGTGCTGTGCAATGCAGGCATTGTCCTGTGAGCAACCCCCATCACGAATAACGAGAGTACGGAGTAAAAAGCATGAATACATTTGAATCGAAACAGTCGCAACCCAAGCTGGATATGAATGAAAGCTGGGTCGTGCAGATATACGGCCGCAACCGCCGCTTGCTCTGTGTCTTAGAGCCGTCTCACGGCTGGACGTTTCTGGTGGGCTGTTGCATGGGCTTGCTGCTATCCGTCATTTGGATCAACGTGGCTCGCTACAGCTCTCCGGTCGAACCGACTGCCCCCACTGAAGTGCCAGCATTTCAGGTGGATTAGGGCATCTTTGATCTGTGGTGCCATCAACATAGAGATCTGTAGTCCTGGTTTGGCAATCCGGTAGACATAACCGAAGGGATATCGAAGATCGCAAAACAAAAGTAAAACTTATGGTTCGGATTTAGCATTGCGTTGCCTTAATGCCCAATGTGGTGTAGCTTCTGACACTTTTTAAGATAGACTTAATGCCATGAAGATTCAAAAAATAATAGATCAACATCTATTTGAATGCCCAGGGTAGCGATCGCCTTTCAACACCGTTCGGAGAGCAGACCGCTTTGAACGCACTATCGAGAGGTTCTCGCCTAACGCCTCTGTTACAGAGGCTTCACCCTTACTTTCTTCAACGCTCACTTATCACAAAATTTGATTAAGGAGGAATTACTACGTGGATTTTCTATCCGATTTTTTGACGCTCTTCCTCGGGAAGTTGCAGTCCCCGACGCTCGGCTTTCTGATCGGTGGGATGGTCGTTGCCGCCGTCAATAGCCGACTGGCCATTCCCGATGCGGTTTACAAGTTCATCGTTTTCATGTTGCTCATCAAGGTCGGCCTGAGCGGTGGCATTGCGATCCGTAATGCCAATCTCGTCGAGATGCTGCTACCCGCCTTGTTCGCCATGGTCGTAGGGATACTGATCGTGTTCATCGGGCGCTACACCTTGGCCAAGATGCCGAAGGTCAAGGTCGTGGATGGCATTGCGACTGCGGGCTTGTTCGGTGCGGTGAGTGGCTCGACCCTCGCCGCTGGCCTGACGCTACTGGAATCGGAAAGCATAGACTATGAACCTTGGGCCGCTGCCCTCTATCCCTTCATGGACATCCCCGCCCTTGTGACGGCGATCGTCCTGGCTAGCATCTATGTCAGCAATCAGCGAGAAAAGGCTTTGCGCAAGGAGGAGGCTCTCAGCAAGCAGGCCGTTGCCGCAGGCGGCGGGTATGCCAATGCACAGGACTATCCCACGAGTCGGCAGGACTACCTCAGCGAACAGCGGGGCAATAAAAGTACGCGGGTTGAAATCTGGCCCATTATCCAGGAAAGTCTTCAGGGTTCTGCCCTATCGGCATTGCTGCTGGGTCTTGCATTAGGGATATTGACTCGCCCGGAAAGCGTCTATGAGAGCTTTTTCGATCCCGGTTTTCGTGGGCTGCTTTCGATCCTGATGCTGATCATGGGGATGGAGGCTTGGGCAAGGCTGGGTGAACTGCGTAAAGTGGGTCAATGGTACGCTCTGTATGCTCTGGTAGCCCCCCTGCTCCATGGACTGATTGCCTTCGGTCTCGGCATGGTTGCCCATTACGCCACGGGATTCAGCTTTGGCGGTGTGGTGATCCTAGCGGTTATTGCCGCTTCTAGTTCGGACATCTCCGGGCCACCCACCTTACGAGCGGGTATCCCATCGGCTAATCCCTCCGCCTACATCGGCTCGTCAACAGCTGTCGGTACGCCGATCGCCCTTGCGGTGGGAATTCCCCTCTTCATCGGTCTTGCCCAAGCAATGGGCGGCTGATCCCCTATCAGTTCTGGTTTGCCGATGTTCCTTGGACTCGGCGACCTGTGCGGCAGTGAGCGTTAGCGCGTACCATTCGGTCAGCGCAGCGATCGCTCCTCCTGCTGCCGTTCTCCTGAATTTCAATACCGTTCAACCAATACGCACAATTAATGAGGTAACTAAACATGGCCAAGCCAGCTAAAAAGCTCGTCATCGTCACGGAAAAGTTGCTGCTCAAAAAGATCGCCAAGATCATCGACGCAGCCGGAGCAACCGGCTATACGGTGATGGAAACGGGCGGCAAAGGCAGTCGCAACGTGCGCTCATCGGGACGCCCCAGTGTCGGTGACACCGATGCCAATATCAAGATCGAGGTGCTCACCGACAGTCGAGAAATGGCCGAGCAGATTTCCTATGAGGTCGCAACCCAGTTCTTCGAAGACTATTCGGGACTTACCTATCTTTGTGAAGCAGAGGTCTTGAGCGCACACCAGTTCTGTGGGCCAGACGGCTGCTAAGAAACAAGACGACATAGATTCAAAAAGCCAGGGCTATGCCCCGGCTTTTTTTATGGTTGTGTTCGACGAACCTCAGATTGGCTTCAGCCGATTCTCAGTTCCACAGGGAACCATAAGGGCTCTGATCAGACGAAGAAGAATATGTTGACAGCAATCAGTTGGCTGCTGCTGGGCAGCTATGGCCTGGTGATCTACGGCATTGTGCAACGCACCACCCCGCAACGGGTCTCAGCGCAGGAGTTTTTTGCTGGGGAGTCCGAGCAGGGAGAAGCGCCGCCCCTCTGGATTCTGGTAGCGAGTGCTGCCATTACCTGGATTTTTGCTAAATCGATTAGTAATGCGGCGTCTCTGGCCAATACTTTTGGCGTGATGGGTGGCATTGGCTATGCCCTCTATTACTTGAGCTTTGTGACGGCGGCGATCGCCATCTACTTCATCCGGGTGCGGGGTGGCTATGGCTCACTGCCCGAATTTTTGGGGCATAAGTATGGCACGGTCTCGGCGCGGCTTTTTTTGGTAGCGATCGCCATCCGCTTGCTCAACGAGGTTTGGTCCAATACCAAAGTCTTTTCGCTGTACTTTGGCCCGGAGGGCAGCGCAGGTTACTGGCTCGCGGCGCTGGTGGTGACGGCCTTCACGGTTTACTACACGCTCTGGGGCGGGCTGCGCAGTAGCCTACTCACCGATAGCGCCCAGATGCTTCTGGCGGCGGTGTTGTTGGTGATCATCCTCGCGACCTTGGGTCCGGGCTTGGCTCGTGAGGGGCTACCTGCGGTGGATGCCGACACCCAAGCGGCGGGCGTGACCTTCTGTGGCTTGGCCCTGGTACAGGTCTTGAGTTACCCCTTTCATGATCCGGTGCTCACCGATCGCGCCTTCATCACAAAACCCCAAACCATGCTCAAGGGCTTTGTGCTGGCGGGTTTGGTCAGTGGGGGCTTTATTCTACTCTTTAGCCTGGTGGGGCTAACGGCGCGGCAGCAGGGTCTAGAGGGTGATCCGGTCTTAGCCGTACCGACGCTCCTGGGTCTGCCGCTGCTGCTGATCTTTAACGGCATCATGCTCACCAGTGCGGGGTCAACTTTGGATTCGACCTTCTCCAGTACCGCCAAGCTGGCGGCGCGAGACTGGCAGGGCTACGCCACTCCGCCTACCGAATCCCAGGCGCGGCGGGGGCGCTGGGCGATGCTGGCGATCGCGCTCCTGGGCAACCTGCCGCTGCTGGCGATTTATCTCGGCGATCGCATCGGCCCGGCGATCATTGCCGCCACCACGATCAGCGGCACGATGGTCATGGGGCTCGCGCCGATTTTTTTGCTGGCGTTCCTGCCCGGTGTGGGTCGTCTTAGTTTTCATGCTGCTTTTTGGCCGGGCCTGGTCTTTGGCGTGCTGCGGGTGCTCGAAGGGGCACTCTCGGTGCAATTCTTCCCGGATTGGCTGGCGATCGGTGCGGGCAAATATGCGATCGACCTGGGGATTAATATCTACGGTCTGCTCTTTTGCACCGTAATGTACGTTCTGGCGGCGCTCGTCAGTCGGCAGTTGCAGGTGGTGGAGCCTTCGCCTCGCCAGCGATAGCCAGGTTTCATGCCTTGCCGCGACCCGCTTTTCTCCGGATGCGATCGCTCCCATCCGGAAGAGATACTGATGACAGTACTGCTGATACCCCATCCGTCCCGTGACCCCCAAGACTTCCTGTCGGGGCAGGTTTGAAGCCTACCCCTGCGATCGCATCTTTCATTTTGGGGGTATATAAAATCGGATCGGGTATGGGTCACCAACGGATGAAAACGCAATGCCACAGCCACGATTGAGATCAGAGCGATTAGCGAGAGCCATTGTGCCGCTTCTGAGTTTGGGGCTGGGACTGGGCGTGGGAATGACGGGGGCGATCGCCCAAACCGTTAATGCTGATGGCACTGTCGGAACAACCGTCACCGGGACGAATCCGTTTACGATCACAGGCGGTACGATTCAGGGGACAAACCTTTTTCACAGCTTCAGCGACTTTTCCCCCGGTACAGCCGCTACCACCTTTGACCTTACTGCTGGTAGTTATGGCGGCACAGCGAACGGCATCACTGCCATCATCAATCGAGTGACGGGCAGTACTGTTTCCAACATTGATGGCATTCTCGAAGTGCTCGGTGGCGCTGACCCCGATTTTTTCCTCATTAACCCCAACGGCATCATCTTCGGCCCCAACGCCGAGCTAAGGCTCGATGGCTCTTTTATTGGCAGCACCGCCAGCAGCATCACCTTTACTGACAAGGTGGAATTCGCAGCAGACGATACCACGGTTGCGCCCCTCCTCACGGTGAACCGTCCCCTGGGTCTTCAGATGGGCAGCAATCCCAGCACCATCGAGGTGAATGACTTGGGTCACGATCTGGTGCGAACCACTTTTTTCAACCCCACCGATCGCACGCAACTGATGACCTCACCCTTGCAGGTTGCCACGGGCGAAACCCTGGCGCTCATTGGTGGTGACGTTACCCTCAATGGCGGTGTCTTGATGGCCGAAGCGGGCCATGGGGAGCTAGGGGCAGCACACAATTCGACAGTGGAGTTAGCACCCAGCACCACGGGCTGGCGTTTCGACTATGGGGCAGTACAAACCTTTGGCGAGGTA
>JBMYQW010000283.1:0-6713 GCA_049601735.1 Spirulinaceae cyanobacterium
ACTGCGCCCCGGGCTGGTTTGTCAGGGCACCTGCATAGCCGAAGAGCTGCTGCTGCTGCTCTGGCTCTGTTGCGGCGCTGGGCGCCTCTTGTCCCTGACTGTCACCTGGACGGGCAATGTCAGCTGCTGTTCCAGTTGCAAGCCAGCGGCGCGGAGCTGTTCAATCAGGGTTTGGTTGGCATCAATGCGGAACCATTGCCATACCGACTGGGCAATTTCGAGACCCACACCGTAGATGGCTTCTAGGTCGGCGACGCTGGCCGCTTGCAGGGATTCGATATTGGGTCGAGCGGCCACCAACGTTTCCGCGTTGACTTTGCCCACATAGCGAATCCCTAGCCCGTAGAGAACTCGTGCAAAGGGCTGCTGTTTGGAGGTAGCGATCGCCGCCACCAAATTCTCCGCCGACTTCTGGCCCATCCGTTCCAAGCCCGCCACTTGCTCAACCCTGAGCCCGTAGAGATCAGCGATCGACGCCACCTGGTTCTGCTCTACCAGTTGCGCCACCAGCTTCTCCCCCAGACCATCGATATCCAGCGCATCTCGCCCGGCCCAATGCACCAGGCTCCCCTTCAAGATCGCCGGACAAGCGCGATTCACACAGCGCGTCACCGCTTCATCCTCCGGGCGCACCAAGCCGGAGCCGCATTCCGGGCAAGCCGTGGGCATTGTGAAGGGTTCCGTTGCGGGGGGACGCAACTCCGGCAGCACCCGCACCACCTCGGGAATAATCTCCCCGGCCTTGCGAATGATCACGGTATCGCCGACGCGCACATCCAGTTCCTGGATGCGATCGCTGTTATGCAGGGTCGCCCGCTGCACGGTCGTGCCCGCCACCTGCACGGGTTCCATAATTGCCATCGGTGTCACCGCGCCCGTGCGACCCACATTCACCGTGATTTCAAGAACGCGGGTGGGGACTTCTTCGGCTGGGTATTTGAGGGCGATCGCCCAGCGGGGGAACTTTTGGGTAAAGCCCAACTGCTGTTGCAGCGCCACCGCGTTGAGCTTGAGCACCACGCCATCGGTGAGGTAGGGCAGGGTTTTACGCTGGCTGTCCCAGGTTTGAAAATAGTCCTTGACCTGCTCCAGGGAGGGGCAGAGCTGACGATGGGGATTCACCTGAAAGCCCATTTGTTGCAGCAGTTCTAAGGCGTCCCATTGGCTTGCGGGTTGGCGCTGGGGATCGCTAGGCAGATGCAGTGTATAGGCAAAGAAGTCCAGACGGCGGCGATCGACCACTTTGGGGTCAAGCTGACGCAGGGTTCCAGCGGCGGCATTGCGGGGGTTAGCAAAAGGGGGCTCGTCTGCGGCGGCCCGTGCTTGGTTGATGCGCTCAAACTCGCCCAGGGGTAAGAAGGCTTCCCCGCGCACTTCCACCTGGGCGGGCGGCTGCTCCAGGGCAAGGCGCAGGGGAATCGTCCGGATCGTGCGCACATTGCTGGTAATGTCTTCGCCTGTGATGCCGTCGCCCCGCGTCACCCCCCGCACCAGCAGGCCATTTTCATAGCTCAAGGCCAGGGCCGAACCATCGATTTTCAGTTCGCACACATAGTCAAAATCGGGCTCAAAATCAGGAACCGGATCAACCAACCGCTGCCACCGTTCTTGCCATTTCGCCAGCTCTGCTGCGTTGAAGGCATTCTCCAAACTGTAGAGGGGAATGCGGTGTCGCCAGGCGCTGAACTGCTCGGCGGGGCGATCGCCCACGCGCTGGGTCGGGCTATCGGGCGTCACCAGTTCTGGATATTGCGCTTCGAGATCTTGCAGCTCTCGATAGAGCTGGTCGTAGACCGAGTCGGGCAAGGTCGGAGCATCCAGAACGTAGTAGGCATAGCTAGCCTGCTGGAGTTGCTGGCGCAGTTGGCGCAGGCGCTGTTGAAGAGAGTCCGATACCGTCATGTCAAGAACCCCGAAAGGACAATTACAATGGAGGAGCAGATCACATTTGTGCGGTTATCTTTGATCCTACGCCCTGCTTGGCAAGGTGATAATACGCGTGCACCTTGGTTTATTCTTAACTTATCTCTGCACCTCTGGTGAGATTACCGCTCTATGGGCCCTTTGTTCTTGTTGATTTTTTCTACAGCTATTGGAGGAGGGTTGTTGACCATTCTCAACTCGATCAAAATCATTAGTGAGGGAGATGAAGCCCTAGTTGAACGAACGGGACGCTATGACCGCAAGCTAACCTCGGGGCTCAATATGGTATTGCCGTTTCTAGAAACCATTGTTGTCCAAGATACGGTGCGGGAGAAGGTGCTGGAGGTTGAACCTCAAGTGGCTATTTCTAAAGATAATGTTTCCCTGAGAGTGGATGCCGTTGTTTATTGGAAAATTATCGAGTTAGAGCGAACGTATTACGTTGTTGAAGATATTAAAGGGGCAATCAAAAACCTGGTCTTAACGACATTGCGATCGCAAATTGGTCTGCTCGAACTAGATGAAACCTATTCCTCGCGCAAAAAAATCAACCAGGCACTCATTGAACAGCTCGATGAAGCCACAGAGGCTTGGGGGGTGAAAGTCACACGCATCGAGGTGCGCGAGATTAGTCCTGCTCCCAACGTGATGGAATCGCTTGAACTTGAACGGGCGGCGGAGAGTAAAAAGCGGGCTGAAATTGCGGAGACGGAGGGAATTGTGGAGTCGATTGACCTGCTCTCCCAAGTGCTAGAGTCCAAGCCGGATGCCCAGCGGGTGCTAGAGTTCTTGGTTGCCCAGCGGTATGTGGAAGCCAATGAGAATCTCGGCAAAAGCAATAACGCCAAGGTCGTCTTCATGGACCCCAAGGGACTCAATGAAGCTGTCACTGATCTGATGAAAAAGAAATCCGGTTCCGCCTTGCCCAGTCCCAAACCACCCGGCAATAATGCAGCCCCTCAACCGGGGGACGCTTCAGCCGGATAAGCACGGAATCAGTAGGGCGGGGCGCATCAAAATGACGGGGCAGACAGAATGACAGTGCAATGGATCGCCCATCGGGGGTTTAGAGCGATCGCCCCCGAAAATACGCTCGCGGCCATTCGTCAGGCAATTTCCCTCGGCGCAGATGGTCTTGAATTTGATGTGCAGCGATCGCAGGATGGGGCTTTGGTCGTCTTTCACGATGCCACCCTAGAGCGCACCACCAATGGCCAGGGAGCATTAGCCACCAAGACCCTGGCGGAATTAAAAACCTTGGATGCGGGTCGCTGGTTTGCCCCCGCGTTCGCGGGTGAGCAAATTCCCTCGCTAGCCGAGGTGTTGGCTAGCTGTCAGGAGCACCCGCTGCATCTGTATCCCGAGATCAAGGCCACCCAAGATTGGACAGCCGCACAGATTCAGGAACTGGCAAGATTTTGTGATAACGCAACCTGGCGCGATCGCACCACCTGCTGTGCCTTCGATGCCCCGTTTCTAGATCAACTGCGCGGCTTTGCCCCCCACATCTCGGTGGCCTACTGTGTGAGCAATTGGGCGCAATATCAGCAGGTCTGGCCCAGGATTACCAAGGATGACTCAGGGAAGGTAGCCCTCAGCATTGCCGATGCTCTGCTCGTCGCCCATCCGGATTGCTGGTCAGCCGCCCAAACGCGACAGATTCCGGTGTTGGTCTGGACGGTGAACGGGCGATCGCGTCAGCGACAATTACAGGAACTCGGCGTGAGGGGCATCATTACCGATGGGGTTCCTGAGGAGAAGCGATAGGGACAAATTGAGTCTGATGCCTCAAGCCGAGATGGGCTCCCGCACCCTTTGACAAACCGGAATCGTAATGTCAAATGTTGTGCCCTGACCCGGCTGGGAGCGGAAACTGAGGTTGCCCCGGTGCTTCTCGGTGATGATCTGGTAACTGATCGACATTCCCAAGCCCGTTCCTTTGCCAATGCCCTTGGTGGTAAAGAAGGGGTCAAAGATCCGGGACTGTGCCGTTTCTGGAATCCCTGGGCCATTGTCTTCCACAATGATTTTGACCTCTTGGCTGGCGACAAGATGGGCGGTGGTAATCACCAGGCGACTGGGCTGGGCCTGGTTTTCGGCGTAGCTGCGCTGGTGGTTCACCTCATCCATGGCATCGATCGCATTACTCAAAATATTCATGATCACCTGGTTGAGTTGCCCCGCAAAACATTCCACCGGGGGAATATCGCCGTAGCTGCGTACCAGTTCAATGGCCGGTCGTTGGGGACCCGCCTTGAGCCGATTTTGCAGAATCATGATCGTGCTATCGATGCCCGCATGGAGGTCAATGGCTTTATAGTCGGCTTCATCATGGCGCGAGAAGGTGCGCAACGACGCGACAATCTCACTAATCCGGCGTGACCCTTCCGCCATGGACTGCATTGTTTTGGGCAAATCCTCCAGCAGAAAATCCAGCTCCCGTTCTTCAATCAGGTCTTGCACACCCGGCATCGGCTCAGGATAGGCCTGGCGATACTCGCCCACAATGTCGGTCAGGTCTTTCATGTAGCCGCGCAGATAGTCCAGGTTGCCATGGATAAAGTTCACCGGGTTATTAATCTCGTGGGCAACGCCCGCCACGAGCTGCCCTAGGCTCGACATTTTCTCGTTCTGCACCAGTTGGCTTTGGGTGCGCTTGAGTTCGGTGAGGGTGGCTTCGAGATCTTGGTTTTTTTGCTCCAACAGGTGCTGGGAACGGTGGCGATCGCGGATATCACGGGTCACGGTCGCCAGATGAGTGGGTTGTCCGGTTTGGGCATCCTTGAGCAGGAAGATATGCTGCTCCACCGGGATCAGCTCGCCCGTTTCAAAATGGCGAAACCGTACCTCACCCTGCCAAGACCCGGTGTGGAAGACGCGGGGCAGCACCTGCGCTTCGACCCGCCTGCGATCTTCAGGGATGTAGAAATCGAGCATCCGGCAGTTTTGGGCGGCCGTCTTGTCCGGCAGACCCACCAGGTCAAGCCCTGCTGAGTTGAGATAAATCGGCTGGCCCGTCAGGGTAGAAATGCCAATCAGGTCAGGGCTGTTTTCTACCAGGGAGACCATTTGCTGGCGCTTGAATTCCACCTCGTGAACTGTGGTGATATCGGTGGCGATCGCCGAGAGCCAAACTTCCCCGGCGCTGCGATCGCTCAAGCGCGTGAGCTGGTAATGGGTCAAAATCACCTCACTCGTCTGCCAATGGCGCAAGGACAATGTGCCCTGCCAATGGCCATGGGCCAGCACATGGGGCAAGATCTGTTGGCTAAAGCGCCCCACCTCAGCGGGCAAGAGAAAGTCTTGCAAGCGCAGTCTAGTAAGATCGGTGGTGCGATCGAGCCCTGTGAGCGTAAACCCTGCTTGATTGAGGTAGCGGCATTGGCCGGTCAAGCTGGCAATGCAGGCCAGGTCTTGGCTATGCTCGACGATCGAGGCCAGCTTTTGGCGCTCAATGTCGGCTCGCTTGTTCATGGTGATGTCGCAGCAGGTAACGATCAGCCGCTCAATTTCACCTTGGGCGTTATGCAGGGGGGAGAGGGTACTGAGCACCCAGCGACCAAAGCCATTGAAGACCATAAACTGCTCTTGGGTCGTGGCTTTGCCCTCGGCAACGCAGGCGGCGTAATGCTCCTGGAGCACCATGCCCATTTCGGGGCCAAAGGCGGCACTCGGCGTTAAGCCCTGCACCTGTGCTTCCGTTTTACCCGTCCAGCGTTGGGCAACGGTATTGAGACCACAGTAATGAAGCCGACCCTGGGGCGACACATCCACCACAAACAGGGCTTGGTTCGCACCGTTGTAGATGCTCTGCAAAAACTCGGTCTGGGCCTGGAGCGCCACTTCTGCTTGCTTGCGATCGCTAATATCAATCAGCATCAAACAAACCCCCACCGCTTGACCCTGCGGGTCTAGCATCGGGAAATAATTCGCCAGCCAGTAGCAATGCTCCGGCTCGTTGCTGGGGCAATGCAATTCACAGTTGACGACTGGGGCTTGGGTCGTCAGAACCTGCTGGCAAATCTTGAGAATCTGTTCGCCGTAATGGGGAAAAATCTCAAGGGCCGTCTTGCCCAAATGGTCGGCCGGGGTCAGGCCGTTGAACTCGGCCACGATCGAGTTGAGGTGGATGTAGCGACCCTCTTGATCAAAGATGGCAATGCCCACGGGGGCGTAGGCGAAGAGACTATGAAGCACCGACTCCCAGTTGTAGGAGGGAAAAGATGCGGTTGGGGGGTGGGTTTGTTGTTGGAGTTGCTGCTCTAACTCGTGGCAGCGGTGGCGGTAAGCGTCGAGTTGCTGACGCAGGTGCTCAACCTCGGTCGATGCGTCAATAGAGATTTGCTGTGAACGACGAGCCATGATATCTACCACTCCAACAATTTGAAATCCGGTTGTACAGAAGGGCGAGCGATCGCTAGACGGGAGCTGATGACATTGCAATGTTAATCATTGCTTGTGAAAGTCTTGTGAATATTTAATGGTGAATGTAAAGGACTCTTGATATCCCGTATACAAGCGTCAATATAGCAGGGATCAGCACTAACATTGCACTGATTACATTAAAACGTATCCTGAAATACCAGCGTATTGACAAGATAATTGAAGATTGAGTTCGGTCACGCTGCGATCGACGCTTGAAATCATGAAGGGGGGGGGAGTTTCCGCAAGGACTACGATTGACTAACGGTATCACAAGCATGGCCGATTTTCACCCCAGAACAGATCAGACCCTGCCTGATTATTCTTTTAGAAAAGAAAGAAAACCCATAGAGAATACAGCAAAAACG
>JBMYQW010000284.1:0-6641 GCA_049601735.1 Spirulinaceae cyanobacterium
TATCCACCTCCACCACCAAGTCCGGCGGTGGATCTTTGGCTAAATCCACATTTCGCCCCTTCACCAACGGCTGATTTTGAATATAGTAAGCACTGTCTGGCTCTGCCCCCTTCCGCAACTGGGGGTAATTCAGTCGCGTTGACCCCATCGTCTTAATCGGCAGCTCCATCAGCTCAACCAAACCCCGAATAAAATACTCAATCAAAGACCGATAGAATTCATGATCTTCTAGGGGCACAGTAATCTCCAGCGTGCCCTTGTCATAGGTCAAGCGAGCGCCTCGGGTTTGGGGCAGCGCCGCCACGATCGCCAGATACGCCTCCCAAGACACCGCCCGAAACGCCACCCGCTGCTCACCAGTGGGTTGTTGCATTGCTTGCGGTTCCGGGGCTGCAATAATCATCGACATTCACCTCGTGCAGATGTTCTGATTGTACCCAGATTACTCAGATGCAGTCGCTTTGCGCGTCACCAAATCCACAAGGGTATTGATTAACCGTTCCTCCTCCATCGGGACAATCTCTGCGCCGTAGAGAATATGTTGGGTAATCATGAAATGGGCCAATGTGCCCATAAAAACCCGTGCGGTTGCCTCTGGATCGGCAACATCGAGATGGGGGCAGGTTTTGAAATAGAAGGTCAGCGATCGCAACCCCGTTGCCGTCAGGGTGGAGATGAAAGCCTTAGCCAGCTCCGGAAACCGCCCCGACTCACCGAAGACCATGCGGATGAAATCGACCAATTCCGGATCTTGAGTTGGCCGCTTCAACATCTGTTGCGCCAGCTTGCGCAGAAAGAGGGCGGGGGGCACATCAATCACTTGCACCAACTGCTCTAGTTCTAGCGGCATCAGCATCTTGTCTTTCACTAGATGCTGAATCAGTGCAATGAAGAGGTTTTCCTTACTCTGGAAATGGCTGTAAACCGTCGCTTTCGAGACGCCAGCTTGGCTGGCAATGCGATCCATGCTGGCCGACGCAAAACCATGACTCAGGAACTCAGCGATCGCCCCATCAAGAATTTGCTCAGTTTTGCTGGGTTTAGGCGTTGGCGACATGGCAAATTCTCAGACGGGTGCAGCACAAATCTGCATCTTCCCCCTTGACAGTACCATACTAAACTTTCTAGTTTAGATACAGAACTGTACAGTTCAGTTCATTTTCTCACTGTGAATCTTCAATCTCGGAGGTCAACGATGGTGCAACAGGTACAACAGGCGCAACAACGGCTGACTCGGCCAGCCCTCGGCCGGTGGACTTGGGTTTTTGTGGGCTTGGCCGTTCTGGGCATCGGCACCAGTGGTTGGTTTTGGCTGCGCGGAGCCGCCACGATCGCCGAATCCGACCCCCCACCGCCCCCAGAACTCACCCGCACCACGGTCACCGCCTTGGGGCGATTGGAACCCGAGGGGGAAATCCTCAGCATCAATGCCCCCACCGCCAGCCAAGAAACTCGCATTCTGGAGTTGCGCGTGACAGCGGGGGATACGGTGCGGGCGGGTGAGGTGGTTGCGGTGCTGGCCGCCCGCGATCGCCTTGCTGCCGCCGTCGCCCAAGCCCGCAGTGATGTCCAAGTCGCCGAGGCCCAGCTAGCTCAGGTGAGAGCGGGAGCTAAACCCGGTGAAATTCAAGCCCAGCAAGCAGAAATCGCCCGGATCGAAGCCGATCGCGTCGCCCAGATTCGCGCCCAACGGGCCACGATCGCCAGCCGCCAAGCGGAGGTGCAAAATGCCCGCACTGAAGCCGCCCGCTACACCACCTTGTTTGAGAGTGGGGCGATTTCCGCCTCCGAGCGCGATAGCAAGCAACTGACGCTCACCACTGCCGAGCAGAGCCTGGCCAATGCCCGCGCCGAACTCAACCGCCTGGAAAATACCCAATCCCCCGAGATCAACCGGGCGGAAGCCACTCTGAGTCAGATCGCCCAGGTGCGCCCGGAGGATGTGCAGGTGGCCCAAGCCGAGGTTGCTCGCGCCCAAGCTGCGCTGCAAAAGGCCGAGGCGGAACTGGAGCAGGTTTATGTGCGATCGCCCCAGGCGGGCGTCGTGCTGGAGGTCTATACCCAGGCGGGCGAAGTGATTGGCAGTGACGGCATTCTGGAGCTGGGTCAAACGGAGCGCATGATGGCGATCGCCGAGGTCTACCAAAGCGATATTCAAGCCGTCGAATTGGGCCAGACCGCCAGGATTCGCAGCAGCGCCCTGCCCGAAGATCTCGCTGGCACGGTGGAGCGCATCGGGGCCAAAGTGCAAAAACAGGACGTGGTCAACGCCGACCCGAGCAGCAACATCGATGCGCGGGTGGTCGAGGTCACGCTCCGGCTCGATGAACCTTCGAGTGCGATCGCCAGCACGTTCACCAATCTGCAAGTCGAAGTGGAGATCGCCCAATGAAAACGCTCGGTAATTCTACGACTGCGAGTCAGCAACAACACTCAAGCCTGAGCCCTCACCCCAGCCCTCTCCCAAAAACGGGAGAGGGAACAGCCCCTCACCCCAGCCCTCTCCCAAAAACGGGAGAGGGGAAACGGCGAGGGATTCCCCTGCTCCATCAACTGCGTCGCCGCACTTGGCTCGGCTGGTTACAACTGAGCCATGAACCGGGGCGGCTGCTGGTGGCGATCGCGGGGATTGCCTTCGCCGACATTATGATTTTCATGCAACTGGGGTTTCAGGCGTCGCTCTTTGATAGCAACACCCTGATCCGGCGCTCCCTCGATACGGATCTGGTGCTGGTGAGCCCCAAAGCGCGGAACACCCAGAACCTCTCCACCTTTGCCCAGCGCCGCCTCTACCAAGCCCTGGATGTGCCGGGGGTCGCCAGCGCCACGCCCCTCTATTCCCGGAGTGTGACCTGGAAGAACCCCCAAACGCAGGAGGATGCCTCGGTACAGGTCATTGGCTTCGACCCGGAATCTCCCGCCTTTGCCATCCCGGAGATGAACGCCCAACTGGATTTAGTCAAATTGCCCGATGCCGTTCTCTTCGATCGCCGCGCTCGGGGCGACTATGACGAGGTCTTTGCCGCTCTGGCGGCGGGGGACATTGTCACCACCGAAGCGGAAGGTCGCACCCTCTCGATTCGCGGCACGTTTGAGCTGGGGGCCTCGTTCGGGGCAGACGGGATTTTGATTACCAGTGATCAGAACTTTCTGCGTCTGTTTCCCCGCCGCGAAGCGGGCAGCGTCAGCATTGGTCTGCTGGATTTAGAACCGGGCGCTGATGCCGAGGTCGTGCTGGCTCAGTTGCAAGCCATCATGCCGGAGGATGTGGAGGTCTTTACCCGCGATGGCTTTGCCGCGGAAGAAGAGCGCCAGTTGCGCCAAGACAGCCCGATCGCCTTCATCTTCACGCTCGGTTCAGCGATGGCCTTTGTGGTCGGTGTTGTGATTGTCTACCAAGTCCTTTCCACGGATGTGAATGCCCACCTCCAGGAATATGCCACCTTCAAAGCCATGGGCTATCACAATCGCTATCTGCTGGGTGTGCTCTTTGAAGAGGCGCTGATTTTGGCGATTCTCGGCTTTATTCCCGGCACGATCCTGCCGATCGTGGTTTACCGCTTGGCCGCAGCAGCCACCTCCCTGCCGATCGCCATGACCACCGCCCGCGCCGTCACGGTCTTCGTGCTCACCCTAATGATGTGTCTGATGTCTGGGGCGATCGCCACCCGTAAACTCCAGGCGGCAGATCCGGCAGATATGTTTTGAACCTCTTCCAGATATAAATCTTGCATTATTGGCCGACACCCGACCCACCCCGGTCAAAGCTACGCTTGACCGCCCCTCCCGAGAGGGGATTTTTCAAAGATTTCTTAATCACAACGAACTAACCCGACCCATCTAAAACGCCTAAATCCTCTAGTGGGCAATGCCTACCCTACATCTCTCAAACCCTTAATTTGCTATAGCAGGATGTAGCTATTCTCCGGTATTGCCGGAGTCTGAGGGGGCAATTTCCCCCTCAGCGGGAGGTGTCGGGGGGCTGGCCCCCTGACAACCGGATCTTCGCCTCTCACCAACCCCATTCAAACCATGTCCCACCCCGTCCTCACCATCCAACACCTCAACCACCATTTCGGTCGCGGCGACCTGCGCAAACAAGTTCTCACCGACATCAACCTCGAAATCCAAGCGGGCGAAATCGTGATTATGACCGGCCCCTCCGGCTCCGGGAAAACCACCCTGCTCACTCTGATTGGTGGGCTGCGCACCGTCCAGGAAGGAAGCCTGCAATTCCTCGGGCAAGAACTCCATGGCGCAACACGATCGCAACTCACGGCGATCCGGCGACGGGCGGGCTACATCTTCCAAGCCCATAACCTCCACGGCAGCCTCACCGCCCAGCAGAATGTGCGCATGGGGCTCGAAATTCATGCCCAGTACACCGTCCAACAAATGAACCAAGCCGCTCGGGAAGCGTTGATCCATGTGGGGTTGGGCGATCGCCTCGACTATCGCCCCGCCAACCTCTCCGGCGGACAAAAGCAACGGGTGGCGATCGCTCGCGCCCTGGTCAGCCAACCGCAATTGGTGCTGGCCGACGAACCCACCGCAGCACTCGATAAACAGTCGGGGCGGGATGTGGTGACGTTGATGCAAAAATTAGCCAAAGAGCAGGGCTGTACCATCCTCTTGGTCACGCACGACAACCGGATTCTGGATGTGGCCGATCGCATCGTCAATATGGAAGATGGACGCTTGGTGAAGGGGGTCGAGCGGGCGATCGCAGCTTGATGATCAGGAATATCCGCAGGGGAAATGGGTCAACCCACTCGAACGTGGCGTCCCCGGCGTCCCCCAATCGTCATAGTATTGACTGCAAAACCTCTACCTTTACTTCCCCCATGCTGACGATCGCCCTGCCCAAAGGCGCATTACTCCCCGACTGTATTCGTCTCTTCCAGTCTGTGGGTCTCGACTTTAGCCTGTTCCTCAATAAGCAAAATCGTCAGCTCCAAATTACCGACCCCACCGGAACCGCCATGGCAATGCTCGTGCGCACCCATGATGTGCCCGTATACGTGGAATATGGCCAAGCCCAACTCGGGGTAGCAGGCTATGATGTTTTGCGAGAAAAATCACCTGTGGTGGCGCAACTGGTGGATTTGGGGTTTGGCAACTGCCGGATGTCGGTGGCGGTTCCCCAAGCTAGTCCCTATCGCCAGTCCTTGGAACTACCGCCCCACGGTCGAGTGGCTTCCAAATTTGTCAACTGTGCGCGAGAGCATTTTCGGCAGCTTGACCTGCCTGTGGAGATCATTCCCCTCTACGGCTCGGTGGAACTCGGGCCCATTACAGGAATGTCGGAGGCGATCGTAGACTTGGTTTCGACCGGCCGCACCCTCAAAGAAAATGGCCTTGTGGAAATCGAGGTACTCTTCCAGAGCACTGCCCGCCTGATTGCCCATCCGATTAGCTATCGTCTTGACTCCAACCATCTCTCCACCTGGGTGAAGCGACTCCAGGGGGCTGTGACCGCAGCACCCAGCGTCGTCTAGGGCGCGTCATTAATTAACCTCAGAAGCCTCATGGGACAAGGGATAGAGCGCCCGACCCCCAAAACCAGGGAAAGGGGTTATAAGCCAGTCACTCTCAGAGCTTGAAACATAAATGATGACAACTCCTAGGGGCTGAGGGGCATCACCCCGTAACTGAACCCAGTCTTTCAGCGGTGTTACGACTGACCCGCCGCGCATTGAGCTACGATAGACAACAAGCAACGCCTCGGTCGATTGCTCCCTAGGCTCAATCACTATGCTTATCCTTGACTCGGAGAATACCCGGCCAGTATTCGTCCAGCTCCCCAATGCTTTTCCCTCCCTCGGGGTTCGGTTTGGTCGTTGGTGCTTTTTCTTCAAAGACATGGCCTATTTTGAAGATGTCGAGGCGAAAAAACGCTGTCAGCAATGGCTTGATGAGCATGAAGGGTCGGATGAAACTTGTATTCTGTTCAACGCCCATGGTAAGTATCGCCTGGGCTACTACGTTCCAGGTCTTCAGCGTGTTACCAGCCAAGACGCTCTAACCCAGATTTGCAACTGGATGCAAAGCTCTGGCTATCTTGATTTGGGCAAGCATCGTTGGAAGTCTCGCCAATACGACAATAGCTTCCTTGGCTCCGATGCCGTCTCGTGGTTTGGTAAATATTTGTTGGTTTCCCGGAAGGTCGCCCTCAGCATTGGGCAGCGATGTATTGACCTGAACTTGATTCAACCTGTGCAGGAGGGTCTGCTCTTTCAAGACTCGGATGCGCTCTATCGGTTTGGCCAGCCTTCGAAGTAAAAGGTATTGGCATGGGGCTTTGGGCTCGGAACGGCAGGTGAGGGGTTTGAGTTTAGCGCGATCGCGGGTTATCCGTTAATCAGGCGATCGTATTCATCTGCTTCTTCCATAATTACGGGTTTATACTGAATCCGGAAAGCATAGATTATAGCCATCCTCGTTTTGATGGAGTACACCGCCCTCACCCCAAACCCGCTCTCCCAAAGGGAGAGGGGCTTTGAAGCTGTACTTCGTATTGATGAAAACCGCTATAAATAAAACCGGGATGAGGGTTGAGCTTGTCGTTCGCATAGCGTCCCCAGAGGGGAAACCCCGGCCGTTCAGACGTTCGACAAGCTCAGTCTTCACTTTTTTTCTGG
>JBMYQW010000285.1:0-6638 GCA_049601735.1 Spirulinaceae cyanobacterium
ATCGTCACCAACTCTGAGATGGCGGCGATCGCCGCCAGCACCTGCTCCTGAGCATGGGCTGGCACCTCTAAGCAATTCCGGGTTCCCAGCAATTGGGCAATGCGACGATGGGGCTCCCCAACTTTAATCACCTTGAGGCGCGTGGGTGTTTCTTTAAAGGCCAACATCTCTTCATCGCCCTCGGAAATCTGCGGCGCGAGCTTGATATGGAGACGCTCCTCCGACTGGCGTTGAACCAACAGTTCCGGCTCCCCCGCCACCACATCCACCCGCACAGTGGGGCTCTCTTCCCAAAACACCAACGGATGACCGACTAGAGCCAGCAAAGCCCCTGGCTTAAACCGATAGGTGGGTTTACTCGCACCGTAATAATTCTGGTATTCGTACTCCACTTTTAAGTTTTTGGCAATTTGTCGATCCTGCTGGGTGGCACAGTCGGGCATATCGCTGGTGTATTCTAGGCGCGACATGGCAACAACTCGGCCCTTCGTCCAGCCCCCCTTGACGCTCAACTTTTGTTCGATGGGCGTGAGTTGCCAGTTGTTGGGCGATCGGAACAGCAAGCGCCAGGCCAAACGATATTCAGATTCCGGCGCTGCTGCCTCGGGAGGCGGCGGCGCGGTCAACTGGGTCAGGGCATTGAGCGAAAGCTCCCAGGCTTCCTGACGCTTCACCGTCTCGATCAGGGGTTGACTGCCCATGCTCTCCCGCAGACCCGTCGCCAACTCGCTATAAATTTCATCTTCGGGCTCCAGGTGGGCCATCAGTTCCGCCAGTTCCATCGCAATCCAACCATAGTTGGCTTGGGAGGCGGTTTTATACTGCTGCACCAGTTGCGGCACGAGCCAATTTTGGAGGTCCTTAACATCTAGCCAGTAGAGACTGTAAACCTCCAGCAATGCAGCGATGCCTACATTGGTCAGGGTGTAGTCAAAAAAGGTTTCTGCGGCATTGGCATTAATTCGGCCCTGCTGGTTTTGCAACACGGCCAGGAGGGGCGGCATGGCTTCCTTGAGCCAATGGTTCTCCTGAGCTGAGATGACATAGCCCAACTTTTCGGCTGCTTGCAGATCGTCGGGGCTACCCGCCTTGAGGAGCGCCAAAAAATAGAGAGCTGCTGCCGGGGTTTGGAACCATTCGGCTTGGGCTGCTTTGGGCTTGCCCACCTGTTTGAGCCCCGCGCGGTAATGAGCCAATGCTTCGTCAAGCTGTCCGGTTAAGAAGGCGATCGCCCCCTGCAAGGCCGATCGCTGACTCGATGCTGGATGATGTTCTGTTGCCGACAATACACCCCTCACTTCTTGCAAATGCCCCCGCAACCACAACTGCTGGGCATAGAGCAAACAGATGTCTGGATCAGCCTGCCCGTCAAGATAGAGATCTTCAACAATCTCAAACACAGCGTCGGCAGGCGTACATTGCCGTGCCGTCGCCGCGAGAATTAACCGCAACCCGCGCTGGCGAAAGTCTGGCGAGAGACGACGCAACCAGTCGGGGTCAAAAGGATTATTGAAAATCTCTTGGCAAATCTCGTCAACCGAGCGTTTGGGCTGCCAATAGGCGTTTTCTGCCTCTAGCCAGAGGGCATCAATTTCCGCTTGATTTTGCCGATAAATGGCGATACGCAACTCCCGCAACCATTCGCTCTCATAGCGAAAATAGCGGGAACCCCCATAGCGTTGCTTGAAGGGAAGTTTTTCTTGAATCGCCTGGGCCAGGGGCTCAAATGTGCGCATCTGGACGGCATCTCGGATGGCAATCTCCCGGAGCAGCGGCGGACAGCAGGGCCCCTGCCCCCCCTCCTGAATTAAGATATTGATTTTAATCAGGGCCGTAATCTGAGCACTGAATTGGTAGGGCTTGAAGGGCTTGGATTGGGTCTCTAAGTGACAAGACGGAATCGCAGTATTCCAGGCGCTATAGGCATTGGGCCGACTTGTGGGCTCATACAACAAGGCAAAAACCTGCACCACCGATCGCTGCAATAGCGTAAGTTTCCCGTAGCGACTTTTAAGGACAGATTGTCGGGTAGATGAGTCAGAAGCCATCGCTATGGATTGAGAAATAGAGCGTATCGCGTCCCTGGGAGCGACATTGCCAGACGAAAATTGGCTATGGATTCCAGGTTAGATCAAAATATTATTCTCTAGCATTGCCTTGAATATCATTCTGTAACCTGGGACGCTTGCACCTAACACCGACAAAGGCAAAAACCAACGCAACAGTGATGGTTGCGTTGGCAGCAGCAGGACAAGCAAGGTCTGGAGAGAATGGCCTGCCCCGTTATTGAATATTGGCGAGCTTAGAGCACCTGACGCGAAGCCAGTTTTTCCAGATGCGCTTGGGTTTCGTGGAGGAGTTGATCGCGGCTAGAAGTGGTGCGATCGCCCCCCTTGAGATTCGGAACCAATTTTCGGGCTTGGAGGGTCATGTGGAGTTGTAGCTCGGCAACGTAGGTGCTGAGGTCTTCGCGGTGGGTGGGTGTAGAGGCGTTAACCACGGTCGTTATATCTCCTGAGCGTTTCGGTAACTCTAGCTACAGAAGCTATCACAAGCGGTTTCATCACGTTTGGTTATGACCGTGAGGTGTAACATCTCGTAACCTTATCGGATCTAGTTTGTGACATTCGCTTAACCTTTGCTTCATATTTCACCCGGTACGCTGGCTGGCAATTGCACTAAACAAGAGCGTTGCTGGGGGTGGCGGCGTCTCATTATGAGGAATGGGGATTAGGATTAATTTGCCCGGCCCGACGGCACGGTCTGTACGGGTGTTGTTGTCGCAACCGCGATCGCCTCCTCTAGCAGTGCTAACCCCATTTCCAGGCTCTCAATCTGGGCGAGGCGATCGCGAAACTCGCCCGCCCCCGGAAACCCCTTGCAGTACCAAGCCATATGCTTGCGCGATTGATAGAGGCCCCGTTGGCCCTTGTACGCCCACAAACCCTGTAAATGTTCCTGAGCGCAGCGCAGCCGCTCCGTCACCGTGGGCTCCGGCAGCAACTCCCCGGTCTTGAGGTAATGGTCGATGCGTCCGACCAGAAACGGAAAACCCAATGTGCCCCGCGAGCACATCACTCCATCAGCGCCCGTTTGTAGCAGGCATTGTACCGCCGACTCCACCGAGAAGATATCGCCATTGGCAATGACCGGAATCTGTACCGCGTCTTTGACCTGTTTGATCCAATGCCAGCGGGCAGACCCGGTGTAGCCCTGCTTGCGAGTCCGCCCATGAATCGTCAGCATCGCCGCCCCCGCCCCCGCCAGGCGCTGGGCAAAATCGATAATATTGATTTCATCCTCGTCCCAGCCAATTCGGGTTTTTACGGTCACAGGAACATCCACTGCGGCCTTGACGGCTTCAACTAATGTGACCGCCACCTCGGGTTGGCGCAGCAGCGACGAGCCGCCGCCGCGCCGGGTGATCTTATTGACCGGGCAGCCCATATTAATATCGATCGTTTCCGCCCCTTCGCCCACGGCTTTGCGGGCCGCTTCACCCATGAAGTCCGGACGACAGTCAAAGAGTTGGATGCTAATCGGGTGCTCATCGGGGGCGATCGCCATCAGTTGGGGCAGCTCTCGCAGGTGATGAATCTCGGTAGCACTGACCATTTCGGTGTAGAGCATTGAGGTCGGCGCATAGCGTCGCACCAGTCGTCGAAACACCAGATCGGTGACGCCGGAGAGGGGGGATTGCAGTACCCGACTTTGCACGGTGACAGAACCAATCTGGAGGGGGGTGCGGAGGCGATCGAGGTGTTCGGCTTCAAGCACAGGCACGGCGCAGATATGTCAGGAACACAATTGAGAAGAATCGCTATATGGAGTCGGTCAAATTTACCATAGCTCACTCCTAGCTGTTATCTGAATTCTCTACCGGAACGGTTAACCCTGAAGCAATGACCTACGTCTATGACGAACAGGGTCGTTTGCAGACCAAGGAACTGGTGAATGACCCCGATGTGCATTACGTCTATGACAGCAAGGGTCAGGTTGAAGAGATTCGGGTGGGCGATGACCCCAATGCCCCGGATACAGAAGTGACGCGCTTCGACTATGATGCCCAAGGTCGCTTGACCGGACGCAAAGACCCCGATGCACCGACCTTCACGAATGCGGCGGGTGAAGAATTCACGATTGCCTACACCTACGACGCAGCGGGGAATATCACCTCAGTGGAGACGGCAGCGGGCAAAACGGAATACACCTACGATGCCTGGAACCGTTTGAAGACGGTTAAGCAGGATAGCGATACCGAAGCAACGGAATATGTCTATGACGCGGCAGGCAACCTAATCCAGACCACGTTCCCCAATGGTGTGGTGGAAACACGGGAATATGACGACCTCAATCGTCTGGAAACCATCACCACAACCGATACCCAAGGGGATGGGGATGCGAGTAATGATCTGGTGCTGGCGAGGTCGGAGTATCAGCTCAATGATGCGGGGCATCGGATGCAGGTGATTCAGTCGTTGTGGAATGAGGCGGCGCAGACGCTGGAGTCGGAGACGACGAACTATACCTACGATGAGCTGTACCGTTTATTGGAAGTCCAGACGGTGGGGAGTGATGGGGTCAGCTACACCTATGATGATGCGGGCAATCGGGCTTCGATGCAGGTGGGGGATACCCAGACGACGTATGTCTACGATGCCAATGACCAGCTCGATAAGGTGATGGTTGGTGAGCAGGTCACGGTGGATTATGACTATGACCCCGATGGCAACCTGATCCGTGAGGCGGTGACAGGGGGCGATACGCTCATCTATACCTGGGATGACCAGAACCGCTTGGTGGCGGTGGCGAAGGAGGGTGAAGCTCCGTTTGTGACCTATGAATATGATGATGACAATATTCGGGTCAGCCAGACGGTGGATGGGGAGACCACGGAGTTTGTGGTGGATAAGAACCGGGCTTATGCCCAGGTGTTGGCGGAGTATATCGGGTCGCAGTTGATTGAGGAGTATGTGTATGGTTGGGATCTGATTGAGCAGACAGATGGCACAACGGGGGATGAGGCGTTCTTCGGGGTGGATGGTCTGGGCAGTACGGTGGTGCTGACGGATGAGAATGGCGATGTTGTCCAGACGTATGAATATGATGAGTTTGGGGCGTTGGCGGATGCACCGACTGACCTAGAAACAGATTATCTGTTTGCTGGGGAGCAGTTTGATGAGTCGCTGGGGGATTATTATCTGCGGCAGCGGTATTATGATCCAAGTGTTGGGCGGTTTACGCGGCGGGATACTTGGGAAGGTCGGTTAGCGGAGCCGATTACGCTTAATAAGTTTGTTTATGGCAACTCGAATCCGGTTAGCTATATTGATCCGAGTGGACTATCTCCCCTTGCTGAAATCAATTCCAAATTTGTTTTAGAGAACACGCTAACATCTCTAGCTTTTAGTGTGCCCACCAGAACCCTAGAAGCAGTCAAGGATTTTCAGGCTGGTGCAAGTCTAGCTAAAATAGCTGGCTCATTTGCCTTTGGGCTGGCTTTTGATGTAGGAGTTGGTTTGGGAGTTGGAGTCACTGCAAATCGTCTGCTAGGTATAGCTGCAAGCACTAGGTTGATTCGTCTGCGACAAGCAGGACAAGCTGCCGCTCTAACAACTCAGACTTTTCGTGCAGCTAATTCTGTCTGGAGTATTAGGTCGGCTGTTGAGCGTGGTCGAGAGATTGAACAGTTTATCCTGGGAAGGCCAGCTAATATTCCTGTGTGGAATTTTCCAACAATTGACGACTACGATTCATTTACTGGAGTTGCGACATCAATTAAAAGTCTTGATTTAACAGCCAAAACCTATCAGAATCCTAAGCGCATGGTTGCACAAATCGATAGTTATGCAAAGAAATTATCTAAATTCAATGGTAGAACATATGGTGGGGTAAATGTCCCCAGCCCATCACAAAGAGTTTTATACATAGCAATTGAGGATGGTGCAATGTCGAGAGCACAAGCTGTGGCAATGACAGACTTTCTTGAGTCAGCTCGGAACTTATATCCAAATGTTAATATTGTTTTACATCCAGTTCCATAACGAGAGACTCACCCATGGCTTCGTGTATTGTTTACTTTACCAATGTCAAAATAGTTGTTGTTTGTCAATCACAGATAGAGAATGGCCCATTCATAGCTTCACGGCCCGTTCATAGTGTAGAAAGAAATGGCAATAATAAAATTCTGGGCGATTGTGTCATAGATGCTACGAAAGAGCAAAAAATCATTAGGTTCGATAGAGACATGATAAAGAAAACAATGAATGAGGCACAACAAGCAACTGGATTTGGGTCATGGAAAACTCTTGAGAAAAAAACAGTTGCTCTTTTTGATGTTAGCATTAGCGATGAAGCAGTAAAAATAAGCTCTTACAAGAGAAGCGAGGATGGTTATGGTTTTGAGCCCTTAGACGAACATTTTTTCTGTGATGTTGACAGTGAGATAATAGGCAGGGAACTCTACGAATTCGAAAAAACTTTTAAGCTAACTTGATTCTTCACTCTTTTCTGTTCTACTCAGATGCTCTAGCCCATCATTCTCTCAATCTGCCCCTTTCCAATGCTCACCCCCAAAATCACAATCCAAGAACTAACCCTCACCCTAGCCGCCCCCGACTGCAACCCCATCCTCCTCA
>JBMYQW010000286.1:0-6632 GCA_049601735.1 Spirulinaceae cyanobacterium
CGTAGCGCAGGCGTCCCGCCTGACTTGGGATAATTATTTTCAAGGAGTCCCCTTAAGACATTTATGCCCAGACATCAACCTAATATTTGCGCCGATCGAACTTGCAGAGCCTTAACTCGGTTCCTGTCTCATTCCAATGGACTTGATCAAAAATCTTATAGAGGAGACAGAGTCCCCGCCCGCTCTCTGCCCAATCTTCTGGCAAGAGATCGTCGGGATTATCGGGGCAGGGGCAGCGTGGTTTAAAGCCATCCCCCTGGTCTTTGATAATCCAAGAATACAACCCTTCGGTCACAGAAAAGGTGACAAAAACCTGCTTGTTTGGATCAAGGTTATTGCCATGTTGAGCGGCATTCACAAGAGCTTCCTGGAGTCCTAGACGAAGCTCTAAATGCCACTTTTCCGGAACCTTTGCCAGCAATGTATCCAGAATGGGACAGAGATACAAGGTTGAAGCAAAGCTGATTGTCTGATAGTCACACTTCGAGGGTAGTAGCGGAATTGCAATCATAACAAATGACCTCCAGCCTTAAAAATTCAATAAACACATGGGTAAACCCCTCACAGTTCTGTAAAGACGCACCTGTAGAGATGTACCGATTTTAGGCAACTAAGGCATTACAACTATTTTGCTGATTGGAATTGTCCGAATGTTGTTGTAGAGCAGGGATGGAGTGGTAATCGTGCAAGCTGCTGAATGGAAACATTGCATATTGGACAAAGTATTAGGAGTAAATGAGATGGGGCCAAAGCCCAAGTAAGACGGGGCTAAAGCCCCAGACAGCGCATTTGATGGTGCAACAGATTCCTTTAGGATTAAGTCACGCTTTTGGCTTCAGTATAGCAGACATCCCTAGTTCCCCATCCCAGATCCCCCCATTGACAAAATCAACATTTCGTAACTTGGGATTGCGGAATATTACAAAAATGCAGGATGCCTCAGGGCTGTCGTCATCTAGACTTCAAACTCTGACTGTGACTGGTTCACAGCCCCTTTCTCTGTGTTTTAGGTTGGGCGCTCTACCCCTTGTCCCATGGGACTTTTGCGGTTAATTGATGACACGCTCTAGGGACAAGATCTCCTCCTTTTTAACGCTGACGAGCATAGGTTTGCATCGGTTCTTTGAGCCAGCGGATATACAAATGCTTCACCGTGGAGCGGAGAATGCGGGGCAGACCAAAGTCAATCGGGACTAAGGCATCGGGCAATTGCCAATCTTCAATCCGCAGCGTCTCGGGGCTGGCCAGGGGATAGGTGAGCGTCGCCAGCGAGGGATTATAGCCCAGCCGCTCGGCAGCGGTGATGGTGGGAACCCAGTCGGGGTTAACCTGGAGGATCTCTAGGCAGGCGCGATCGAGGGCAAAGACATCAGCCGATGCCCCGAGGAGATGGAGGGGCCGGGGCGTGCCACCACTTGGACCATTGCCCTCGTGGGCCATAATGCCATCGAGGATGGTCAGATTGGGAGCGATCGCCCGCGCTGTTTGCACCAACATTTCGCCAAAGCGATCCACGTCTTGGCCCGCCTCCAGATGCCACCAAGCCTTCATTTTGCCGGGCACACAGCCAAAGAGATTCTTCACGCCCATCGTCATGGTGAGCTGACAATGGGACTTGAGCTTGGGCAAATTAATCACGCCATCGGCTTGCATTGCTTCTTTAGAAAGGCGCAGATGCCCAAAGTTGTCCGCATCAATAGCGTAGCGATCGCCCTTAAACTCCACGATCGGCAGGTCGAGTTCTTCGAGCAGGGGTAAGTAGCCATTGTTACGGGCGACCCCCCGCGCCGAGCCAAAGGCAGGGCTATCACCTAGGAAGGGCTCGCCACCTGCGGCCCGAACCAGCTCGGTCACGACCGCCACCAGTTCCGGGCGGGTGACACATTCCCCCTGAGGGCGACTGTCCGTGAGCAGATTGGGCTTGAGCAAAATGCGATCGCCCGGCTGCACAAAAGCGGCCATCCCCCCGAGGGGCGCAAGCAAAGCGACAATTTTGGCCTTGAGATCCGGGCGATCGTAGCTCTCGGCACGCAGGAAACTAACAGCAGGCATGGTGGGACTCCAAAAGACAAGGGCTATCCCACAAATTCTAACGGCTGATCCGCGTCGCCTCGCTGAAACACTTCGCCAATCTCCGCGGCCTCAATCCCCATCCCTTGGCAATGGGCCAGCCAATCGGCAACGGCGGCTGCGGGCACAACCAGACAAAAGCCCATCCCCATATTGAAGGTCGCAAACATCTCGGCCCGGGTCACCTGGCCCTGCTGGACTAACCAAGGAAAAATGGCGGGCGGTTCCCAGGTGCGGCGATCGATGCGCACCGCTTGCCCCGGACCGAGGCAACGGGGCAAGTTTTCCGGCAGGCCGCCGCCCGTAATATGAGCCATGCCGTGAATCGGTCGGCCAGCCGCCAAAGCGGCGCGAATCACGGGTACATAGATCCGAGTCGGGGTTAAGGCAACCTCACCCAAGGTCTGCCCTGCCAGTTCTGACGGCGTATCCTGCCAAGACCATCCCTGGGTTTCAATAATCTTGCGAACCAGGGAATAGCCATTGCTATGAAGTCCGCTGCTGGCTAGACCCAGGATGCGATCGCCCACCTGCACCTGAGAACCATCAAGCAATGCGGAACGCTCTACAATGCCCAGACAAAACCCGGCTAAGTCGTATTCCCCTGCGCCATAAAATCCGGGCATCTCGGCGGTTTCGCCCCCCAGCAGCGCCGCGCCGCTCTGGCGACAGCCCTCAGCGATGCCGGCAACTACCTCCGCCAGTTGGGCCGGTTCGAGTTGTCCCGTGGCGATGTAGTCCAGGAAAAACAGCGGCTCGGCCCCGGTGGTGAGAATGTCATTAACACACATAGCCACCAGATCAATGCCCACCGAGTGATGCTGGTTAAGAGCATGGGCAATCTTGAGCTTCGTGCCCACACCATCGGTTCCCGAAACCAAGATGGGCTCTTGGTAGCCCGTGGGGAGGGCAAAGCAACCGGCGAAACCGCCTAAATTGCCGAGGACTTCGGGGCGGTGGGTGCGCTCAACGGACTGACGAATCCGCTCCACAAAGGTACGCCCCGCCGCCACGTCAACGCCTGCCGTTTTATAGTCCATAGCGGGGTGAAGGCAAAGGGATAAAAGAGATCAAGGGAATTTACGGAACAGGTTATACCGCGTAGGGTGTCGTTAGCGATAGCGTAACGCACCTCCGACCCTGGCATTAAGTCAAGACGCGACTGCTCGGATTGGTGACGGTCTTGCTGTGCTGCTCCTTTGCCGCATGATGTCTCGGGGCCTGGCTACCGCATTGAAAGTCGATCGCCACCGGCCCACGAGTCGTCAAGATTTCTTATCAATGGCGCAAGACAAGATTAAGAGACTGATCAATTGTGCGCGATCGCCATTCGCCCCAATGCCTTGACAAATCAGGCTTCAAGGATTTTAGTCCTGGCAAGATAAAAATCAGCTAGTAAAACCCTTGTCGCTGATTACGGTTTTCTGCAACAAAAGTTCATGCTATGGTGTCTCCGGTCACGCAAAATTTCTTTTGCATACCTTACACAAACGCTGACAACTACTGGCGTCAACTATTGCCAAGACCTGAATTTACACAGCTTATGAGTAATTTATTGTGGGGTAGCGTGAGTGCTACCGTCATTACAACGCTTCTCGGCACTCAAGCAGTTGCCCTTGCCTCAGAGGGACTCCCCAAGCCAAGTCTGGATAAGACCAAGCAGGGGGAAGTCGTTGAGGTGTTTCAGGCAAATGTCGAGACCGCACCTGAAGTAAGGGTCGAGACGGAGCTTGCGCCAACCGATGTGAGCGAGTCACTGAGTGACACGGCAACTGAAGCCTCCGAAACCCCTGATGCGCCCCTGGAGATTGCCTTCAATCAGACAGTGATCTATCCCCATCAGGTCGGTTCCACTGCCGCCGCCACTCTGTTTGTGAATGAAATCCCGGTTGTTACTTTTCTGGGTGAGCAGGGCCAAGGCGATGCCGCAGACCTCCCTGCGGCTCTAACCCTCGAAGAGATTCAGACGGGTCAGCTGCCCCAGGTCAGCGAGGATGCACCGATCTGGCGCGCAGCGCAAGCGGCCAAGCAGATCAGCCAAGTTGCCCCCGATGTTGCCACGGAAATCACGCTGCATTGGGACGATGATCAAGATGCCTATGCGGTGCAGTTGGGTGAGCAAACCCTGCTGACCATTGACCGCAACAATATTTTGCCCAAGACGACCCGTAACGTGGATCAAGACGCGCTGAGTGTCGCCAACTTGTTACGCCGTCAGGTGGGGGATGCGCCCGCCCTTTCCGTGCCGAACACGCCTCGTCCTCGCTACCGGGCTGCGATTAATCCTCGCGCTACAACTAGCTTCGCAGGGCAACGGGGTCAAGCCTCTTGGTATGGCCCCGGTTTCCATGGTCGACGCACGGCTAACGGGGAACGCTTTAACCAAAATGCGATGACCGCCGCTCACCGCACCTTGCCCTTTGGCACCCAGGTGCGGGTGACGAACCTCAACAATGGTCGTTCGGCGATCGTCCGCATCAACGATCGCGGCCCCTTCATTGGTGGCCGAGTGATTGACCTCTCTCGAGGTGCCGCCAGTGCGATCGGGATGCTGGGCAGCGGTGTTGCACCCGTGCAAGTGGAAGTGGTGGGTCAATAGACACCCAAAGTCAATCTGCACATTTTCCAAAAACCTCATCGTTAGGTTGTAGCGAAAATGAGGTTTTTGGGGTCGGTTGCAGCAGAGAAGCATCATTCCCCTAACGAAGGCGGGTTATCAACGAGTCTCAGGAATCTGACGAGACCAGTGATAACCCGCCTTCTCTTTTTTGACGAGAGCCCTTAGACCAAATTCACCAAACCATGACGAACTCCATAGAGCACCCGTCGGGCCAGAATGGCATCCTGCTCATCAATTTGGGGGTCATTGAGCAAGCGAGACAGGGTCTTATATTCGGTGCGAGAGACCACAAAATTACAAATCGCCTTATTAGCGGTGGCTTGGATAAAGGGGTTCATGACTTTATTAAGGGGAGTTTTATATTTCTCTCCCTAATTGTCGCAAAAGATACAGAAAGTCAGCGTGATGGGGACAATTAACTTAATGTGACTGTGAATCATGGGCGCGGTAGTAACTCATCACGACTCCCGGTGATCCAGCGCACAGCACTACCGTCCACCATCAGCATCTCTATTGCGCGAGATGTGGACGGCTGGGATTTAAGGTTATGACATTGAGTGAGCAACTGGCCCGGTGCGATCGATATAGGGATAGGTATTATGGGTGGGTGCTATACGATGATGATGGTCTCGCCTCTGTATGCCATGCTCGAAACCCTCCAAACTAACCTTTACCACCTCTCGCAATATGCCAACAGCCTTGTCAGTGAGCAGCTCACCCATTTGAGCCTCTGGAGTGTGAGCTTGATTGGCCTGGCGGGGCTCCTCACCAGCTTGACGCCTTGTATGCTGTCGATGCTGCCGCTGACGGTTGCCTACATTGGCGGCTATGAAGCCCAGCAGGGTCGGGGTGTGGCCTTGGTGCAGTCCCTTTGGTTTGCCCTGGGCTTGGCGACCACCTTGGCGGGGTTGGGTATTGGAGCGGCTTCCCTGGGTTGGGTCTATGGTCAGGTGGGGCTGGGTTTGCCGATTCTGGTAAGCGCGATCGCCATTCTCATGGGCTTAAATCTACTCGAAATTATTCCCCTGCAATGGCCCGGTTGGGGTGGCAGCGACTGGATCTCGGAGAAGTTGCCGGGGGCGGTGCGATCGTATTTGCTGGGTCTGACCTTTGGCTTAATCGCCTCGCCCTGTAGCACCCCCGTCCTGGCAACAATCCTAGCTTGGGTGGGGAGTACTCAAGATCTAGCACTGGGGGGGGTCTTGTTACTGGCCTACGCGATCGGATACGTTACCCCGCTGGTGCTGGCAGGAACGTTTACGGCCTCGCTCAAGAAGCTCCTCGCGCTACGGCAATGGTCAGGGTGGATTAACCCGGCCAGCGGACTCCTTTTGATTAGCTTTGGCGTCTTTTCACTGTTGTCACGGCTGGTTTGAGCCGGAATGTCTTTCGCAAAACCCGACGCTACAATAGACAACCACAGCATTCTGTTGACGAGTTATCGATACAATCTACGGTCAGCTCCAAGGTCTCAAGACCAACCAGCTCAAGCAACTGCGCCGCCTCTATCAGCAGCGCCTACCCCAGGACTGTCTCACCACACCTGAATTTGCCCAACGGCTGGCGGCGATTAGCACTGCAATCAAGCAGCCCCTGTCGGTTTACCTCAATCGGCGTGGTCAGGTGATCCGAGTCGGTGTGGGTAGCCCTCGCCAGACCCAGATTCCCCCCTTGGAATTACCCCGTTATGGTGCGGAGCGCCTCTCCGGGATTCGCTGTATTGGCACGAGTTTGAAATCTGTGCCGCCGCCGCCGGAGCACCTGACAGCTATGGCGATTCAGCGACTGGATGCCTTGATCGTGCTCACCTTGACGGGACAAGGTTTTGAGCGCCGGGGTGGCGGTGCAACGGGCTACATTGACCAGACCTATCTCGCTCATTTATTGCCCCAAGCGAGCCCGGAGCCCTGGCTACTCTCTGAGGCGCTGCCCCTAGAGCAAC
>JBMYQW010000287.1:0-269 GCA_049601735.1 Spirulinaceae cyanobacterium
GGGTCTTGTCTAAAAGCTGACTCGCGCCGCCCTCACCCCGGAGCTGACACCGATACAAAAAGCCCGTTTTCGGGCGTAGCGGTTTGCCATTGGGTTTACGGCTCACTTGCCCATACCCCGCACTGACTCGGCAGCCCAAGCCTTGGGCTACAGCTTGCTCCCAAATTGCCCAAATTTCTTGCCAATCGACTGCATAGCCTGGGGGAACGGAGAGGCTAAAGGCGATCTGGGGTTGATAGAGCGAGAGCATGGCAAAGGCGCTCTCACCG
>JBMYQW010000287.1:279-6602 GCA_049601735.1 Spirulinaceae cyanobacterium
CTCTCACCGCTGGGTTTGTCTTTGGTGTCGGTGGTTTGGACTTGCCACTTTTGCTGGGGGTGGGTCAAGTCGAGCAACTTTTCTGACCAGTCCTCGTTCTGAACGTAGCCGCCTAAAAACCGCAGGGGAATGGCGGCGGGGTCGTTGTCTTCTCGACCGCAGTAACGGGCGACTTGCTCCGGGGTGCAGGCCTGGCGGAATGCGCCTTTCATGCTGCTGCCGGGATAGTAGGGCAGACCCCCAGCGCCAATAACGGGGCGAATGATGCCGTCGTCTTGACCACCATTGGTGACGAATCGCCAGTCGAACTGATAGGTGCGGGTTTGCAATTGGGCAGTTTGCGGTTGGGGCCATTGGTAGGGGGTTGAATCGAGGTTTTCAACCCAGTCGTTGACCCAACGCTCGGCATCTTTGGTTTGAGGATATTGGGTTTGACAGCGACCTTCAATTTGGGCACGAAAGGCGAGGGGGATTTCCATTGTCCAATTCCCCTTTCTTAAGGGGAGCTAGGGGGATTATACAAGTAATTATGTGGTTATTGCCTAGGGTGGGCATTGCTCAAACTAAGACCGTTTTGGCAATAACTTTGGCAGTACGCTTTATAGCGGATTGCGAAAATATTGAGTACATCTCAAAGTCCCTCTCCCCCTCTGGGAGAGGGATTTAGGGTAAGGAGTGTACCTCATGTTTATGCAACCGCCATAGCACAATCGAGAGCTTAACAAGTTATTGTCTTAAGTCCCATTAGCCTTTATACCGTTGTGTCCACCAAACGAGGCAATCACAGAGTTGGGTCAGGACAGCAAGCACGACTTGGCGATCTTCGTAGGTGAGGGTATGTTCCCGTCCTGCTACTGTTACGGGAGCTTCGCCCCAAAGCTGTTGAGAAATCTGCTCTATGGCAGCAGCATTTTTAGCTTTTACCTTCTCAGTCGGGAGATAAATTCCTGCTGGCTCGACAATCTCGGCCAGAGCCTTCCAGGTACACCGCCAATATTTCGCCTTGTCGGGTTCTTTGTCTTTGAGGCGAATTTGTTCGCCCCAAAAGCGTTCAAGGCCATAGGCGACGGTTTGACGCATTTTAAAGGCTTGGCCGAGAGATTTGTCGTCCCGTTCTTTGGCTTTGAGGACGAGTTTTTGGGCATGGCGATCGAGGGCATAGCCATGCCAGCCCCCCGTTTGTTTGTTTGGGCTTTGTAGTTGCGTCATGATTTACACTGCCTCCTGTTGAAAATATTCACCACCAAACTTCACTTCACAGCGGCCAAAACCAATGGATTCTAGACCACCGAGGTAAACGGTTGAGTCATTAGCGGGCAAAGGTTGCCATTGTTCTTCGCTCTCTTTAATGGCGACTGGAAAGATCATTACTGAGCCTTCAGGCAGGGCTTCTGCGCCAAAAAACTTGCCTTCATCAACTTTCTTTTGTTCTGTTTCGAGAGTGACACGGCTCTGGCGGTAGAGGGCCATATCGTGAATGAGTCCGATGTCTGCATTGTCCACGACGACGATCTGGTTCTGTTGTAAACCTGTTTCGGCAATCCAAGGCGTCCAATCAAATTTTTCAGGAATGGTGACTTCGAGCCAACCCAAGTTGAAGAACAACACATGATTGCCGTTTTGCTTGGCTTTGCCTTTGAGCTGCTTGGGGGCGGTGTAGGGGTCAGGAGGCGTGAGGTATTCCCCTTTGTCATCTTTGAGACCTTTGGCGATCGCATACCGCTTCAACAACCGCGGACAACTTACCCACACCACAGGCTGCCCCGGACAAAACACGGGGAGCCAGACCAGCGAAGCATATTCAAACTTCACGAGTGATTCGGTAGTACCATTTTCTGAGTCCGCATCATTGCCATAAATATCCTGTTCTGAACCGGGTTGGCTGCGCCGCATCTCTGCCCGAAATCGCCCGCGAATCGAACTCCCCGGAATAATCCCCGTTTGGGTGAACTGGTCACGGAAAATCAGGTTCAAGTTCCCCGCTTCTTCCCCTGCCGCAGCACCCACATGGAGCGGGGCGAGGGTTTTGATGATGCCGTAGGCTTTGTAATACATACGTTGTCAATTCTCCAAAAATACAATAATTGCGTTAAAGTGCAGAGCCTGGAATTCTGCCTGCTTTGCACGGGCAAGCCCTACTGCCTTCATCCTTCTGCCTTCAAGGGCAGAGCTAACCCACAACCGAAGCATTTGTATGAATAGCCTTCGGTGGGAAACCAGGAGAGGGGCCAATCGTGCCAGGGTTTGCCGAGTTGTTCGTCCAGCACATAGACCGTTCCGGCAGGCATCGCGTAGCGTCCCCGTGAGAGCAAGTTGGGGAAGTGGCTGGGGTCTTGTTTGTGGGTGGGTTTGCCGATGCGATGGCGGAGGGGAAGGGGTTTGCCGGTGAGGAGGGCGGTGATTTCGATGGTTTGATCAAAATTGTGATCCTCTCCCTCAGGCCAAGCAGGCTTGCCCTTTTGATCAATCCGTGGCGATCGCAACGATCGCCGATTCGAGCCCCAAACCGCAGGCGTGATCGTGGCAAAGGTGCGATCGCACTTCTCCCCTAACAATGCCTTTAATGGCGCTCCCAACTCACGACAGCTCAATTCCACCATGTGCCCCTCCCCCCCAAAGCGATACCAGCCCGGTTCCACCGCATGATTGCAGAGGTACACCAAGCAGGCATCGGGATTAAGAGCCACGGCGTTTTCTAAAAACAAGCCATTTTCCTCAACGGTTTTGCGTTGCTCAAGTTGGAGCTTGGGATGGAGGTAGGGCGTGAACTGCCAGGGGCCAGCTTCAACGGTGAGTTTTTTAGGATCGCTTGGATTGAGTTGTTGCCACGTTTCTAAAGAGAGCCAAGTTCCCGCTTGATATTTATCGTCCTGGGGCGTTTGCCATTGCTGCGTTTTTTGATCCCATGCCTGCCATTTGCCATCGCGCCAAGCCATTTGGTGCTGAATTTGGTTGTCTTTGACCAGGCAGTTAAAGGGTGTAGGAATGTAGATGTTGTCTAGATTGTTTTGCCACGCCCAGAATGGCCCGGCGAATTGATAGGGTTTGATCGCCTTTTCATCGGCAACGATCGCGGCGACTAAACCTGCAAACGTCATGGCACTGGGCGGAAAATGGGCTCCGGCGCGACCGACGAGGTTTTCGGGGGAGAGGAATGGCCCGGCACTGCCATAGAGATGACCGAGGGGACGGATCTCGATTTGATGGGTGAATTCTTTGGGGTTGGCGGGAACGGGGGATGTTGTTTGGGTTTCGTTGAGGGTGGCGGGGTTCACAGGATTACCTTCTGCTGATGTTTGACCTGAAATGGGCGCAAGCGTTGCGCCCCTACTAATAATTCATTCTTTTGCCTGCTGGGCATGGGCAAGCTCAAAAGTGCCCCTACGCAGCAATATTTTCATCCTTCTGCCTTCTGCCTTCATCCTTTAACCGAACGCCAACATTAGCCAGCGCGATGACCCAATTGTTGAAGGCTTCGGTAATCTTTTTGGCTTTGGTGATGGTGATATGACCTTCAGCATCAATCGTGTTGGTGAAGCGATCGCCCTCTCCTAAAATCCCCGGACAATTCGGTACAGCCTCATTAAACCAATGGTCTTGGCAAAGCAGCCGCTGCCACAACACAGTACCGGACTTGAGCTGTAAGTGATGGGCAAGGATGCGAGCCGCGACGATCGCACCTTGAACGATTCCTTCTTTATTTACCTCATTGGCTTGGTTGGCAGGCACTTCTAGGGCATGACGGGCTTGCAAGGTGGCGATATCATTTTGGAAATGCGTCCAGTTGCACCCAGAATTGAGAATTGGCTCCAACAAATCCCACGGACAGGCCCATTCGAGATGCGTACCGGAGTTGAACAGAATACGGATCGCCACGCGGTTCCGTCCCTGGTTTTTGGCTGATTTTTCCGCCTCGCGGCAATGTTGCAACACGTCGCGCTGGGGCACGCCCGGAGCTGCCCAGACGAGGCCCATGCTCACGGTTAAACCAGCCTGTAGGGGCGCAACGCTTGCGCCCGCATCACCTGCAAAATAGGATCGGTGTTCATTCCAGAGGGCTTGAAACTGATAAAGCCAGGGGAGCCAATGGGTTGGGTGGAGTTTTACTTTCTTATCCGTGCGATAGATCACCCCCAAAAAGTCATCGCCCCCCGCATAGATCATGCGTGATTCTGGTGGTACAGGGCTATGCTCATTCAGCGTTGCTTGGATGCGACCTTCAAGCTGGTTCCCCCATTTTGTTAGGGCTGTACTCAACTGATTGAGGGCAACAGCTTCATCGACCCCTTCCTCATTTTGGAGCCGTTTGAGATAGTCCCCAATTTTGTCCCCATCGCCCATGAACCAAGCAGTATATTGTTCAGCTTCAAGGCGATTAAGGTCAGTGAACTTGTCCGGTGATTCAACGTTTGGATATTGAGGGATCTTTTGGATTTTTCGAGCAATCTCTGGTAAGGTAGTCAGCCGTTTGATCAGATCCGGGATACTCAAGCGTTCACGCTCATCAATGAGCTTTTCGTAAGTCCAGTTTTTTCGCTGAGTGGCACGGAGGACATCATAATACTCGTCAACGCTATCTACCCGCTTACTCCTCAAATCAGTTTTCGGACTATAAACATCCATTCCCGGCCAGGCGATCGCATCCATGCCCGAAAGCGTGGAGCTTTCCCCCTGCCAATTCACCCCGATCCAGTTACGGCTGCGCTTAGTTTCATTGAGTTGTTGCCGCACTTGGGTAATGCTCTGGCCTGGTTGGCCAATCACACAAAACCATTCCCAGGCATAATTGCCCCAGAGTTCCCACGATCGCTGCCATTCGGTGTAGGTATACTTGCTGGTTAATGTTGTAGTTTCAAGATTCTCACGAACTGCCTCAACCAGAACTTGCCACGCCCCTTCAAACGCCGCCCGCAATGTTGCTTCTGCTTGCTCTCTTTCGCGCTCATCATCAAGAGCGCGCAAGCGTTGCGCCCCTACATGATCTTTCAAAATAATTTGGTTGGGCGTCCCTTTAGTGATGTTGGGCAATGCTGGAGAAATAAGTTCCCAGCTATTCTGTTCAGCCGTCTGACAAATTGTTGCAGCCAGATAGGAAAGAATAAACGAGCTGCCATAGAGATCGCGCAGTTTTCGGGACTTTTCAATGAAGCCCTGGACGGGGGCAAAGGTGATGGCGCAATAAGTCGCGTCAGAGGACATAACTTCACTCGGTTCATGGTGAATACAGGCTTCAATCTAGCCAGACCCTTGCCCAATCGAGCATGGGGAGCAACACATCGTTAGGCTTTGTGATGCAAATTAACGATCTTGAGTGCTAAATTTCAGACTGTGGCGACACGTTGAGAAATGTGTCACTCAAGCCTGCCTTCTGCCTCTAAAACGGTGCGTTACGGCTTACGCCTAACGGCACCCTACATTCTGCCTACATCCTTCTGCCTTTAACCCTTATGTCTCGCCGTTCGCTCCAACCCCGTGTCAAACGTCTCCCCCTAGTGATCCTGACCCTATCGAGTGCCTTGGCCACAGGGCTTGCTGAAGGGGTTGTGCAAGGGGCGATCGCCTTCGTTCTAGAACAGGTCTTGGGCTTAACTGTAGAATCTAAGTTATTACCGCTGCTCACCTCATTAATCGCCCTGCTGTTGGTGGGTGCGATCGCAGCTTTCGTCTACTCGATCGACTCCTTTGCCCAATGGCTCTCCCAAGTCCTCAGTACTAGAACCGCTGCGGCCATTCCCCCGACAGTCAAGGAGCTTGAAGATCCGTTTCAAGGGTTAATCACTTTTGTGGGCAAGCAATGTGGCTCCAAACCCACCTCTGCCGAAGCAGCGATTGAACGCCATCTGATGCTCGTCGATCCCCCTCAACTTAAACATTGTTGGCTTATTTGCACCCAAGACACCTTATCTGTCGCCCGTACCATCCAGCAAAAATTGAGCAATGAAGGCAAGCTCGCCTACCTCAAGCTTTACTTTGAACCCATTGAGCAAGTCCCCGACCCCGACCAGCCCGGACAAACCCTCAGTCTCGTCGTACAGGACACCGAACTCAATAATCCTGAATACATGAAACGTCTGGTCAATGGCATTTATCTCCATGCCCAAACCCTTGGTCTCTCAGAATCCGACGTAGTGGCCGACTTCACTGGCGGTCCCAAAACCCTCACCGCCGGGATCATTCTCGCCTGCATCCAACCCGGCCGCCGCATGGAATATTTCAGCCAACTCCAAGCGGAGCAAGATGCGAAAACAGACCTCAAAGAAATTTGGCTGGAGTACGATTTAAAGGCAGAAGGATGAAGACAGAAGGCAGAATGTAGGGTGCTG
>JBMYQW010000288.1:0-6589 GCA_049601735.1 Spirulinaceae cyanobacterium
TGTGTGGACGACCAACGTACAGGTCGAAAATGGGGGTAAGCCCAAGCGATATAAAGCTTACTAAGCAATCCCAAGCGCGGGGCTACGCGGGCTAAACAAACGAAGCAGTTCCTTCAGTTCCTTCGCCAGCCGCGCCGAGAGCTTACCGCCCTCCGTTTCGAGGTTAATGACCTCGATCGCCACGCCTTTCCAGAAAAGCTTGCGACTGCATGGAGGCAACACGGCAATCACCTTGCCGCGATGGCGCACCACGGCCACCTCCTGATCGCTCAACTGCACCAGTTCACAATAGGTCGCCACAAACTCCGGATGCTGCTCAATGAGCACATCATCATTCGGAAAACGGGGCATGGGCATATTGCGATCGAAGAGGGTCACGTCTACCGCACCGCGCACTGTCCACCAGCCATGGCGACCCGGCAACAGCGGTCGCACAAAGTTGCGCGTGTCATAGAGGAGTCCAATCTCGGACTCCGCCACCCGCACAAACTTAAGCATCTTCCAAGTCGCATCTTGCAAGGGCTCAACCAGTTCAGGTGGTAATTCCAGATCCGCATTGAGGTCGAAGTAATGGACTTCCGGCTCGTACAAACCCCGCCAAAACACCTCCAAAGACTTGGGGCCGATCGCGTGCCAGCGTTGCCCCACGTTGATGAGTGCCGCTTGGTTTGGGTCAGTCCGAACTACAGCGAAATGCTGCTGAATGAGATCCCGATGGGTTCGCAATAAAAATTCGAGGTTGGCGATCGTCGGTCGGGCTTGATTGAGGTCGAACGTTTTGACATTCCAATGCCAGCCCATCCGCCGATGGGTTCCCGGTTCTAAAATGCCCTGAAAGTGGCTACGGTAGAAGAGCAGACCGCGCTCATGGGGCTTGATGTAAAACGTTCTGAAGAGTCCGAACATTGGCCTGAAAAAAATTAGGTCTTAGCAAAAAAAGAGAGGGCTCTACGACAACAGTTATCCACAACATCTGTGCGGGACAAGGGGGACTCAGAGCTGGATTAAGCCTTGGAGCCATAGGGCAGACCGGCCCGATCGCCGTGGGGCAAATCGGCGGTTGAATGGGGCTGTCCCAGACAAGCTGGGGGTAAGCCCCGCCCAAGCAACCGACTCAAGCTAAAAGTTACCCTCCTCGCCCAAGCCAGCCATTGCTGCCCAATGCCCAACCCGAGCATTGCGCCAGATGACTGAGCCGTAGAGCGGAGAAGTTTGGCAGATCAGAAGACTGGTTGGCGCCTCACTGATATTCGCCAGGGAGCACATTTAAAGGTGTGCAAAGAACTCGCTTTTAAGTCGAGCGCCTCATTAACCGTGGGCTAGGTGGTCAAGTACAGGATTCGAACCTGTAACCATCAGTTCTGCAAACTGATGCCCTACCATTGGGCGAACTTGGTGGCCGATGTCGGAGTTGAACCGACGACCTATGGATTAAGAATCCATCGTGCTACCACTGCACTAATCGGCAAGATTCAGAATCACAAGTCATGCGGCATACAGAACAACAAGGTTGAACTGCACCGGACGGGTATGCAGAACCCGAACCATAGCATTACCAAGGATTTGAACCCAGATGCGCGTTGCCGTAACTCGCATACTACACATAATACAGTAAGATCAGCAAAATGGATGCCCGGTTGCAATTTTGGTAATGGGGATTGGGAATCGAACAGGGGATGGTAGTCGTGAATGGGGCGGGGAACTCAACCCAAAATCTGCGCCACCGAAAACTGCAATGCACTAAACGATTGGAGTGTCAAAGACTGTTGCTGCGAGAAAACCTGAACCTGCTGGTATTCTCCCTGACTCGGCTGACGATACAATTCGACGACTGAGGCATTGAGATCCACCAGCCAAACCTCCGGAATGCCATCCTGGGCATAGAGTGGCAACTTGACCCGGCGATCGAACTCAATCGTGGTATCGGCAACCTCAATTACGGCAAAGATATCGCTAACCTGGGGATGCCCCGCCGCATAAAAATCATCGCGCCGCCGCAGAATCGCCAAATCCGGTTCGGGTTCAGAGTGATGACTCAATTGGATTGGGCTTTGCACCCGAACGATCGCTTGCCCCGTCAGGGCTCCGAACAATAAATCTGCGAGTCGATCGACACAGGCAGCGTGTTTCGCGCCAATGGGTGGCATCTCGATAATTTCTCCTTGCAATAACTCAACGCGATCGCGCTCGGTCAAAATACCCGACTCAATCATGTGGTGGTACTGTCCCACCGTGAATTTTTTGTGGCGGAGTTGAACGATCATCGTGCTGTCACTCCAGCTTTTGCAAAGCCAATATCTATCATGGAGAACGATGTGAATGGTGACACCTTACCGTAACCTTTGAGCTAGATTCAGTCTGATACCTCAATTGGGCATAAAGTGGGAATTAGATTATTTCATTGTTTCCGCTTTCATCGCTATGTGTGCGCTTCGCCTCAACCTTGGCTCCGGTCAACGCCCCCTCGCGGGCTATCTCAATGTTGATAAATACGGTAAACCGGACCTGCTTTGGGATCTCGAAACCTTCCCCTGGCCCTGGGACGACGATAGCGTCAGCGAGATTAAGCTAATTCATGTCTTGGAGCATCTCGGGCAGCAGACCGAAACGTATTTGCAAATTATCCAGGAGCTGTATCGGGTCGCCGAGCCGGATGCCCAGATTCAGATCATCGTGCCCCACCACCGCCACGATAACTTTGTCCATGACCCGACCCATGTGCGGGCGATTACGCCGAGTGGTTTGCAGATGTTCTCGCGCCGCCTGAACCGGGAATGGCAGGCTCAGGGCGCGGCGAATACACCGCTGGGGCTCTACCTGGATGTGGATTTTGAGCTGGTGCAGACGAATTTGGTGGCGAGTCACCTGTGGGTTGAGCGGGCGGGCGATCGCGCCGAGGATCTCCAACTCCTACTCCGGGAGAGTGCCCTTTACAACAATCTGATTGAAGAAATTGATCTGCGCTTGCAGGTAATGAAGCCCCTTCGCTGAGGTGGGTCTTTGGCAAATAAGATAAAAGCTGAAATTGCCCGCAAGACTGCTGTCGATGCGTTTTTGAGATCGTTGAAGTTCATGCGTAAACCGTGGCGGGCAAGATGCCCGCCCTACGGTTTCTTCAAGCAAATCCCGTAGCGCAGGCGTCTCGCCTGCCAATATTGTGTAGGTTGGGTTGAACGGAGTGAAACCCAACACCGTCAATGTTTTGAGGGATCTACCCCCTAGTAATCTCATGCATAAATTGAAGGTGTGTCACAGCACTACAGGATCAAGTTGGACGAGGTTTATTCCTCTTCTGCCGGAGTAACTGCTTCTTCAGCGGCGGTGTCGTCAACTTCGGCTGTTTCTGCTTCTGGTTCCGGTTCGGGCTCTGCCGGAGTCGCTGCTGCCGCATCCGACTCAGATGGGGGCTCGGCTGCCGCTTCTGCTGGCGCTGCGGCTTCTGCTTGGGCAGCGGCGGCCTTGCTCACAGCAAAACGCTCCTCGGCGTTCGCCATCACAACATCAAATTTTTCGAGGATTTCCCCCGCGTAGCTCTCCAGCATTTTGGTAGCAAAAGAGAGGCGATTCTTCATCTCGTCCACATCCAAGATCACCACTTTAATCGCCTGGCCCACCGAGAGGAGTTCGTGGGGCGTTTGCAGGGTCTTAGCACTGATCTGCTTGACGTGCAACAGCCCGGTCAGACCGCCGATATCCACAAATGCGCCGTAGGGCTGCAAGTTTACCACTGTACCCGAGACCAGTTCGCCAATGACGACGTGCTGGATGGCAGCCGATCGCGCCGCTTCCCGTTGGGAGAGGACTAATTTTCGCCGCTCCTGGGAGACCTCTAGACAAGTGACATTGAGGCGTTGACCCACCAGGCTATCGACTTGGTTGTTCTCTAGCAGTTGTTTTTCCGATTCGAGGAGGTGCGATCGCGGAATAAAGGCCCGCAACCCGTAGACCTGGCCCATCAAGCCGCCACGATTGCTGCCTGTGACGCGCATTTCAATCACGTCACCTTTCTCTTGCAGCTCTTCGAGTTCTTGCCAGGCTTGCTTAATGGCGAGTTGGCGGCGGGAGAGCACCACTTGGCCCTCTGCATCCTGCTCTCGCACCACCACAAACTCCAGTTTTTCACCCTTGGGCAGCACCGCTTCAATATCTGCCACGCGCGTCAGGGCCACCTCATCGCGGGGCACAAACCCTGGCGACTTGCCCCCAATCTCGACGTAAGCACCATCACTGCTATGCTCTAACACCTCACCCTCGACCACTTCCCCCCGTTCAAAACGGTAGGCATATTCCTCCTTGTTGAGGGCTTGTTCAAAGTCATCCATTGAGAAGGAAGGTTGAGAGGAGGGGGAGGTCATAACGAGTTTTAACAATTCAAAAAACACTGACGGTTTTGCTGACCGCCAATCGTGCCTAAGGCGCGTCATTCACTTATCTCAGAATCCTTGAGGGACAAGCGATAAAGCGCCCGACTTGAGCAAAACCAGCGAGGGGCTGAAAACATTGCTGTGGCAATACTTTAGCATCCAATTGAGGGCAGTCCCTAGCATCAGGATAACGAAGTCGGTGGTCATGCAGAAGATAAATTCAGAGACAAGCATGGAAACGCTGCAAAACCTGCTGCCAGGAATCCTGAGCGGCGTCGGGTCGATAGTCGGCCCGCTGATCGCAAAAGAAGCCATGACCGGCACCGTCGTAGCGGAAGATCCGGTGGTCGATCGCCTGCGCCTGGAGGGCGGCGGCAATTTGCTCAACCTGCTCAACCGGAATCAACGGATCATCATTACCAAAGAAGCAGTCGATCGCCCCGTGAATCTGGGCGGTGCGGGTGAGGGTAGGTTCACCGCCACCGGGGGTCATGACGGCAATGCCTGCACCATAGAAAGAAGCAGTGACTTTGACCGTTGGCAGCGTCGCCGCCAGATAGGCTACATGACCCCCAAAGCAAAAGCCAATCGTACCTACACCACCGGGCTTCACGTTCGGCAAAGACTGGAGATAGTCGATCGCGCTCTGGATATCACCTAAAAGCTGGGAGGCTGTCGTCAAGGCCTTATGCTTGCGACCTTCAACGAGAGCCTCAGGGGTATAGCCCAATTCCAAACCCGGAGCGGTGCGCTGGTAAATGGCCGGGGCGATCGCCACATAACCTGCTTGGGCGAAGCGATCGGCCACACTGCGAATATGGGGGTTGACACCAAAAATTTCTTGGATCACCACCACCGCGGGGTAAATCCCTGGCGAACTGGGCTGGGTCAGGTAGGCGGCGATCGTGATTGAGTCTTGAGCGAGTTGGATTGTTTGGGTCTGAATGGGCGTTGGGGTCATGGGCTTTACCCGACTCAAAAAGCGTTACATCGAAAGACTTGGGAACAGCCTACACTAGAAAAAGCGTCTGCATTCTTTCAACAGTCCTGTTCGGTTCTCGAAGGTACTCATGGCAAATCGGGTTCAGTTTCATATCCAAACCGATAGCGATATCCCCGCATCGAAGCAACTCTTTGATCAGATCCAGTTTGCGATCGCCTCGCGGCAATATCCACCGGGTCATCGTCTGCCCAGTACCCGTCAACTGGCCCAGATTACGGGCTTGCATCGCAACACCGTCAGCAAGGTCTATCGCCAACTCGAAGAAACGGGCTTGGTCGAGTCCCAGGCGGGCTCGGGCATTTATGTCCAAGCCCAGGGCCATGAGGGGGGTACGAGTCTGCGATCGCCGATGCTCAAGCAATATCCCGAAGCCTATCGTCTGGTGCAAAAGAGCCTGGATGAACTGCTCACCCAGGGCTGCACCCTCTCCCAGGCGCGCGAGTTGTTTTTGTCTGAGATTGACTGGCGCTTGCGCTCCAGCGCCCGCGTGCTCGTAACCGTGCCCGAGCGCGATCTGGGGGCGGGGGAGCTGATGGTGCAAGAACTCGAAGCCGCGCTGCAAATTCCGGTGCAACTGGTTCCCCTCGAAGAACTCGAAGAAGCCCTGAGTCTCACCCATTCGGGGACGGTCGTGACCAGCCGTTACTTCATTAAAGAAGCCGAAGATATTGCCGTACCGCGATCGATTCGCGTCATTCCCGTGGATATCTGCGACTACACCAAGGAAATTGAACTGATCAAATCCATTCCGGCCAATACGACCTTTGGGATGGTCAGCCTCAGTGCAGGCATCCTCAACATTGCAGAAATCTTGACCCATAGCCTCCGAGGCGAAGAACTCCTGGTGATCACCGCCCAGGCCAATGATGCTTATAAGCTCAATTCCCTGGTGCGCACCTCCCAAACGATCCTCTCGGACAAAGCCAGCTACGATGCGGTCAAGGCGGCGATCATGGCGGCCCGGGATGATCTGATCCGCCATCCCCGCTTGATTTGCAGCGAAAACTACATCGGTGAGAAGTCGATCAGTCTGCTCAAGCGGGAATTGGGTTTGGGTTAAATGCGCTTTTTGGGTAGCGGGCCAAATTCCCGCGCTACAGAATTTTCGAGGATTGTCCGTAGCGCAGGCGTCCCCATCGGTGTGAACTTAAGCATCCAAACCTATACACCGAGCGTATTTCAACCTCATCCGCCAAGAACTCAAGTTCTTGGCTCATAGCTC
>JBMYQW010000289.1:0-6544 GCA_049601735.1 Spirulinaceae cyanobacterium
GCACCACTTTGGCCTGCCGGAAAGTCGGGATTTTAACTTCTTGTTCATTGCCACCTTTCCGGTGATCCTGGATACCGTACTCAAATATTGGATCTTCCGTTACCTCAACCGCATTTCGCCCTCAGCGGTGGCAACCTACAAGACGATGAATGAGTGATCCCCCAGCCGCAACGTCACGATGGGTTTCATTGGGGGAAAATCAACCCACACCGCTTAGGTCGCCTCTACCGACGGGCAAAGATCGGCCAACTCACATTCTGCACAGTTGGGCTTGCGGGCTTTGCACACCGCGCGACCATGGTAAATCAGACGAATCGACCAGTTTTCCCAATCCGGTTGGGGGATGAGCTTCATCAAGTCCCGCTCCACCTTGACCGCATCGGTCTGGGTTGTAAAGCCGAGACGCTTGCTCAGGCGCTTCACATGGGTATCCACCGTGACGCCCTGCAAGATGCCAAAGGCATGAGCCAAGACCACATTCGCTGTCTTGCGGGCTACGCCGGGGAGCGTCAGCAAGTCAGCCATGTGACGGGGTAGCTCACCGCCAAAGTCCGCCATGATTTTTTGGCAGGCCCCCTGAATATTTTTGGCTTTGTTGCGATAGAAACCCGTCGAGCGAACGAGGGTTTCCAATTCGGTGCGATCGGCAGCGGCCAGCGTTGCTGCATCGGGAAAACGCTCAAACAGAGCGGGCGTGACTTTATTAACCCGCTCATCAGTGCATTGAGCCGAGAGGATCGTTGCCACCAAGAGCTGCACCGGGGTCTCATAATCCAGGCTACAGGTGGCATCTGGATAGAGCTTCTTGAGGCGGAGCAGCACCTCATTGGCGCGAATTTTGGTTTTGCTCGGACGGGGCATTGTTAATAACCAACCTTGTAGAGTAAGCCCAAAAAAGATCTCCTAATCCCCAGCTAAACCCCGTCCAGCTTGAAACCAGTCGTTTAATTTTGTAGGGTTAGAGCCCTTCTACCCCAGCGGGTCTGGGGCAACCACGGGGGGATTGCCCCTACAGCATCTCGAAAACTACGGAGCTCAACTACCGTGCTTGCCAGAGGTCTTGGATCACGGAGAGATTTGCCGTATCCCGAATAATCAAGAAAACGCCCAGGCTCAAGAGCACAACTAAACCGGTTTGCATGATGCCCTCTTGAAGCTGGGTCGGCAGGGGCTTGCCACGCAGCCCTTCCACGAGTAACAGCGCCAGTTGTCCTCCATCTAGAGCGGGCAGCGGCAAGGTGTTGATGATGGCGAGGTTGATGCTAATCAGGGCTCCAAACTGGAAGAGGTTGCCCGCATCCGATCGCGCCAGCGTAGAGCCAATCTCAACAATCCGGACGGGGCCAGCCACCTGCTCGGCCGTTTCACCGAAATTCATGATCAGTTGGCCAAAGCCACCGACGGTCAGGACGGCCAGGCGCTGAAACTCTGCCGCGCCCTGCCCAAAGGCCGTGAACAGACTGCTGCGTTCCCGAGAGACCTCCTGGTTGGGCGCGAGTACAACACCAATCTTGCCGTTGCCCTCGGCGTCGGCGATCGGTGTCACCGGGATGTCTAGGGTTTGGCCCTCCCGCTCGATCGTCAGCTCCAGGGTTTGGCCGGGAGCCGTTTGAATGCGCTCCATCAACTCGGACAGGGCTGTTTGCTCGGCGGGAAGGGTTTTGCTATCCACGGCTAAGACGAGATCCCCCGCCTGGAGCCCCGCTTTCTGGGCGGCGGTGGGTGCGCTGCTGGTTTCACTGGCGACCACTTCAGGGATAATGACGCCGGGAGAATAGGTATAGACGGGTGTGCCGATCGTGGCAATTTGCGTGACGATGAGCAGATAGGCAAAGACCAAATTGGCAATGACGCCTGCACTAATGACGATCGCGCGATCGAGGATCGGGCGATTGCTCAACAGATCCGGATCATCGAGCGGGATCTCGTCCCCTGCTTCATCATCCGGGAAACCCACAAAGCCCCCGAGCGGAATCGCCCGCAGAGCATATTCGGTTTCGGGCCCCTGATATTTGAAGAGGACGGGCCCAAAGCCAATTGAGAACCGATTGACGTGAATATTCTGGAGTCGCGCTGCTGCAAAATGGCCCAGTTCATGCACCACAATAAGCAGAGCGAGAACGCCGATCGCCGCTAAGACTGACATAAAAAGTATTTTTACTCAATGAATTGTGATTTAGACATTCATTGTGGCATAGATCCCCCAGCAGCGATCGGCGCGAGCGGTGGGGGTTAAGCGGAGTCGAAACCCAGATCCCAGTTTCGCAAGGTTCGTCTCCAGTCACCCAAAACGAGCAGTACCAGCGCCGTCAACGCCACATCTTGAGTGGGACGCGATCGCCCCTATCCCATATTTAGTAGGGGTTTACGCTTTTTTGCTGGCTCCGTCATACTAGATATGTAACGCCTTCTTTTACCACTGAATTCCTATGCTGCTGCGCCTGCTTGAAAAACTCGATCGCCTCCGCGTGATTTACGATCGCGATCACCGAGAGCCCTATATGTATCGCTATTATCTGCTCTTCAAAGACAAAGTCCAGGATCAAGAACGGGCTAACCCACTGCCCTTTAACCTGATGTTGCACAAAATCTGTGCTAGTGACCCGGATGACTTACATGATCATCCCTGGTGGTATGTGACGCTCATCCTCAAAGGGGGCTATTGGGAAATTACGCCCAAGGGGAGATTTTGGCGCGGGCCAGGGCATTTCCGCATTCGTGGCTCCCAGGATCTTCACCGTTTAGAGCTGCCGGAAGACGGTTCAGGCTCCTGGAGTTTGTTCCTGCGCGGGCCGAAGGTGCGGGATTGGGGCTTCATCCAACGCGGCCGCTGGATCTACCATCGCAACTATCTCGATAAGCGGGCGGTGGCAGCGCAGAATTCGTGATAAACCTCTTCCAACTTGAAATCGGTCGCTCCCAGGATACCGTAGGGGCAATCCCTCCGTGGTTGCCCCAAACCCCGCTGGGGTAGGCACGGGGGCACTACCCCTACAGCAATACTCCAGGTTTGAAAATAGACGGGGTTTAGCTCTGGAATACTATGGTAATCATCTGCGCAGGTTAAATCACGCCAAAATCATGCATATCCAGACCCTTGAACAATGGCAGCATTCCCATGACTTTTCTGAAGATCAGGGTGGTGCGGAGAGAAACACCAAAATCGTAATGCTGCTGACGGCAGTTACGATGGTTGCCGAGATTGCCGCCGGAACCCTCTTTGGTTCAATGGCATTGCTCGCCGATGGTTGGCATATGGCAACCCATGTCGCTGCATTTGGCATAACCCTCTTTGCCTATCAATACGCTCGTAAATATGCAGCTAACCCCAAATACACTTTTGGCACAGGAAAAGTGAGTGTTCTCGGCGGCTTTGCCAGTGCTGTTGCTCTTGCGGTGGTTGCTTTTCTGATGGCATTTGAATCTGTTGAGCGTTTTTTTCAGCCTCAAGCGATTCAATTTAACGAAGCCATTGGTGTCGCCATTCTCGGATTAGTGGTTAATTTAGCCAGTGCTTGGCTATTGCATGAGCATCATGATCATCACCATGATCACCATCACCATGACCAAGCGCATGATCACCACCACCATGACCAGAATCTTCGAGCGGCATATTTTCATGTTTTAGCGGATGCTCTGACGTCTGTTTTTGCGATCGTCGCCCTGTTTTCCGGTAAGTTACTGGGTTGGGTTTGGATGGATGCCTTAATGGGAATCGTCGGTGCAGGCGTGATCACGAAGTGGGCTTATGGTTTGCTCAGTGATACAAGTGAAATTCTGCTCGATGGCTTTGCGGATAAAAAGATTAAGTTAGAGATCGTTGCGGCGATTGAGGAGAAGGCGGATAATCGCATCAGCGACTTACACATTTGGTATATCAATCAAAATCGCTTGGCTGCAACGATCTCGCTCGTAACCCACTATCCTCAATCACCCGAATATTATAAAGATCTCCTCAAACATATTCCGTCCCTTTCTCATGTGCTAATCGAAGTCAATTCTTGCCATGGTGAACCTTGTCTATCGGTTTAACCCGGTTAGTTGCTTGAGTCATGATAGTATTAATTGCTTAGTTTGTGGGCTGTAGGCTATGGCAGAATGTTACGAGCCACTGTATGACAGCGCAGTAGGGGAAATAAAAATGTCGTCCTCAGTCGATGATCGGGTTTTAGATTTCTACGGTGAACTCTTCGAGCGCCTGTTTGTTGAGCCGTTTCGTGTTCGGATTAGCGATCGCCGACGACGCAATGAGGTGATACGGCAGGTAGACGCTGCAACAGACGCCGCATCAGCCTCGTTGACCCGCTTTTTCCTGAGCCAGAAGTTAGATGAAGAGACTGTTGCAAAGATCCTCTCAGGCTTTTCACCGTTAGGCGACTTGCTACCGCTAGAGAAGATCTCTAACGCGAACGTGACGGCTGAGGAAATTGTTGAAGATTTACTCAGCGATCTACCTTGTCCCCAAACCGTACAGCCGCCCTATGATGCGATTTACCGTTTGGCACTCTACACCATTGTTCAGGTCTTGACGCAGGTGGGCCCAGTGATGGCGGAGTGGCAGAAGCTCAACTTCTCCAGCACGTTTGAGTTGCCGCGACGGGTGGTGAATCGCTTGAATGAAATCAGCAGCCAGATTGAGGCGTTGGGCAAGTCGGGGCAAGCGGGAGCAGATGAAAACTATGAGATTCAATATCGAGACTATCTGCTGCAACGCTTCCATAAAGTTGAGGCGGGCACAGTCCGCATGACCACGAAGCTGGATGTGGATTTGCGGGAGTTGTTTGTGATGCCGCGTGTCGTGGCGCGAAAGCTTTCTAAAGTCGCAGAGGAGAGCGAAGAAACTCTAGCTGTGGCGCTGATGGATTTGGCCGCAGCTCGTGAATTATACGGAAATCGGAATAGTTGGCATGATAGAGCCCAGCAATTAGAGGATAAAGAGGACAAATCAACGGATGCCCCCCCGCCTACTATCCTTGAGCAGGTCAAAGGGTCTAATCGTACGGTGATTGTGGGCTTGCCGGGTTCAGGTAAATCCACCTTCTTTGAATGGCTACAGGTCAAGCTGGCATCGGTGGAAGAACAGTTTGTTTTAGGAAGGCAGCAAGCGATTCCGTTGCTGTTGCGGGTGCGGCAATTGGATTTGTGGAACTTACCCCAGGGTGCAGCTTTGATTGAGAAAGCAACGGCTAGTAAAGACCGAGCAAATTTGATGCCGGACGGCTGGATTGAGCGGCAAATGCAGGCGGGTCGGGTGCTGTTTATGCTAGATGGCCTGGATGAGACCGAACCCGAATTACGGGACAAGTTCTTGCTGCCTTGGTTGTATGGACTCCTGAAACGATATCCAAAATGCCACTATTTAATTTCCTCTCGCCCGGTGGGTTATCCCCAAGGTTTGCTTCGCACTGGTAAGTTTGTTGAGTGCGATCTATTGGACTTTGACGACACGCAAATTCAGGACTATACCTGCCATTGGTGTACTGCCGTTCGCCTAGCGCAGAATGAGTCTGAAGAGGAGGCACGGCGAGAGGGTGAGCAGGATGGAAAAGATATTGTAGTGGGATTTAAAGAACATCCCTATATTCGTGATCTGGCTCGTAATCCGTTGATGTTATCGGCGATTTGTCTGGTGAATTATTTTGAAGGGGGACGCTTACCGGAAGATCGGGCGTTGCTCTATCAGCTTTGTGTGGAAGGGTTATTGCATCATTGGGATCAACGGCGGGGGATTCGTTCAGAATTTGGATTCGATGAAAAGCTACGAGTTTGTCGAGAGCTTGCGCTGGCGATGCAGCTAGAAGGGTTGGCCGAGTGCAGTGTTAGCGAAGTTTTGGCAACGTTTACCAAAGTTCTGGATGATTTGGAACGGGCAACCCAATTACTAGAACATATTCGCTATCGAACTGGACTGTTGCTGGAGCGTCGCCCGGATGTTTTTGGTTTTGCCCATCTCACGTTTCAGGAATATTTGGCAGCACGAGGGGTTCATGAAGGGAATCGGCTTGGTGTTGATGCGAATCAGTTGGTGCAGGAACATAATGATGGACGCTGGAAAGAAGTGATTGCCCTCTATTCTGGTTTGGCAACAACACCTGCGGTGCGGAATTTGATTGAGCAGTTGATTACTCAGTCAGATACAAAATCTTTAGGAGGTGTACTGACGGAAGCTTATCTTTCCGCTGGCTCTGAAGTCGCTCAGAATCAAGAATTACATCAACGAGTCTTGAAACGAGTAGCAGTAGCACCAGGAAGCTCGTTGATATCAGCAGAACAAACCTTGAATCGGTTTTCAATAGAAGAAGTTGCTCCTATTGCGAATGCCTCAGTTGGTACTATTCAAGATGGTGGCCAACTTAGTATGTCCTATTTCTGGCTGGATCAACATCCAGATCTTTTAAATATTATTCCCCTAATCAAACGGCTCCATGAATGGCACAATATGAATCCCATTCAAGTTTCGGAGCTAGTTTATCTTCTCCACAAACTTGCCTTAGATGAAGCCCTCATGGAAATATCAAAAATTCCGGGCTTGTATTTTTTCAAA
>JBMYQW010000290.1:0-6540 GCA_049601735.1 Spirulinaceae cyanobacterium
CGCCTGCCTTGGGATAATTATTTTCAAGGAGTACTCTTAATGGGTTCAGTCGGATTCTTGATGAAGTTGCATCATCACAAAACTAACAATTGAGCCGAGAATGGCGAACAGGCCGAAAAAGAGCAGAAACATCAACAGGGTTTCACCAGTTTCTTCGGGGGGTGTGGAGGTTGGCATTCCGCCATTACTGGAGCTGGGAATGTAGGCGATCGTGGTTTCTGTGTTGGTGTTGTGCATGAGAAGTTATTGATCTCTAATTCATAGTTTATCGTTCGGCGGATTATCGATCGCCCACGGCCCCACAACAGACTCACCCTTCTTTTCTTTCTCGGCAACTTCAAGGTTGAGTTCGAGCAGTTTTTCTAAGATGTCGTCTTTGGCTTTGAAGCCGTAGGCTTTGAGGACGAGTTTATCGAGTTCTTTATGGAGCTTATACAGTTGGCTGGCGGGTTCATCAAAGTAGGCGTTATACAGTTTCGTAATGCCCCATTGCTTTTCTTCCATCTGTTCACTGCGGTATTCATGCAGTTCGATGGCTTTGGCGCGAATTTGTTGGGTGAGCTTTTTGGTGGGGGTTTGGGGAAATGGGAAGGTTTCAAAGCAAGTATTATGGGTGTAGCGGGTTCGATCTTCAAGCGTTGAGCTTTGGGCTTTGACCCATTGGCGATGCACATCTGAAGTGAGAATTCCGAGGATGTAGAAATCATCAGATGTAACAACTGTTGTTGAATCTGCGGGAAGCCATTCTAAATCACAAGGCAGAAATATAAACCACTTAGAATGTCGAGGAACACTGAAATATAAATTTAGTCGAGAAATTTGCTCTCTTAGAGCTGGCCTCTTTTCACCAAACTTCCACCAGTTAATACGTGTAGTTTCCCTCCTGTTATTATCTCTGATTGGTTTGACTGTATCTTTGATATGTAGAAATGGAGAAACGTAATTGTTTGCAATTTCAAGATCTATATCATTAAAATCAATAATCCACCGACTAGGTAAACCATTAGGAACATCAGTTAGCTCAAATGCTGATGAAGACTGTTTCAATACTTCATTGTTTTTGGCATCCTCTTGAATCCACTTTAGTGCTAGTGCTTCATCGACATAAAATCCTTTCCCTACAGGTATAATCCCTTGAAAAGACTTCTTTTTGTTTATTTTTAGTTTCTGAGATCCTGAAACATCAGTATTTGAACTCAAAGACGAGTTGATCTTTTCGACTCTTTTATTATCTAAAAATTTATCCTCTGATTCTTTTTTGCTCCAATTCACGATACTCACATGGACATTGGCATCACCTGACCAAGGTTGTGTAGAGACTGCCTCATGTATAACTCCACCGTTATTGACAATATAATCAAGTGATGCAACTCGACTGCGCCCTTGACTAATTGAATTCGTTCCAACCAAACCAGATCTTCCTGAGTCTGATAAATTTTGGTTCGCCAATCGAAACCAGTAAGAGCAAAAATCAACTGAGTCTTTAACTTCCGAAAACTGTTGATATATTTCCTCAGCATATGTATTGCCCATCTCTGTGCGAATTCCTTTCCCACCCAAAAACGGCGGATTTCCAATGATGGCATCCGCCCTCGGCCAATCCGTAAACAACGCATCCTGGCAAACGATGTTTTCATCCAACGTATCCAACGGCAACGCCCGCTCCGTCAAACTCAACCGATCGATCGCCACCTTACGAGCGATCATTAGCGTCACCCGTGCTAACTCCACCGCAAACGGATTGTTATCGATGCCAAAAAACTGCAACGGCGTGATGATGCCAATTTGCAACTGATCCGAGCTAGACCGCCGCCGCGCCGCAATTTTTTCCAGCAGCAACTGCTCAATGTGCTTGAGTTCCTGATAAGCGATGTAGAGGAAATTTCCCGACCCACAAGCCGGATCAAGCACCCGATAGTTGCGCAGCTCCACCACCAACGCATCTAACTCTTTAAGCGTATTCGCCCCCTCGATCCGCTCCTCCCAATAGCGCGAAATAGTAGGACGCACAATCTTCATGATGTCCGCCTCCGCCGTGTAATGGATGCCATGGGCATGACGCTCATCCGCCGCGATCGCACTCTCAAAAATATTGCCAAAAATCGCCGGCCGCACCTTGCTCCAATCCTCCAACGCCGCCGCCTGCAACACATTCAGCTCCTGGCGCGTCAGCTCCAACCCATCCACCGTGCCAAACAGCCCGCCATTAAAATAATCCACCCCCGCAAACCGCCCCGCCGCCGTGATCCCCGGCTGGTTCATCTCCGCAAACAGCCCCCGCGAAATCACATCATAGGAACTCTCCCCCGCCAGACAGTCCTGTAGGCAACGCACAAAGAGGCTATCCGGCAACAGCCCCCGATCCTCCGCGAACATCGCCAACACACATTGCAGCACAAACCGCTGCGATCGCTGCATCGCCTCCGCCGGCGCGAGGTGCTGCTCGCGCGCCAGCCGCTGCCAGAGATCCGGATAGAGCGCCTGGCCCAACCGCTGTGCCGCCTTCTCCGTCACCTCCACCTGGTTATTGCCAAACACCGACGCCTGCTCACGGGGCTGCATAAAGCCGAACGTGCTGATCCGCTCCGGCAACTGCTCTAGGCGGACTTGATCGATGGGCGTATCGATTTGAATATCAAAGTCGTAGATCCAAAACTGATCAAAATTGCACAGCAGCACATAGCGCGGCCGATTCGGTACCGCCCGCTGCCAATAGTCAAACGCCTGGGAATAATGCTGTCCCAGCTTCGTGCCCCGCTTCTTCATTTCGATCAGCACCCGCGGCTTCCAGACTAGATCTGCGTAGCCCGTCTTGCCTTTCTTGCTGCCCTTCTTGATTCGCTGCTCATAGGTCGCCCCCGCTGCGATCGCGCCCCCATGACCAAACGCCTGAAAGAAGCGATCGAGAAACGTCTGCGCCTCGCCCTTCTCATCCCCCGTGAGGTGAGCCTGGCAAAACTGCACAAATTGCTGAAGAGATTCTGGGGTAGCCGACATCTGCGATCGCCCTCAACCAAACGACATCTTTATCAAGACCTCCTCCCAAAGTAAACCAAGAGCGGCGCTCCCGCCTCACTCAAACATTCCGGACAATATTGGGTGATGCTGCTCACGGGTCGAGCCGTGAGCATCTCACACTCTACCCCCGACGCCTGTCAACCCCCATCCCCCCCAAGGTTCACAGGGGAGGGGGCGACCCCATCACGGTACAACCCAGGCAAAAACCGGATACTGATAAGCGTAGAGAGAAAAACCCCAGCCAAACCCCCTAGACCCATGCCCCAACTCGAACTCCTTCCCGGCGCGATTTCTGCCCTCTTCGCTGACGCTGCCGAAACCCGCAAACTGACCCAAGCCGATCGCTACGGCCTGCTCGCCGCCCTCCTCAAAGACGAGATCGAAGACGAAGAACGCCGCGCGATCGATCGCCTGCTCCGCTGGGTGCATCGCGGCCGCTTGCAGCTCGTCTAGCGCCCAGCTTCTAGAACTCGATTTCTAGCACCCCGTTTTTCTCTCTCTATAAAAAGTTTTGCTCCTCTTGCAGGTCAGCCCAGCTCTAGAGCTGGGTTTTTTCTTGGGGCTAAACTTCGTTCAGCTTGAAACCGGTCGTTTGTTTTGTAGGGGGAGTGCCCTTCTACCCCGGCAGGGTCTGGGGCAACCACGGGGGGATTGCCCCTACAACATCCCGAAAACTACGGATCTCAATTGGGTCTTGGTTTAAACCCGAAGGGTTAAGATCAAGTGACCGCAACGCGCTCCCTCATACGCAAGATCGTGATGGCTGTTTCCAAACACCGCAAGCAAAAGCAAAACTTTGCCAGCTTTAGCAAGCGCCAAGCCTTTGAAGCCCTCGAACTGGACGATTTAACCCCCTGGCAGCCCAAGATTGACCCCCTGCCGCCAAGCGACTTCTTCATCCTGCGTCGCCAGCGCCTGCAACAGTTTGACCTAGAGAGTTACGAAGAATCTAAGAAGTTGCTGATCGATGCCATCTGTGAAGAGGCAATTCAAGGCTTTGACCAGCTCAAAATTTGGAAAGGGGCGGCGATCGAGAGTGACCAGTTTACCGGCCATGCTGACTATGCGATCGCCCCCAATCGTCGCTACTTTGCTCTGCCCCTGCTCTGCATCATTGAAGCCAAGAAAGACGACTTTGAGCAGGGCTTGGCCCAATGCCTGGTGGAGATGCAGGCTTGCCATGGCTGCAATCAGCAAGCCGGTCACACAATGCCCATCTTTGGCATTGTCACCAACGGCTCCACCTGGTACTTCTACCAGCGCCTGACCAGCGGCGAAGTGTATGAGAGCTTGCCTTACGCGATCGGGCAATTGGAGATGGTGCTGGGTTTTTTACGTTATATTTTTGCGGCCTGTCAGGGCAATCTGGCTTGAGGTTAAGCGATCGACAAGATCCAGAAAGCATTATGTGATGTAGAACCCACCCTTACGCAACCCAAACGATGTATCGCCTCTACCAATCCCAACCCTCCGGCAACTGCTACAAAATCCGGCTGCTGCTGACCCAACTCGGGCTCCCCTTTGAAATCGTAGAGATCGATATTTTCAAAGGCGAGAGCCGCACCCCGGAATTCCTAGCCAAAAACCCCAACGGGCGCGTCCCGCTCCTAGAGCTGCCCGACGGTCGCTATCTGGCCGAGTCCAATGCCATACTCGTCTACCTCAGCGAAGACACCGAATACGGTGGGCAAACCCGCTGGGAGCGGGCGCAGATCTGGCAATGGCTCTTTTTTGAGCAATATAGCCACGAGCCCTACATTGCCACCTCCCGCTATTGGCGCACCCTCCTGGGGCAGCCCGAACAATACCAAGCGCAACTAGCCGCCAAGCAAGCCCCTGGCTACGCGGCGCTAGATGTGATGGAGCAGCATTTGCAGGATCATGTTTTCTGGGTGGGCGATCGCTACACCATCGCCGATATCGCCCTCTTTGCCTATACCCACGTGGCCGAGGAAGGCGGCTTTCGCCTTGGCCCCTATCCCCAGATTCAGCAATGGATTGCGCGTGTGCAGCAGCAAGACCAACATATTGCGATCGCAGCAGCACCAAACTCACTTGTCTGACGCTGAAGTTCTCTTTACCATTAAGATCAAACTCAACCCCGCCTCGCCTGCTTCACTGCCTGGGTTTTTGACCTCATCCCCACTCTGTCATGGCTAATTTCTCCTCCCTTCCTGACCCCTGGGACGAATCCTCTGAGCAACCCAAGCCTGAAGAGCCTACTGCCTCACAGTCGGCAGTCGAGCGGCCCAAAACTCCAACCAGGCTTGAGGATATTGCCGACGCACCGGATCTGGATACCGACCTCTTTCAGGATGTCTTGGTCGATATCGGTAGTTTTTTGCAGCCCAACAGTCGCGCCGCCCAGCCCCCCTCGCCCAGCGTCCCTCCTGCACCGCCCGCCGCTGCTCCTCCCCAGAAAGCAAGCCCCCCCAGCAAAGCTGGTACAACCGACACCCCCAACCTCACCGATCGCATCAGTAAATTTGAACCGCTGGCCTGGGAAGAGCCGCTGGACGACACCCTCCACCTGCTGGATATGCCCCTGGCCGACCTGCAAGCCACGTTTGGCATTGGCCAACAGAAGCCGACCAGCCCGACGGACTTGACACCCGATGAATCTGCGACAGATGAATCCGCAGCCCGTGAACCCGCAGCCCGTGAACCCGCAGCAGATGACTTGACAGCTACAACCTGGACACCGGAGACGCCTCAGCCGGAGGCGCGAGACCCTGAACCGTTAAGCTCTGAACCGTTAAACTCTAAACCGTTAAGTCCTGAGCATTCAGATGCGGAGAACTTAGACACCGAGCATGGAACACCCCAAGACTTAGACATTAAAACTTCAGAGCCAGAGGACTCGACCGTTGAGAATTGGCTCACTGAGATCTTGAATGGAGAGGGGGGAGGCCCTGAATCATTGCCAGCATCGGAGCCTACCGCTGCAAACCCTGCCATTCCAGCACCCTCAACTCCCGCACCTGCCCCCCCTTCGGACGCCGTCACCCCGCCCCCCAAAACGCAAGCTCCCGATTCACAAGACCCAGAACCGCAAGACCTAAAATCGCCAGTACCCTCCCCCGCTCCTCCCTTCGATCCCTCATCCACAGCACCCAATCTCCCGACCCACGACCTGCCGTCTTTTGCAGATTGGCAGCCCACCGAGCCCCTCGAATCCAAATTCTTAACCGCAGATCCCGCAGCAGAGAGCGAGGCTAACGCAAAGACAAACTGGGGTCGTGTTGATACGGCCCTCAATATCCTCAAGAGCCTCTTCCAGCTCGGTTCACCCTCTCATAAAGATGAAGCATCTGAAGATGCAACCCTTGAAAGCTATGTGCCTGAAGATGATGTGCTTGAAGATGATGCGCCTGAAGCTAATGTCAAAGATCATCCAGAGATACCAGCCGAACCCCGTCTGGATGATTCGGAAACCCTGACCTCCCTTGCCGAGCCCGCTCCTGAGCCCGCCAGCGAACTAACGCTCGACCCGATCGCCCCTGAGCCAGACCTGACCCCTGC
>JBMYQW010000291.1:0-6533 GCA_049601735.1 Spirulinaceae cyanobacterium
TCTCACTTTTCCCACCCATTCTATCGTCAGGTTTGCTGAAACGGGAGCGATGGCAAGGTGAACCCGGCAACGCCCTCATTAACAATGCTCGCATTTTTGCTACGCTACCCCTTGGCGTGATGATACACCGCCGCTAGCGATTCAGGATGGGTGATCGGCAAATGAACATTTCGGCGACAACAAGAGACTGGGTGTGGCTGGAGCGAGGAACCAGCGAGCTGTTCCCCCACCAACCGGATTCGAACGATGGCACGGAGAACTTGACTGCGCTGCTCCAAGCTAGCGATCGCCCCCTCCGCATCAAGCTGGGCATCGATCCCACGGGCGCTGACCTCCATCTGGGCCATAGCATTCCCTTTCGTAAGCTGCGCGACTTCCAGGATGCGGGTCACACAGCAGTGCTAATTATTGGGGACTTCACCGCCCAAATTGGCGACCCCACAGGCAAGTCGGAGGTGCGCAAGCAACTGACGCCCGAGCAGGTGCGAGCCAACGCCCAGACCTACCTGGATCAGTTGCGCCCGGTGCTGGATTTTGACACGCCCGGCCGCCTCGAAATTCGCTACAACTCCGAATGGCTCGGCGACCTTGACCTCAAGGAAATTCTGCAACTGCTGGGCACGATGACCGTAGGACAAATGCTGGCCAAAGAAGGGTTCGCCAAACGCTACCAAGACGAAACGCCGATTTATCTGCATGAATTTATGTATCCCTTGATGCAGGGCTATGACTCGGTGGCGGTACAGGCTGATGTGGAGCTAGGGGGTATGGATCAGAAGTTCAACCTCTTGGTGGGGCGAGATTTACAGCGGCATTTTGGCCAACCCTCACAATTTTGTGTGCTGCTGCCGTTACTGCTGGGCTTTGATGGCGTCAATAAAATGTCGAAGTCGCTCGATAACTATGTGGGCGTCACCGAGGAGGCCCTCTCGATGTATTCCAAACTCGAAAAAACCCCCGATGCCTTGCTACTGCAATATTTTGAGCTGCTCACCAAGCGCGATCTGAATAACTTGCCCGAAAATCCGCGCGAGGCGCAGAAGCTCTTGGCCTTGGATGTGGTCGGTCAATATCACGGCGCGGCGAAAGCTAATGAAGTTCAGCAGACGGCGCTAGATTTCGTTAGCAAAAAATCCTTTGCCAGTGAGGCAGTGCCGGAATTCGCGCTCAAAGAGGTGGAATTTCCCGCTAAGTTGTTTTTTATTCTCAATGCCAGTGGACTCTGCAAGAGTAGCGGCGAGGGCCGCCGCCAAATCCAGGGGGGGGCGGTGCGCTTAGAGGGCGATCGCATCACCGAGGTGAATACCGAGTTTGCCAGCCCGGATGATCTCGCAGGCAAGGTTTTGCAGGTGGGCAAGAAGAAGTTTGTCCGGCTGGTGGTGGGTTAGATGGCGACCCACACAACTCCTCAATCAATCTCCAAGTCGAGCGGCCAGATCGCATAGACATCACGGGGGTCATTGAGCGTGTTGAAGAGTTGAATTTTGGCCTGGAGTTGGTTCCATTGCTCGGCGATCGGCGTGTCTTGTTCTAGGGCAAAGGTGCGCAGCAAGATCTCTTCAAACGTGACTTCGTTTTGATATTCTTCCACCTGCCAATTGTCACCGAGTTCGGCGGCTTCGGCAGCGTAGGCGATCGCTGCCTCTAGCCCACCAATCTCATCCACCAAACCCACTTCCTTAGCCGCTGTCCCCGACCAAACCCGACCCTGGGCAATTTCTGCCACCCGCTGGCGTGATAGCTCACGGGACTCGGCCACTTTCTGCAGAAACTTGTTGTAAATGTCATCCACAAAGACTTGATAGCGGGCCAGCTCCGCCTCGGTTTTGGGGCGGGCGATCGTCTCCGCATCGGCAAAGGGGGCCGTCTTGACCACATCCCAGGTAAAGCCGTTGTTATTGCCCAGCTCGCCAATGTTGGGCAATAGACCAAAGACGCCGATCGAGCCCGTAATCGTATTGGCTTGGGCGAAAATGCGCTCCGAGCCCGTGGCAATCCAATAGCCTCCCGAAGCCGCCACATTGCCCATCGAGACGATTACAGGTTTTTCGGCTTGGAGTAGCTTTAATTCCCGCAGGATGATTTCTGAAGCAGTGGCGCTGCCGCCGGGACTGTTGATCCGCACGACTACTGCTTTGATGTCTTCGTCCTGCCGAAGGTCGCGCAGTTGGTCGCGGAGGCGATCGCTGCCGATTTGTTCGAGATCTCCCTCGCCGTAGACAATTTCCCCCGCGGCGTAGAGCAGGGCGATCGTGCCGCCAGAGCCGCCATCCTCAGCCAACAGCTCCAGGGCATGGTAAGACTCCAGGCTCACCTGCCGGAAGGCGCGATCGCCCTCCTCCTCTTCCTCGGTCAGCTCCCGCAACCGCTCGGCCACTTCGTCGTAATAGGCGGATTCATCCACGAGGCCGCTGGTCTTGGCCTCCTGGGGCAATAAAACCCCTTTTTCTGCGGCAACTTGCTGCAACTCGCTGGGGGTCTTGTCCCGACCTGCGGATGCAACCTGGAGGAACTCTTGCCAGAGGTCTTGGAGCAAGGCAGTGAGCTGCGCTCGATTTTCGGGGCTAAATTCTTCGGCGATGAAGGGTTCGACCGCCGCCTTGTACGCCCCGGCGCGAATCACCTGTACACCCACACCAAACTGTTCGAGGGCTTGGGCCAGAAACAACTGTTCGGCATTCAAACCGTCCAGCTCTAGCAGCCCCAGCGGATGGATGAAAATCTCGTCGGCGATCGAGCCCAGGTAATATTCCGGCTTGGTCCAGTCCACATCGTAGGCAATGATCGGTTTTTCGGCCGCTTTGAAGGCCGCCAGGGCGGGGCGGAGTTCCTTGAGCACTGCGTAGCCCGTATTGCCGCCGCCCCAACTGCCATCGAGAAAGAGTGCCACGATGCGATCGTCTTCAGCAGCAGCTTCGATCGTGGCGATCGTCTGGCGTAGATTCAAAAGGCTGGCTTCATCGACAATCGCCTCCGACACCGTAGAAATGGGCTGGGCATCGCGCACGGGCGCAGACAAATCCATCACCAAGACGGAGCGATCGCGCACCGAAACCTCGTCCTCCTCTTCCATCAGTGAGACCGCGAAGATGGCCACCACCAGCACCCCACCCAGAATCGAGACGGCCCCCAGGGCAATCAATGTCCCCAAAATACTGGCTAAGACATTGCGTAAAAATTTCAGCATGGCAGGGGCGGTAGGGATTGGCTATTCAATGGTTCAATCTATTGTAATCATCCACCGCCGCCAGAATGCGGTACAACGGAAAAGACTTGGAGCGCAAAGTGGGGATCGATGAAACAATTGGGTTTAGGTTGGCTGTTCACCGGGACGATAACAGGAGCGATCGGATTGATGACCGTTGCACCCGAAATCGCTCACGCACAGCAGCAAGACCTCTTCATTGCTTACCCGCCCGCCGGACACCAGACCACGAGCCACCAGATTTTCATTATCGGCACTGGCGCTGGGGCCGTGACGATCAACGGACAAACGGTTGAGCAGAGCAACGATGGGCATTTTGCCCCCAGCTTCCCCTTGCAGATGGGGGCGAACCGCTTTGTGATTCAGCAGGGCAACCAGTCCCAAACCCTGACCATTAACCGGAACTCTCGCCACGGGACGCTGCCGACCCCACGCCAGTTTGTCCCTGAATCAGTTGTGCCCCAGACCGACCTGACCCGCCTGGTGCATGAATCGATTTGCCTCAGTGCCGCCGCTCCGCCCAATGTCACCGTGACAGCCCAGGTGGCGGGTCGAATTGTCAATCTGTTTCCGCAGCCGCGCAGCAGCACCCTGCCGCCCAACAGCGCGATCTTGACCGACCAAAACGCCCCGATCGCTGACCCGATCGTCCATTATCAGGGCTGCTTCACCGCCACCGAACCCGTCGAGATTGGCGCAGTGACCTATGAAATGATGCCTAGCAATAGTAAGCGCGTCACCGCTCGTCAGGAGAGCCCCGGCCAGGTGCGGGTGATTGCGCCCCACAGCCTGGATGTGGTGGAAGTGACCGCCCCTGAGGGCGTGGCCCGCACCGGCCCGAGCACTAACCATTCCCGCCTCACGCCCCTGCCCCAGGGAACGCGGGCGATCGTCTCCGGCCGGGAAGGCGACTGGCTGCGCCTCGCCTACGGCGCTTGGCTCAGGGCTAGCGAAACTCGCCCCCTCCCTGGTGCGGTGCCGCCCCAAGCCACAATTCGTAGCCTCAGCGGGCGGCAAATTGAAGGCGCGACCGAGGTGCGGCTACCTTTGACGGAACCTGTCCCGATCTCGATCGCCCAAGGCGACGGCACATTCAAGCTCACCCTGCATCATGCCACGGCCCAAACCGACACGATTTGGCTCGATGACGACCCCCTAATTCAGCGCCTGGACTGGCAACAGACCACGCCCACGCAGCTCGACTATACCTTTGTGCTCAAAACCGAGCAGCAATGGGGCTATACCGTGCGCTACGAGGGCAGCACGCTGGTTTTAGTTCTACGGCATCCGCCTCAGCTTCCCCCCCAAGGGCTCCAGGGTATTAATATCCTGCTCGACCCCGGTCATGGTGGCGCGGAACTGGGCGCACGGGGGCCGAATGGCTATCCGGAAAAGGCGGTGAATTTAGAAATTTCTAACTTGCTGCGTCAGGAACTGGAGAATCGGGGGGCAACGGTGCAGATGACCCGCACAACTGATGTGGATCTGAGCCTGCGCGATCGCATGGATGCAATTGCCGAGCGTCAGCCCCACCTGGCCTTGTCCGTGCATTACAATGCCCTGCCCGACGCCGGAGATGCTATCAATACTGCGGGCATCGGGATGTTTTGGTACCATCCCCAAGCCCATGATCTGGCGGTTTCACTGCACAACGATTTGGTCGAAAATCTCGATCGCCCCTCCTACGGGGTGTTTTGGAACAATCTCGCCCTGACCCGTCCCCACGCAGCGCCGACAATCTTGATGGAGTTGGGCTTTATGATCAACCCCACTGAGTTTGAATGGATCACCAACCGCCGGGAACAGGTGCGGCTGGCTGGGGCGATCGCCGATAGTGTAGAAAACTGGTTACGTCAGCGAACCCGTTAGCCGATTCGTTGGTTTGACAACCGAGGCAACTAAGCTCTCGGGGCTCCAATGCGGATTTCAAAAAACTGCCACGGCTGCGAGTTTACCTCTGCTGTATCACCAGCGCCGATCGCCAAGCTCATCCCATCCGGTTCCTGACGATTACACATGATTCTCACCACCATTCCCTCGTTGTTCCAACCGCCTTACCCGCCGCTGCAACTCCAACATCTGCCCCTGCAAATCCAACCGCTCACTCTCACTCATAATGTGATAACCCTCATGACGCAACACGATCCGCTCCAGCTTATTCATGTTTCTGGCTAACTCACCGAGCTGCTCCTGCACCTCCTGGCGCTGCTGTTCCGTTTGAAGTTGTGCTGTGTTGAGTTCTTGCTGTGCTTTAAGCTGGCTTTCTTGCAGCTCACGCTGAACCTCCAAAATTTGCCCCAATAATGCCCGTAGTTCATCATCCGTCATTGCTATATTGCTCCTATCGTGATCGACAATTTTTGATCCATCAGTTTACGCTTTCTCTCTAAACCCCCGCTTCATTCAGCTTCGTTAAAGGGGCAATCTTCGCATCGACAATTTTGGGGCCATTGAGATCCATAAACCGGATGCCGAGATGTACTTTTTTCTTGGTGCCAAAAACATGGGTAATCTGCCCCTCGCCGTATTGATCATGGAGAACACGATCGCCCACTTCCCAATCACAGAGTTCCTTGGGCGTCGGTTCCTGAGTCTCCACCGGACGGCGTTGACGCTGCCGCCGCTGATAGTCACCCTCAAACTGCACCAACTCCTCGGGCAACTCGCCGAGAAACTGCGACGGTACACAACCCTCCGACGTGCCCCAAAGCCGCCGGGTGCGGGCATGGCTCAAGAAGAGCTGCTCCTGCGCCCGTGTAATGCCCACATAGCAGAGCCGCCGCTCCTCCTCTAGGCTGGCCGGGTCGTTGAGGGAGCGGGAACTGGGGAATAACCCTTGCTCCATGCCCACCATAAACACCACCGGGAACTCCAGTCCTTTGGCCGAATGGAGTGTCATCAATGAGACGGCTTCTTGCTCCTCGGGTAGGTTGTCGAGGTCGGAAGCGAGGGCGGCATTCGCCAAGAAGTCTTCAAGGCGATCGGTTTCGTTTTCTTCCTGGAACTGCACCACCGCGTTGTGCAGTTCATTCAGGTTTTCTAGGCGACTGTCCGCCTCTTCTGTGCCCTGGTTTTGGAGGTCTTGGACATAGCCCGATTCCTTAAGGATGCCCCGGACAATTTCCGCAGCCGGCAGTTCCTGCGCCATCGCGGCCTGATAGGTTTTAATCAGGTTGGCAAACTCCGCCACGCGCTTGGCTGCCCGACCCGCCAAGGTCGCCACGGAAGTCTCATCACTAATAATTTCCCAGAGGGGTAAACCCAGTTCCTGGGCTGCGGTATTGAGGTTTTCGACGGTGGTTTTACCAATCCCTCGCCGGGGGGTATT
>JBMYQW010000292.1:0-6525 GCA_049601735.1 Spirulinaceae cyanobacterium
CGACCGCATCTTTCTTTTTTGGGGTTTGTAAACCGGATCTAGTACCAATCACTCCTCTGGCTGCTCAAACAACACCGCATGGTCATCCTTCTTCGGGCGCAGCTTCCGCAAGGTCGAGCGCAAAAAATTATCCACCGGATAGACGAGCTTATTCACCAACTCGCCCTTGCGACCCCGAAAAGAGGTGACGTGGTAGTAGGGTTTGCCGGTGGGTGACTGCTCGGAAAAGTAGTAGATATTGATCGATTTGCGAGTATCGCCATCGGGCGTATTCACAAGGCGATGACCATGCCAAGAGGTGCGATCGGTGGCAAAAATCACGGCCCGATTAAAGCTGGGTAAAATTGCCGTAGATTCTGACATCCCCTTAGACCACAGTTCAATATGTCCCCCTTTGGCCTCGGTCCAATTGCGGTTGAGATAGACCAATAAATTGAGGCGGCGATACCAGGGCTCAACCGGATGGGAGCTGTTATCAATATGAATATTCAAAAAACTGCCATTCTCACCCTGGGCCAGCCCCGAGGCGTAGAGTTTGGGATCGGGCAACAATGGGCCCATCCCCGTCACCTGCTCTAGAAAATGCAAGAGTCGGGGGGATTGCAAATGTTCAAAGACGAGGTGCTGATACAGCTCGTCAAACTTGCCCAGGTCTGGATCTTGCGCTTTGGACTGGCGCATATCCTTGAGACAGTCCATCTCGGCCATCGTTGGGAAGCGTTGGAAGGCGGTTTCAGCAACCTCGGATTCCAGAAAGTTTTCCATCACCAGATGGCGAAAGGGCTTGGCGTTTTGGAACTGTTGGCGATAGGTGTCCAGGTTGGCTTCTAGGGCCGGATAGTTCAACATAATTTCAACTGGATGAAGTCGTCGGGCTCACTGACTCGCTGCATTCTCGTTGATGTAGTCCAAGGCCTCCCGCAACGGAACCAGTTCAATGCGGTTGAGATCTGGATCGTTCTGGGTTTCCAATGTGCGGATCACCCCTTCTAGCGGCACGACTTCCACAGAAACCGTCCCCTCTGCCGCCGGGTTAACCCGCAAAAATTCCTGAACCACCTCTTCGAGGCGGAGGGGATCAAAAAAGAAGGGTACAACCGTTTCATTGCCCTCGCGCTGCACCGAGAGATAACTCTGCTGGGGGCCAACGCGAGCGACGAAAAGCGGTGTGCCTGGGAACTGCTCGGGCTGATTAGCCTGACGCTGCCGCCGCCAAACCCGCTGGGCATATTCCTGTTGGGTTTCGGTCGGGATGTAGCTGAGGAAAAGTCCCCGGTCGTTGTTGGCTTCGGAGAAGAGATAGGTCTGTTCCAGAGAAATGAGTGAGACTTGAACTTGCGCCCCAACCTCAGGGCGCTGCGATCGCAGTTCTGTAAGCAACTCCTCGGCGGTGAGCGGGCTGAGGAAGACATTCACTAGGCCCCGATCGTCTCTCAGGTTTTGCACGACGGGCGCACCGTCAGGATCCGTCAGAACAAACACGGGGACTGTCTCAAGCATCTTCAGCAAGTCCGCACGGGGAATTGCCCAAGCGGGCAGACTCGTGCTCAACCAAGTGCTGAGAATGGCACTGCTAACCAAACCTATTTTTGCCGTCCAGCGCAGGAGCGATCGCATTTTTTCTACCTCCGTCATGCTTTGCTGCGGGGGGTGCTCTCGCGTGAGGCAGCACCCGCTTTAGAATCCGACTCTGAATCGAGTCAAGTGTAACGGTCAGCGCAGCAATCGACCAAACTTTCGCTGCATTGCTTCCACGTCTTGCTCACCATGCCAGTCTGGGCCGCTGCTTGCGCAAGACCTATGCCAGTCCGTTGAATGGCACCTCAGGTTCCATCCATGGCGTCAAATCTTCCCTAGGGAGGATTCGACCATTAAGGTCTGAATTCTATAGTTGCAATGAAAGCATCAATTGGAGTTGGGATCTCGTTGTGAAAAAGTTCTGGAACCGTCATGATTTTATGCAGAATTTCATGGCCAATCCGACCCGTGTGGTGTTGCTAGGATATCTCTCCTATATTCTCGTGACTTGGCTGTTGCTCTGCTTGCCAATCTGCTGGCGGTCGGGTGCAGTTGGCCCGCTCGACAATCTGTTTATTGCTACCTCTGCAATTAGTACTACAGGATTGGTCACGGTCAGCACGCCAGATGTCTATAATTTTCTGGGTCAATTCATCATTGCTTGTGCCTTTCAGGTGGGTGGTTTGGGTTACATGACGCTGGGGTCTTTTGTGCTTTTGGCAAGGGATCAACAACTCCCCTCGGTACGCGAGAAAATTGGTGAAACGGTTTTTTCCTTGCCAGAGCGGTTTAACTTCAAAGTCTTTATCCGGCATACTATTCTCTTCACGGTTCTAATTGAGTTGGCCGGTTTCATCTGTCTCTACATTGCTTTTTCCGTTGAGCAGGTTCCCAATGCATTGTGGGCTGCCATTTTTCATGCCGTCTCAGCATTTTGTACGGCAGGGTTTAGCATTTTTCCGAATAGTCTGGTTGATTTTAGCGATAATCTGTTCGTGAATGCCGTGATTTCGCTCCTGAGCTTTGCGGGTGCGATTGGTTTTATTGTTGTTTCGGATGTCTGGCTGAACTTCCGGCATCAGCGAAATCGCATTACCCTCACAACAAAAATTATCCTGACAGCCACCTTTGGCTTTGTTTTGGCGGGGTGGTTATTCCTATTTTTTGGGGATGCCGAGATTGCGATTTTGCCCTTGGGTGAACGATTTCTGGTTTCCGGCTTCCAGGCCATGACGGCGATGACCACGGTGGGTTTCAATACCTATCCGATTGGCGAGCTTGCCTCAGCACCAGTCCTCGTCATAATTATCTTGATGGTGATTGGCGCCTCTCCGTCCGGTACGGGCGGAGGTTTGAAAACAACCTCGATTTCAGCGGGGTTTGGCGCGGTTTGGGCCATGCTCAACGGCAATCGAGATGTCTCATTTTGGGGGCGTCGTATTCCTCTCAATCGACTGATCGGCGCATTTGCAAGCGTCATGTTCTACCTGGCGATGTTTCTGGTCGGTGCGGTCTTGTTACTGCTGGTACAGGGTCAAGCCTTTGTGGATGTTGTGTTTGAAGCGGCTTCGGCGTTGGGAACTGTGGGGCTATCGAGGGGGATAACGGGCGATCTGATTCCCCTGGGTAAACTGATCATTATTGGTCTGATGTTTATCGGGCGTGTGGGGCCGCTCACCTTTGGACTTGCCTTTTTCAGTCAATCTCAGCAGCGGGTTCGTTTGGCTAAGGAGGATATTGCCATCTAGGGCAGGTCATCCATAGGGTGTCGTCAATATTGACGCATGACTGCACCAATCAGGGAACAGGTCTAACCAAACGATATAAGCTAGGGTCTGCTGCTGTTGCTGTGACTGATTTTGATCATCACTTTATTGAATGGATGACCAAAATCCAGTTAGCATCTTGTCCCATTCCCCAGTTCCATGCCGATCGCTACCCTGCTTTACCTCTCCGATGGCAAACTGCCCTCCCCCATGGCGGACTCGATTCAAATCGCCAAAATGTCCCAGGCCTTTGGGCAGCAGTTAGGTTCTTTTGAGTTGATCACCAGTGGGGATTGGCGATCGCTCTTCTCAGCTCAACCGGATCGCCGTTTTGCCGCTTGGTATGGCCTTCAGCATCCTTGTACCATCACCCGTCTGCCCATTCTCTGGCGACTACCCGAAGTCTTTGACCCCTGGGCCTATGCGCCTCGGGGCTACATCAAGGCGGCGCTGCTCTACTGCGCTTGGCGCAAGTTTTGGGCCCGGTTGCGGCGATCCAACTTCGTCATCTATACCCGTACGCCTTTCCTGGTTCCCCTACTCCTGAAGCAAAACCAACGGGTGGTGCTGGAGTTTCATGAACCGCTCGAACCGCCCCAGTTTGACCCCCGTTGGTTCGCGCATCCCCAGTTCTTGGGTCTGGTGACATTGGCAACGGAACTCGCCGAGGGCTACCAAGCCCAGGGACTCCCGCCGGAGCAAGTCTGTCTTGCGCCGAGTGCCGCCGAAATTAGCGCCTTTTTGCCGGAGCAGCACCAGGATGCGGCTCGACAACAGTTGGGTTTGCCCAGCGATCGCCCCATCCTGGCCTATGCGGGGCAGCTCTACGACTACAAGGGTATTCCTCTAATGCTGGATCTGGCGGCTGCGTTGCCCGATTTTGAATTGCTGTTGATTGGCGGGGCAATGGAAGATATTGAGACGGTGCGATCGCGCTGCCGAGAACGAAACCTCACCAATGTGCGCCTAGTGGGCCATGTTTCCCAGCAAGCCCTGCCGGGTTATCTCTACGCGGCGGATATTTTGCTACTGCCCACCAGTAAGCAATGGGAGTTGGCGAGTACAACTTCGCCGCTGAAGCTCTTTGACTACATGGCTGTGCGACGGCCGATTGTAGCGGCGGATCTGCCCAATGTTGCCACTGTTCTGCGAGACGGAGTCAATGGCCGCCTGGCTGAGGCGGATAATGTGGCGGCATTTCGGGGGGCGATCGCCGACCTCCTTGCCAATCCGGCTGAAGCTCAACGCTTTGCCCAGCAGGCTTATGCTGATGTGCAAAAACGCACCTGGGGCGATCGCGCCCGGCATATTTTGCAGTTCATTGAGGGACGATTAGTGGAAGGATAGAGCGAAACCTCAACCCTCAATTATTGTGCCAAAGTCTATTCTGATTGATTCTTGCCCCCTCGTTGCCATTCTCTCCGCTCAAGACAATGCACATCCGGTTTGTACTGGTACGCTCAAAAAGCTCACGCCACCTTTAATAACCCTGATTGACTGACAAAACTTGTGAGCCCTTGCCAGACAAGCACTTTGGCGATTGAGAAGAACGATCGCTCAAATGCAGTGCTGATATAGCTTCCACTGATTGGTGACCAAGGTCAAACCCCATCCTTGCCAAGCGTCCAAACTCAAAAATCCTGAAAGCCAGTCATAAAGAGGGTTTCAGGGGGGGGGGCTATTGATCTTTTATCAGTCAATCAGGGCCATAAGTTACACCAGCGCCAGTCTATATGAACTATTATTTTCGGTATCGGTCAAGGGTGTTTGACATCGGAGGTAAGGTCGCCAATTCTATTAGCGTGTCTTCCTGTTCAATTTAATTTTGGTTCTTTGACTTATGAAACCGCTTGAATATCCTCTGCGACGGGGTGGCCCGAATCGCCTCACCGTAACCCGTGAAAACAACTGGAAGAATACAGTTCTAACCATTGATGATAAGACGATTGGCACTTTTGCTGGTGGCAAAGCGTTGCGTAAAGGCGATCGCTTTACCCTTGAAGATGATTCTGTCCTTGAGGTGAAACTAACCTGGTTTGGCCTAAAAATTCATCGGAATGGCGCACCCATTCCCGGTTCGGTGGATGACCCTAAAGGGAAAGTTGATGGTGCAGCATTTGGTGTCTTTTTCGTTGGCATCATAACATCCATTGTGGGTCTATTAGGAACGATTGGGGTTGAATTTATTGCGAATTTGGGGTTTAGTGTGCCGGCTTTAATTGAAGGCCTAATTTTTGTAGGACTGGCCTATCTCATCGCCAAAAAGTTGTCGATGATTGCCCTGATTGCGGCGATCGCCCTCTACACCGCTAACCTTGGCATAAGCGTTATGGAGTCGGCCCAACCCGGTGGTGACTCTCGCCCCTTTGGTACAGTCGCTGTATTGATTTGGATTGCGATGGTCCAGGGTGTACCCGCTCTTCCAAAGCTCAAAGCCGAACGAGCAGCCCTCAAAGCAGAAGAGGAAGAGACGGTTTGATGGCTTCGGATTTCCCGCTACAATTCACCCCGCAATCCCTGCCGAAACGCTTCCGCCGCCGCCAACCGCGACGTTTCGCCCATCAAAATACATCGCTCTAGCAGCGTAATATCCAACTCCGCCAGCTCGGAAATTTCACTCCGTTTAACCGGCACATATTGCCCCTTGCGAAGATGAAACAGCTTTAATGTCCCATCCTGCCAAAACCAGACCTCTGGCACACCCAAAACTCGATACCGCTCCAATTTACTCGGGCCGCCGCTTGTGAAGATCACCTCCACCACGAGATCGGGAATGGGCTTAGACGCGCCAAAACAGTAAGACTCATCCGCCTGGGCTGAAACTTCCCCCTCCTTCTCCTGGGTCATCGAGCCCGTTGGCTCAAATTCGATCGCCCGCTCTAGACAAAACAAACCAATCAAAAAGCCGATCAAGCGGCTAAACATTTCATGCTCACGTCCTGGCGTCAGAATCTCGATCGTTTGTGCAAAATAGGCCAGCTTAATGCCCGGTGACTGGGCAAAGCCCGCCTGAACCAACTTGAATTTTTCCCAACTCATGCCAGCATAGACAAGCCGCTGATCATGAGTGGGTTGATCTTGGGTTGGAAGTGGCGAGAGTGTGGGCATAATTTAGTGCATCGTGTAGGGTGGGCATTGCCCACCATGTCAGGGTTTCAGGGATTCAAAAAGTCTGAATTGACCACATTGCAGCTATTATCCCGTCTATTTCCAAACCTGGAGTATTGATGTAGGGGTAGTG
>JBMYQW010000293.1:0-6489 GCA_049601735.1 Spirulinaceae cyanobacterium
TCGCCAGGAGAGTAACCAGCCCACACCCACTAATCCCATCCCGACCCAGAAGCGGTACACCGTCCCCGCTACCCGAAAATCACCAAAGGGTAGAGCGAAGGCGCAGCCGAGCAGAACAAAAATGGCACTCAGAATGACAAGCGCCGTACGGGAGGGTTTAAAACCCTCCCGTACAGGGTTTTCTGTTGGTATATCAGGTGCATCAAATGTAGATTCAGCATTAGCGGGATTTGTGGTGGTAATCCCCCCCGCCCCCCTTGGTAAGGGGGGAGCCATATCGGTATCAGCGGGATTTAGCGACCATTGCCGCCGCCAGCGTTGGACTGCAAGCCACGCCAACGTGGTCAGGATTGTGATTCCGGCTTGGAGCGTGCCGCGAATTGTACCGGAGATTTTGGATTGTCCTCCTTGACGCGGACGATAGCTGACGGGCAGCTCCACAATGCGTAAACCCTCTTCAACGGCGCGAACTTGCATCTCAACCGTCCAGCCAAAGCCGCGATCGCGCATTTGCAGTTTTTCTAGAGCCGCGCGTCGGATCAGGCGCAGCGGCCCGAGGTCATGATAAGTCTGCCCCCAGCCCCAACGAATCAGCGTAGTTGCCAACCCATTGCCAAAGTTTTGCACCGGGGTCAAACTGCATTGTCCCTCGGCGGTGGCGCGGCGATCGCCCAGAATCAAATCCGCCTGTTCACCCTGCTTCAGGAATGTCGGCAGAGCTGCGAGATCATCACTACCATCGGCATCACAAAAGAGCACCCATGGGATGGACTCCGGCAACTGTTGCAGCCCCTGCCAGCAGGCTTGACCGTAGCCAGGGCGGGGTTCAGTAACCACCGTTGCCCCGGCCTGCGTGGCAACTTCAGCGGTGCGATCGCGGCTGCCGTTATCGACCACCCAGATATTTTCGAGACCCTGGGACTGGAGGGTTTGGATGACCGCTGCGATCGTCGCTGCTTCATCCCGAGCGGGAATGATGACGGCGATCGCCTCCAGGGAAACCGGAGCGATCGGGGCATTGTCAGTTGGCTGGGGCGCAGAACCGTTCACAGGAATTCACCAATTGGATTTGGGGGTAATTGTGGCCCAAGCAACTGAATTTTTCATGAAGCGACGTTGGACATCTGTCAGAACGCTGTTTATTCAAGCTGCCTGAATCCGCTAAATCTCGGTAGAAGAGAGAGAGAGTCAGCCTCTATAATGTAAAGAAACTCACATCTGTTCATGGTGCATTTTTACTATCTAAAACCAGACTATTTGTTTTGCTGATAGTCGCTGGTTGATTGGGTTGGGGCGGGCCTATATTGCTTGTCTCCCAAATCTTCTGACGTTAATTGATGACACACCCTCGCTGACTGCCATGAACCTGTCGAAAATTTTCAAAACGATTCGGCTCCACCTCACCGGACTCACCCTGAGCGGGGTGGTTTTCTTGCCCTTCCCGAGCCAAGCCGTTGAATTTCCCGCCTCTCCAGCAGGCGGGTTTGCGCCCCATCGCTCGGCAGCCGCTGCGCCCAAGCGTTGCATACACGACTGCATCACGGAAAGCTACGACTTTAATGACAACGGTCAGCTTGACCAAGACGAGCGTGTCACACCAGTCACTGTAATTGCTCCCGAGGGGAATGTGATTACCTCGGGCGACGGCACATTGCGCTTAGTGGTTTATATGCCGGAGCTGCGCACGACATTTGCGGAGGTGATTGTTGATCGGCGTATCCCGGTTCCTGGTACGGAAAATAAGTTTCGTTACCAAGAAGTGTATTTCAATGATGCGATCGCGCTGCCCCCTGACCTCCAAGCCGGGCCCAGGCTGGTGTCTTTAACCATTGACGATCTACAACTCGAACCGGGCGAAACTTACGTATGGTCACTGAGTTTTGGCTGTGGTGAGAATGATTGGGCGTCGGTCTATAGCACAGTAGAAGGGCTCGTCACTGTTTCAGATGAGAACGCAGCCTTCCCCGATGGAGTTGGATTGAATACTTCAATGCTCGTGCAAACGGCCCAACGCTACGCCGATCGCCAGCTCTGGAGCGAAACGTTACACCTCACCGCTCAACTCCGCCAATCCCGACCAGACGTCTGGGCAAACCTGCTGGAGTCGCAAGGCTTAGGCTGCTTCAAGGATGTGCCTTTTGCAGGAGAAGACACAGACTTTACGATTGAGGACGATCCCCGCTGCTTTGTGGAGTGAGGGACAGTACATCAAAGATGTATGAAAATTCCACTGCTTGGCTCGACTGGCTAGCGATCGCGGGTTATCTAGGGTTTGCCACCTTCATTGCTTGGCAGGTACTCAGCCGCCGTTAGGGGCGCAGCACTAAACGCTAAGAACATTCTTGCTGGCGGCGTTGCAGGGCTTTGAGCATCTGCTGACGCACCAGAGCAGACCAATTGCTGTAGTCGAGGAGATCAGCGGTGGGGACGGTGGCGTTGGTGGGCAGATCCTCGGCGATCGAGGCAGCAGAATTGGAGAGGTGGGATACACTCATGGTTCTTTGATGGGGCTCTTTAATAATTGAAATTTATGGGTGGTTTTCTGTATCCTGATTTTAACGAAAACGATCGCCCCCTGGCATTAAAAATCGCCTCCTTTTCCCGTTAAAATCCGGTTAAAGTATTGCCCTAAAAATCCACGCGATCGCGGTTTGCTTTGGCTAATCGTTCAACCACTTCAGCGGCAGCGATCGCCCCCAATTCCCCCGCCGCACGGGTGCGAATACTCAGGGTTTGGTTCTCTTGCTCCTGAGCACCGACCACCGCCATCACCGGGATTTTTTGCTTCTCGGCCAGGCGCACCAGCTTGCCGAGCCGTTCCCCTGTGCCCACCTCGGCCCGGATACCCTGTGCCACGAGCTGTTCCACCACCTGTTGGGCATAGGACACAAAGTCATCACTCACGCAGAGGAGCCGCACCTGTACCGGAGCCAGCCAAAGGGGGAAGTCACCCGCATATTCTTCGATCAAGATGCCGATCAGGCGCTCCAGCGAACCAAAGGGGGCGCGATGGATCATCACCGGGCGCTGGCGATCGCCCGCTTCGGCCACATATTCCAGCTCAAAGCGGTTCGGCAGGTTGTAGTCCACCTGAACGGTTCCAAGTTGCCATTCTCGCTCCAGCACATCCCGGAAAATAAAGTCCAGCTTTGGCCCGTAGAACGCTGCCTCGCCAGGGGCTTCAAAGTATTCCATGCCAAGATGCGTTACCGCCTGACGAATCGCATTCTCGGCCTTGTTCCAAATCTCATCCCCACCGATGTATTTGTCCGATTCGGGGTCACGGAAACTCAACCGGGCCCGGAAGTTTTTGAGTTTGAGCTTCTCAAACACGGTCAAGATCAGATCCACCACCTTGAGGAATTCCGCTTCCAATTGGTCGGGGGTCACAAACAGGTGAGAATCATCCACCGTAAAGCCGCGCACCCGCGTCAAGCCACCGAGTTCCCCCGACTGCTCATAGCGATAGACCGTGCCAAACTCCGCCAAGCGTAGCGGTAACTCGCGGTAAGAGCGGAGTTCACTCTTATAAATCTGGATATGAAAGGGGCAGTTCATCGGCTTCATCACAAAGCCCTGCTCGGCGGCGCGATCGGCCTCATCATCCGCCATCATCGGGAACATATCTTCTTTATAGTTGTCCCAATGGCCGGAAATTTTGAACAAGTCGGTGCGGGCAATATGAGGAGTGACAACGCCCTGATAACCCCGTTTGGTCTGCTCGGCTTTGAGGAAGTTCTCCAGGAGCGATCGCACGATCGTGCCTTTGGGGGTCCAGAGCGGTAGCCCCGGCCCCACCGGGTCAGAGAAGACAAATAGCCCCAGCTCCTTGCCCAATTTGCGATGGTCGCGTTTAAGGGCTTCTTGCTTGCGGCGTTTATATTCCTTGAGTTGCTCCGGCGTTTCCCAAGCCGTGGCATAGATGCGCTGGAGCTGCTGACGCTTTTCATCCCCACGCCAATAGGCTCCCGCCACCGTTTCGAGGGCGATCGCCTTCGGGTTCAACTCGCTGGTATTTTCCACATGGGGCCCGGCACAGAGATCCCACCATTCTTCGCCCAAGTGGTAGAGCGTAATCGGGTCGCCCTTGATCATGTCGTTGAGGATTTCGAGCTTGTAGGGCTCCTGAATTTGCTCAATGCGTTGCTGGGCATCCTCGCGGGTCACGACTTCTCGCACCACGGGCAGCTTCTTTTTAATGATCTTGTCCATCTCTTTCTTGATGGCCTTGAGATCTTGCTCTGTGAAGGGCTCAGGATTGTCAAAGTCGTAATAAAAGCCCGTTTCTGTCCAGGGGCCGATCGTCACCTGTGCCGTCGGAAAAAGCTTCTGCACCGCCATCGCCATGACATGGGAGGCGGTGTGGCGAATGCGCTTGAGCGTCTCCGATTCACTGGTGCGGGGCAGACGAATCGGGTTTTCGTTGGCGGCGTTGGACGGCTCGGCAGAGGGCATTAGGGGTTTAGGTTACAAAAGAAAACAGCAAGGGTAAGGCAATGGCATTCTATTGTGGCCCATGGGCTGGCTGAAACTCAAGGGGCGGCGGGATATCCACGACATCTGCATGGCACTGAATGCCGGGAGGCTCATCGCTTAAACCCGTTCAAGCGAGTTCCGAATTAGCTGGCTTATGGAACTTAAGAAACGAATACGAAATCCAGATAGCATAGACACAAGATCAAATGAAAAGCCCTCTCCCAAGTTGGGAGAGGGTTGGGTGAGAGCACGGGGATGTCACTATATCTCTGCCCATACAATTCGGATTCAGTATAAATCGATAATCCCGCGATTGCGCTGGAGCACACTGCCAAAGGCGATCGCCAAAACTGCCTTGTGGTGGGCGTTGTCCATCACACAACATTACTTCGATAAATTTGGCGCAACGACCTCCGGGAAACTGGTAAAATTCCGTCTCACCCAATCCATACCCACCTCATTATTGAGCTTGATTTTCTGGGGTGTCTCTGGATAAATCTTGCCCAAAATATCTGCATCTTGCTTGACCACCACATCAGCTAGCTTGAGAAAGTTGGGCTTGAGTAAATGGGCGATCGCATTGTGCGCCTGCATAAACATCAACACATAGGTGCGCGTTCGATTTTCGGCTTCAGGAATAAACAGGTGACATTGCTTCAGGGTTGCCAGCGGTGATTCCCCGTGAAACACGACCAGGCTCGGAAAGATGTTTTCTAGATGCGCAGTCAGGACTTTAGGGAGGGCAAGTAATGCGGGATTACCCAAGACATCCGCTAATTTGGGTTCGGTTCTCGGCATATCGTAATAGGCATGGGACTGATGACCCTCGTCAATAAACTGCTTGAACTGTACCTCGGTGATTTCAAATAGGCTGCGGTGCGTGCCATTTTGATGATTGTAATCATGCATATTCAGCAGCATTGAGAGTAAGTTGGTGGGAACGCTGCGATCGCCCGTCACCCCGATAAAGTCATACTCAACAGCAATATCATTGAGCAGCGTGGGGATGGGAACTTTCGGTTCATGGCCGCCATAGGACCAAATCAAGTCCCCCTGAACCACAAGTTCTAGTGGCTCAAGCAGAGGTTGGGTTTTCTTTCCCGAGCCCGGCAGCACCGTACAGCCCTCGGCATCAAAGGCCAGCGCATGAAACGGGCAGACCACGGCACTCGTACCATTACTTTTTCCTGCGCACCAGCCTGCCGAGAGCATTGCCCCCATGTGTGGGCAATTGTTCAACAAGGCGTGAACCGCAGCATTAGTATCTTTCCAGAGCACATAGTCTTTGCCATACAGCGTCACCTTTTGTGGCTGATTGACCGCCAACATGGATTTGTGCGCCAAGAGCCAAGGCGCACCCGTGAGCATCGATCGCATGATGTCCTCCCGAGGGATAAAGTTATGAAAGAAATGTCGCATTTTAAAATATGACAGAAGTTTCACATTCGTCAAGCCCATCACCCTCAGATTCACAATTAGACCCAGCCTCAAAACATCTCCGACGTCAGCCCAAGCAGCAGCGGGGCAAGGCGCGCGTGGAAAAAATTTTGAGGGCCGCTGCGGCGGTATTTGAAGAGGTCGGTTATGAGGCGGCCACCACCCACATGATTGCGGCACGGGCTGAAACGGCGATCGGCTCGCTCTATCAGTTCTTCCCTGATAAAGCCGCCATTTTTAAGGCCATGGAGCTGCGCCATACGGAGCGGGTGCAAGCCTTTTGGGCTCAGATGGAGCTGGCAAAGTTGATGCAGTTGCCCTTGCGAGAGATGATGCATGGTCTGGTTCAAGCCGCTGTGGAACTCTTTACGGAGCCGATCTCACGGGTCGTGTTTGTGCAGTTCTACCTCGCGCCGCAAATTTTCCAGGCGATCGATGAGAGCATGACCCAGGATGCGATTCGCTTTTTGGCCAATATTCTTCAGCAGCGTAAGCCAACATTGGCTGAAGCCCATTGTCATTTGCTAGCCGAAGTCTGCGTCCACAGTAGCAATGCGGTGATCCTCGCAGCACTCA
>JBMYQW010000294.1:0-6457 GCA_049601735.1 Spirulinaceae cyanobacterium
GATCTTGATATTGCTCCGGCAGATCAATAAAGACGCGATCGCTCGGCTCCAAGCCTTCCAAAATCTGGGTTTTATCATCCACCGTGACGCCGAGTTGGACTGGACGAAACTCGGGGCGATTGCCCGCGTCGGCCACCAAAACCCCTTTCTCGCCCTCTTCCGTGACGATCGCCACCGTCGGCACGACCAGACTCCGACCCAGATCGCGCCCTAAAAACTCCACATCCACATTCATCCCCGGCAGGAGTTGAATTTGTTGCAGGGCCTCGGGGTCGAGCAAAATTCTGACCTCAAACGAGGTGACATTTTCTTCCACGATTGCCTCCGGGGCCAACAGACGGACTCGACCGCGAAAGGTCTGATCTGGGTAGGCATCGGCCGTAATCTCAACAAATTGGCCCGGTTGCACATTGACCACATCAATCTCTGGAATTTTGGCCAGCACTTCCAGACCGCTGGCCAGCGCCAAAATTGAGGTTGCTGAAGCCGCCGCATCGCCCGAGCCAGAGGTGGTCGGCGTGACAAACGCCCCCGGCGTTGCGTATTTCTGAGTAATGGTGCCATCAAATGGAGCGGTGATGAGCGTATCTTGCAGATTGACCTGAACCTCTTGCACTTGGGCTGCGGCTAAAGCAACAGCTGCTTCGCGGCTTGCGAGTTCGGCTTGGCCAGTACGTTGAACTTCGGCCAGTTCTGCATTGGCTTCGCGGGCATTGGCCGCCAATTCTCCCAACTCAGGGTTCCGCGTCCGCTGCTCTCGCAATAGAGCAGCTTCTGCGTCGGTCAGAGCAGCTTGAGCATTACGCAACTCTAGCTCAACATCATCAAATTCATTTTGTGAGATCGCCATTTCCGCAGTCGGGGCTTTATATCGCTCAAACCGTAGTTTGGCATTTTCATGGCGTTCTTGAGCGGCTTGAAAATCCGCAGCCGCTTGGGCTAATTCGCTGGGTTGCCGCGCCTGGGCCTGGGCAAAACGAGCTTGGGCAGCATCGACTCGGGCCTGAGCTTGGGCCAGATTAAGAGTGAGACGCTCCTGAGTCACCTGGAAATCGGCAACTGCTTGGCGATAGCGGGCTTCTGACTGTCTGCCTTGGGTGAGAATATCATCGTTTTTCATGATTGCCAGACGCTGACCCTGCTCAACCGACACGCCTTGATCCACAAGCAACTGTTGCAATTGGCCCGCTTCGTTAGGACTGATGTTGACGCTGCGCACGGGCACGATCGTACCGCTGGCATCGACGCGGACTTGGAGCGACTCCAATTCGACGGGAACGGTGTAGTCTTCCAAGATTGTGGCGGCCGGGCCAAAAAAGGCATTGTAGGTGGTGACGCCAATGACCACGATGCCACCCGTCACAAGACCGGTGATCCAGAGAATGGGGTTACGGGGGTTCAAAAAGCGGGGCAGAGCCATCGGTTTGTCGAGCTGGGATTCGGTTATGGGCGAGTCTGAGCTGGATAATTTTGAGCCAGGTAATTTTGAGCTAGTGGAGAGCGCCTGATTCTTTGCGGTAATTCCGGCTCAGATGCCAGTTCTCTGCCTAGTGTAAATTAAATTAAGATCACGACAACGCCAACAACTCTATTTCTAGACGATACCGTGCCTCAACGAACTGCACCTCAACACACTGCAAGCCTCAGCCATCCGTTTCAGCGCAATCTATTCCCAGGCAAGCTGACGCTCCGCCGCCTATTCCGCTCTCGTTGGCTCTTGTCTTGGGCGGCGATCGCCGCCACCACTGCCGGAACCTGGCAGAGTTTCGTCCTGCCTGCCACAAGCCAAGCTCTCTTGCCCTATACCCTAGAGCTGGATAATCCCACCTTAGAAGCGCAGGGAGAAGTTCTGCTCCAGGATGCCGTCCAGTTGTTGCGCTTTGAACAATATGCCCTAGCCCTGCCGCGCATCAAGCTGGCGACGCAGCTAGCGCCCCAAGACTTCCGCACCTGGTTTTTGCTGGGCAGCCTCTACGTCCAGCAAGAGGAGGTGGGCGAGGGGATTGAGGTGCTCGAACGGGCCTTGAGCCTCGTGCCGCCGGATGCAACGGAAGATCGCCCCAGCTTACTATTCATGCTGGGCTCGGCTTACTTTCAAGACGAGCAGTATCTCAAAGCCCGTGATGCTTTTGTAGAAGGTCTGGCCCAGGAAGACGACTCCGCCGAGGCTTGGTTTGATCTGGGCAATACAGATTATCAACTGCGCAACTATAGCGAAGCGATCGCCGCCTATCAACAAGCGATCGACCTAGAGGAAAAGTTTTGGCCCGCGATCAATAACATTGGCCTCGTTCAATACGAACAGGGCCAGCTCGATGCGGCTGTGTCCCAATGGGAAGCCTCTCTGGAAGTGGATGCCCAGGCCGCCGAGCCCATGTTAGCGATCGCCATTGCCCGCTACCGCCAGGGTCAACTACCCGAGGCGATCGAAATTGCCCAGCGGGCCTTGAGCCTTGACCCCAACTACGCTGATCTAGAGTTTCTGAAGCTCAATCTCTGGGGTGAGCGTCTGCTCGAAGATACGGTGCAATTCTTTGATTTGCCTGAGATGCGAGAGTTTCTGTCGTCCTAGAATACGCCTTGAAAATCATTTCCCAAGGCAGGCGAGACGCCTGTGCTACGGTTTTTCGGTGAATTCATCCGTAGCGCGGACATCTTGGCGGCCGCTAGGCAAAAATCCCGCGTAAGATTTCGTCCACCCCCTCAAACCATTAATCCCTGTCTGCCACACTGAATGCGGTTTGGCAGACGGTGATGACGCGCCCTAATTCTCCAGCGACGGGCTGAGAAATGTAATCACCTCATCCACAAAAGCCTGCTGATCGACAATTGGCTTGCCAATATAGCCATCGGCCCCGCTCGTTTTGAGAAACTTCTCCCGATCGCCCGGCATCGTAAACGCTGTCACCAGCACCACAGGAAGATGAGAGGTCTGGGGATTTGCCTTCAGGATTTGGGTGATTTGTAGACCGTTGGTGGGTTGGCCTTGGTGATAGCTGTTGGGCAGACCGACATCCATCAAAATGAGATCAACCTGTCCCGAATGGGCCGACTGCAACACTTCATCCACATCATCAGTGCAATGCACTTCGAGCTGACCGAGCTTGGTCAGAATGCGCTTGAAAATCAAACGGTTGGTCGGATCATCTTCAACCAGAAGCACTTTAGACATCGCAGCAGCAAGTCGGGAGGGGGTCAGTCGGTCAGTCATGGGCCATTGAGTTAATCATTCTTTTCCTTCCCCAGTCGCTAATTCCGGATAACCCGCTGCAATCAGGGCGCGATCGCGGATGCGGCAGGAATCACAACGCCCACAGGGTTCAGCCTGGCCCGCGTAGCAAGACCAGGTTTGGGCGATCGGCACACCCAGGCGTACCGCCCGGTGCACGATATCTACTTTAGTATCCTCGACCAGCGGGGCCATCAGTTGAATGGCGTGACCTTCCACCCCCACCTTGGAGGACAGATTGGCCAAGTCTTGGTAGGCCGCCAGATATTCAGGCCGACAGTCGGGGTAGCCGGAATAGTCCACGGCATTGATGCCCAGATAAATCGCTTCTGCCCCTTGGGCCTCCGCCAAGGAGAGGGCCAGGGCAATGAAGACCGTGTTGCGTCCGGGCACGTAGGTTGAGGGGATTACATCGGGCATAACCCCGCTTTGGGGTAAGGCTTGGGCGCGATCGGTCAAGGCCGAGCCCCCCCATTGGGCCAAGTTCACATCCACGATGTAATGGGATGTAACCCCGAGATGCTGGGCAATCTCCCGAGCCGCGTCCAACTCTCGCGCGTGGCGCTGCCCATAGCGAAAGGAGAGGGCAATGACGGTGTAGCCATCGGCTTGGGCTTGGGCAGCCACTGTGGCTGAGTCGAGACCGCCGGAGAGCAGGACAACGGCTTGGGGCTGCGGTGTAGGGGAATCAGGCATGGGGGCAAAAGAGAAGGGCGATCGCAGAGATAATCAGCCATCCATTCTAAAACAATGGTTCTCTACCCCTAGGGACTGGCGAAGTAATCAGATCCCCTTTCAACGTTGCTCAACGCCAGGATGAGTCGGTTGAGCAGAGTCGTTGGCAAAGCCTCTCCAAAAAAGAGAACCGGATAGATGGGGACAGTATGGGGTTAACAGATCCTCTATCGCCCATTTGGGTTGGCCACCGCACAGATGAGATGTCATACGTGGTTGCACAAATGCAGCCATTATCCCCCCTGACGATATTGCTGCCCCGGCAATTGCGTCACCAGACTCATGAGTTCAAGCTGCGTCAGGGCACTCATCACCTCCGGAGCCGTTTGACCCGTCGTTTGCACAATGCGCTCAAAGGCAGTAGCTTCCCGACCAATCACCTGCCAAATCTGCAACAACGGCTCTGGGAGATCCGGGGGTGGGGTGTTGGGGGTGGGGTCAAGGTGGGGAATTTCCCCCAAAGATTCCAGCAGTTGAGCCGGACTAAGGATCATCTGTGCGCCTTGGTTAGCCAGTTTCAAGCAGCCGATCGCCTGGGGGTTGTCCAGGGAACCGGGCAGGGCAAAGAGGTCGCGGTTGAACTCGTTGGCGTAGCGGGCGGTAATGAGCGCCCCGGAGCGTGCCGAGGCTTCCATCACCAGGATGGCGCGGCTCAACCCAGCAATAATGCGATTGCGCGGCGGGAAGTTATGGCTGGTGGGCTTTGTGCCCGGTGGGTAGTCACTGAGGATTAAACCCTGCTCCAAGATTTGCTCGTAGAGCTTTTGGTTTTGGCGCGGATAGACCACATCCACCCCCGTGCCGAGGACGGCGATCGTCCGCCCTCCGGCTTTGAGGCAGGCCGTGTGGGCGATCGCATCGATACCCAACGCCAAACCGGAAACCACCGTAAAGCCGTGCTGGGCCAGGGCATCGCTAATGCGGTTGGTCCAGCGTCGTCCGTAGTCACTAGCGTTACGCGTCCCCACCATCCCCACGGTCGGCGTGCGACCGGAGAGTTCGTCGGCATCAACCTGACCCCGGTAATAGAGCACGGGCGGCAGGCTAGGAATCTCGGTCAGCAGGCGCGGATAGTCCGCATCAAGGGGCGTCCAGAAGTGAATATTTTTCGCTTCGAGGTCGTCGAGTAGGGCTTCAGGATTGAGCTGGGGGCGTTGGGCGGCGATCGCTTCTGTGAGCTTGGGGCCAATGCCTTCGACAGTTTGCAAATCGTTTAGGGATGCCTGCCATGCCCCTGAGAGCTGCCCAAACTGTTGGTGTAACCGCTGGACGAGTAAGGGGCCAACGCCGTTAATTCGTGACCAGGCCAACCAATAGGCGCGTTCTGGCAAAAGGTTCATCATTAACCCTGACAAGCTGTCTGGCTATGATATCAGGCAGACATCTCAACAGTTGTGGGTCTCGTTAGACATTTCAGAAGGCCTGGGCTAGAACAGTGAAGAGTTAAAACCAGGTCGGTGCGATCGCATCAGTCAAGCGTATATTGTAACGGCCCACATTGCACAATACCCAGTTGTGAGGCTTTTTCAGGATGCGTCAACGAATGAAAAATATTTGGCAAAACGGCAAGGTTTGGTTGTTTGTGGTGGCAGTGATGGCGGCGATCGTGCTGCATTTCGAGCCAGGTTGGGCAGAAGGTTACTGGAACATGAACCATAATGTTTTTCTCCAGAAAAGCACACAGCAAGAACAGTCTAGTGCCAACGATTCTACAACTAGCTTGGCTACTACTTCTCCTGGTGATGATCAGGAGAATGATCTCCCATTGGAGCTAAGGGAACTATTTAAAGAGCAATTTCCATTCATCGAACATTCTTTTTTTATTCCCGTCCTCTCTTTTGGGGCATTCATAGGAGTGCTTTTAACAAAGGCAACAGAAAAAATATTTTTAGACGAGTTCATTAAATTTGCAAAAAGCACTCCGGCCTGGAACTTCTACTGGAATAGGATTTACCAGGTTCTTGTATTTTTTGGAATTTCATCGCAGTGGAAAAAACCATTAGAGAAATACCAGGATACTCTGCAAGAAAAGCTAAATAAATTAAATACACCATTCATGGATACAGACAATATCCACCTAGAAATGTCAAAAGTCTATGTTCCTCTGAGAATGGGAATTGAGCAAAGCATTGATCAGGAGGCAAATATTCAAAAGAGTCGAATTGGCGAGTTGGATATATATGAAGCGATGCGTCGCCAATTTAGGCGGGTATTAGTGATTGGTGAACCTGGTTCAGGAAAGTCGGTTTTACTCAAGCATATTGCATTCACGCATGGTGATAAGAAGAAATTAAATATTCCAGGTGAGCCGATTCCAATTTTATTAGAACTAAATACTTTGGAAGGGGCGGACATCAACAAAGAGTACATAATCTCAAGACTAGAGGATTCCCTAGAAAAATTTGACTTCTCAAATCCCAAGTTTTTTGTTAAGCAAAAGCTAAAAGAATGGCAATTGTTGTTACTGCTTGACGGCTTAGATGAAGTGTCTAC
>JBMYQW010000295.1:0-6455 GCA_049601735.1 Spirulinaceae cyanobacterium
CGGATCAAATATAGGTGACGTGAACGGACTAAGACAACAATTATCACATGAAGAGCAGGAACTTTTGGCCGCGGTTGCAGTTCGCAGTCCATTGATGGCTCCACGAGCATGGCGCAGATCAACGCCGCCCTCAAAGAGAGTTTCGAGAGCAAGTATTCTGGCACACGGGTTGAAATTGCGGCCACAGGCAGCAGCAACGGCATCGAAGCCCTGATCGCGGGGGATGTGGATGTCGCGGCAACCTCCCGAGCCCTCAATCCTGAAGAAGCCTCGGCGGGTTTACAGACCGTTGCCGTCGCGCCCGACCAAATTGCCCTCGTGGTTGGGAAAGATAACCCCTTCAAAGGCTCCCTGACTGCCCAGCAGGTTGCGGATATTTTCACGGGCAACATCACCAACTGGTCAGAATTGGGGGGTGAAGATGCCCCGATCCGGGTGATCAATCGTCCAACGGTCAGCGGCACCTATAGCTCCTTTAAAGAGATGGTGCTCAATGGCCAGGATGTCACTGGCCCCGGCGTCACGACCCTAGAGCGAGACGAAACCACCGGAATGCTCCAGCAACTGGGTACGGATGGTATTGGCTATGCCACCTACAGCCAAGTGGTGGATCAAGCCACGGTGCGGACGCTCCCCGTTGACAATGTGTTTCCCGGTGATGCTAGCTATCCGTTCGAGCGCCAGTTGCTCTATGTCTATCAAGATCCGGCTAGCGATGCGGCCAAGGCATTTTTGGGCTTTTTGGGTGCGCCAGAAGCGAAAAGTGCGATCGCCGCTGAGTAAATTGCTCTAAGCATCAAAGAACAAAATGCTCCAGGAGAAATCCATAGCAAGGGGAAACCCGTTTAGGACATCGCGTAGGGTGGGTAATGTCTAGGCTGTTGACTTTGAGGGGTTTTCCCCAGAAAAATTCATGCCTCTTCCGTGCTGGCAGGCGGGACGCCTGTGCTACGGGAAATCTGGTAGCGCGGGCATCTTGCCCGCCACGGTTTTTGCATGAGATTGATCGGGCTGAAAAGTGGCAGAATGAACTGCCTAGGTAATGCCCACCAGTTGAGGATTTCAGCGATCGCCAAATGTCCTAACCACCGATATCGCTGCTATAGAGTTGCAATCTTGCTGATGGAGTTCAGCGGTCTAACGCAATGACACAGAACAAAAACAATGCTTCGTTGATTCTGACGTTGCTCGTCACAGGTGGCATTCTAGGGGGCGGCTTTTGGCTGTTGTCTGGCCCCAAACGCGCTATTAATATCAATGGCGTCGATGTTTCGATCGGCACAGATAATGCTGACGATACGGCGGCGCAAAATCCAGGCTCAAATCAAACGTCAGCCGCCACAGACGCTCCCCCTGCTGTCGCCCCTAATTCTGGAGCCGCCCCCAACTCCCCCTTTCCCAGCCCCACCCAGGTGGCATCGGGAACCCAGGTATTCATTGATGGCTCGACGAGCATGGCCCAGATCAATGTGGCGCTTAAGGAGAGTTTTGAAACCCAGTTTCCGGGAACCCGGGTAGAACTCGCCGCCCAGGGCAGTAGCTCGGGGATTGAAGCCTTAATCGCAGGCACAGTCGATATTGCGGCGAGTTCACGCCCGCTCAAGCCCGAAGAGGCTAACGCCGGACTGAAAACCGTGGTCGTTGCCCCCGATCAAATTGCCCTCGTCGTCGGCAAGGACAATGCCTTCCGGGGCTCGCTCACCCCCGAGCAAGTGGCGGGGATTTTCACGGGGCAAATTACCAACTGGTCAGCGGTCGGCGGGGAGAATCTGTCGATTCGAGTGATCAACCGTCCCCCCGTGAGTGGAACCTATGCCGCCTTTACGGAGCTAGCCCTGGATGGTCAAGCGGTGACTGGCCCTGGTGTCACGACCCTAGAGCGAGATGAAACCACGGGAATGCTGCAACAACTGGGCAACGATGGCATCGGCTATGCCACCTATAACCAGGTTGCCGAGCAGAGCACGGTGCGGACGCTGCCCGTTAACAATGTTTTCCCCGAACAACCCAACTATCTTTACCAGCGGCAGTTGGTTTATGTTTACCAAGAGCCTGCGAGTGACGCGGTTAAAGCGTTTTTGGGCTTTTTGGGTACAGCGGCGGCCCAGAATGCGATCGCGGCGGGGACGCTTTAGAGTACTCCTTGAAAATAATTATTCCAAGGCAGGCGAGACGCCTTCGCTACGGTTAATCCTCGAAAATTCAGTAGCGCGGGCATCTTGCCCGCCACCGATAACGCTCATTTCTGGAACGTTTTTTTCCTTGGAATACTCTTAGGGGAAGGCGTAACGATTCATGAGTAACAAATTTGCCATTCTGACAATAAGCCCCTAAGGACGAAAGCGATCGATGAGAGACAGAAATGAATGGGAGACCCAAAGCGCCAAACCAGCGATCCAGAGATTTTCTTTCAATTCGCGGCGGCTCATGGAAGACGCACGCCGTTGAAACCGTCCCGTGTTACTGGGTGAACCATGATCACGGTAGAGATCATAAATCGCTTTTTCTCGACACCATTGTTCCGACTTGTCCGGATACTTCTGACGCAAATAGTTTAACGTTCGTTTCGCCAGACCTCGATTACCGCCCGCTGCTCTGAGCAGGTCAGGATGAACTCTTTCTCCCGTTCCTCTGTTGCCTTGTTGTTCTTGCCAGAGTGACCAAGCGGCATAGGCAATGCCACATATCAAAATAATGAGTAAAAGCTCTTTCATGAGTTTTTGAAATCAGGAATAGTGAAAATGTTCACAACACAGATCCAGATAAAAACGCTTGCAAAATTGACGCAAAAATTTCATTTCACAGATGTTTGAAGCTCTAGCGTTTGAGGATATTTATCTGCTGGAGACTTGATGCAAGGAGATTTGAACCCTGTCATTGATTAACTTCAGCAGACTGTAGAGCTTCGCTCGTGCGGAGCAGGAACCGACGATAGAGCGCCCGACATCAAAACAGGCAAAGGGACTGAAGGCTAGGTATAGCAAGGGCTTGAAATTCAAATAATGCTAGCCCCAGTTCACACAACCAAACTCAATCCAACAATTCACCTTGTTGTGTGATTAATATGGATTCTAGAGAAAAGCCAGACCGTCCTGTTCCATCAGTTCATAGTTCGTAACTTACGTTATGTAACAGGGCTACGGAGTCAGCTCCCGCTCTCCACACTAAGCTAGGGTATATTACCCATCAGTCTTAATATTTTTTTACAAAAGAATAATGACACTCTTGTTCTAGGTCGTGTCATTAGTTACCCCCAGAAGTCTGATGGGACAAGCGATAGAGCGCCCGAACCCAAAAATAGAAAAAGGGACTGTCAGCTAAACATAGTAATAATTTGAAATCTAAATGAATGACAGTCCCTAGATCTCTGACGGCATTGATCTGGATCAACAATGTCGCTGATTTTAGCGATTGACAATTAATGGCATGATGGAGAGTACAAGACGTTTCAGGACGAAGACAGATGAGTGATTATCATTATTCCGGGTGCGATCGCAACCAACCTTGTAGCCGAGAAGAGTTTCTTCATCGCTATGCTATGGGTCAGCGTTACTTTCGCCATCTTGATCTACGTTCTGCTAATTTCCGCGAGGCAGACCTAAAAGGCGTTCAGCTCATTGAATGCAACCTAGAAGCAGTCGATCTGACGTTTGCAAATTTACGGGCAGCGGAACTGATCTGCTGTCACCTTGTCAATGCTCAATTGAGTAACAGCAACTTAATTGCTGCGAACTTGATTGGCGCGAGTGGCCAGGGGGGAACCTTCCATCAAGCCAAGCTCATCGGAGCATCCCTCATTGGTGCAGACTTACACGATGCAGATTTCGCCGATGCTCACTTGGCAGGCGCGAATTTCTCCGGTGCTGATTTGTCCTATGCCAATTTTGAAGGCGCGGCTCTAGAGGCTGCTTTGTTTGTCGGTGCTACGTTGGTCGGAACACATTTGAGCGGCTGTTTTTTAAATCAAGCGAATCTCTGTCACGCCAATTGTCGTCGTGCTGAATTCATCGAGAGTAGCTTACAGGCCGGGAATCTCTGGCGAGCAGATCTGCGGGATGCCAAGCTATTTGGGATCGACCTCAAGGGTGCGAATTTAACTGGCGTGAAGTTTTAGGTATCAAAGTTTTAGGTGTCCATGATTCATCCTTTGCCTCGTGCTTTGGGTCTGGGCTTGCTCATCGCAAATTTGGCCGGGAGCTGTGCCGTCTTTTCGCCCCAATCTCAGGCTGAATCTGCGGGCAGTGATGAGCGGGTCTTGGCTGGCGATGCCAGAGAAGAATTGGCGATTGCCCCTGGCACTGCGCAGAGCGCAATCGCCTTCGCCGATTTTATTGCCGAGGCCCAAGGCGAGCTAGAAATTCCGGGGGTTGCCGTTGCCTTGGTCTACCAAGACCAGATTTTGCTGCTGGAGGGTCTAGGCTATCGAGACCTAGAACAGGAATTACCCGTCACGCCCCATACCCTGTTTCACATCGGCTCGACCCATAAATCCATGACGGCGATGCTGGCGGCGATCGCGGTCGATCGCGGTCTCTACACCTGGGATGAGCCCATCATCACCTTTGCGCCCGAGTTTGAACTGAGCGACCCAGAGGCCACTGCAACTGTCACGATGCGTCATCTGTTGAGTATGCGCAGCGGCATTAGTGATGAGCTGGATGCCGTCGAGGAATTGATGCCCGATGACGCCTCAACAGCTCAGGTCTCGGTATCAGAGTTGTTTGAACTGGTACAGAAAATTGAGCTATTGGACTCGCCCGGTGAAGTCTTTGAATACAGCAATGTTGCCGTCTCCTTGGCAGGCTATCTCACCACTTTGGCGGCGGTGGGCAGCGGAGCGCCCCTGAAATCGGCCCATGAAATCCTGCTTGAAGACTGGATTCTCACCCCGATCGGCATGAATGATGCCGTCTTGCAATGGAGTGATGCTCAGGCGACGGGGGATGTGGCCCTGCCCTACATTGGGGAGAGCGATCGCTTCGTTATTGCTGAACGAGAAGATTTTGATGGAGATATTTTGGCCCCTTCAGGAGGACTCAAGGCCAGCATTACCGATATGGCGGCTTACCTAATCACTCAGGTGCAGGGCGGGATCGCGCCCAATGGTGAGCGGGTGGTTTCGGCGGAGAACCTCGCGGCGACCTGGCATCCCCGCCGGGGTGACTATGCCATGGGTTGGGAGCAGGAGACCTATCAGAGCGTTGAACTCCTGAGTCATGAAGGCAGTTTTGATAATTTCTTGAGCGTGATCGGCATGATTCCCGAATACGAGGTGGGATTTGTTGTGCTCACGAATAGTAGTGATGCGGCGGCAGACTTAATTCCGGAGGTAGGTTACGAGTTAGTCGATTTACTGCTGGAATTGGAGTAATGTTTGTGACCTCTTGGCGACTGATTCCCTTGCTTGAAGCCCCTGGCGCAGTGCAGATGGCGATCGATGCTTGGCTGTGGCGATCGCACCAACAGGGCAACCATCCGCCCACCCTGCGTTTTTGTACCTGGCAACCCGTGGCGATTTCCCTCGGCGTCAGCCAGCGCCGGAATATTCCCGACCATTGGCGATCGCTCACCTGGCGAGGGCAGCCTGTGGATTTAGTGAAGCGCCCTAGCGGTGGGCGCGGCGTGTTGCACCAGGGAGAGCTGACCTATGCGATCGTGACAAATGCACCGCCGGGCAACCGAGAGCAGAGTTATCGAGCGTTGTGTGAGTTTTTGATCCAAGGCTGGGCCGAGCTGGGCGTTGCGTTGCGTTTTGGCGGGCGCGATTGCGCCAAGCGCAGTGCCCCAGGCGATTGCGCCCAGCGCAGTGCCCCAGGCGATCGCGCTTACATCAAATCTCCCAACTGCTTCGGACTCTCGACCCGTGCGGATTTGGTAGATGTCCAGGGGCGCAAACGGATCGGCAGCGCCCAGCGCCGTCAGGGTCAAACCGTGCTTCAGCATGGCTCGATGCTCCTCAACCCAGATCCGGCATTATTTACTGAGGTTTTTGGTCAAGCGCCGCCGAATATTTTGGTCTCTACACCAATTCCCCAGATTACAACCGCCTTGACTAGGGCAGCTGCGACCTGTTTTGTGGCAGAGTTTGTAGAACAGCCTCTCACCCCTCAGGAATGGGCCGAGATTAAAGCGTTGCAAGGGGAGTTTGTCGGTTGAAAGAAGGATGGCATACCCCTAGACCCATCTTTGGGAAAAAGTTATTACAAGCCTTGTCATGAAAGGCTTTGAGGAATTGCTTGCAGACGAAAAAAGCTGGCTTTTAGCCTGCTTGAGCTATGAGCCATGCGTTTGAACGCTTGGCGGTGTGTGGGACTAACCCACAAGCCCCGCGAGCCTAGGACTAAACCCCAAAGCTCAAAGCGACAACCCGCTCAAGCGGGTTCAGACCCTGCCAAACATCAATCGTCAGTCGCCTTCTGAAACCTTTTAGAGCACTCCAAGGAAAAAAGCATTCC
>JBMYQW010000296.1:0-6428 GCA_049601735.1 Spirulinaceae cyanobacterium
CCCAGCACGGCTGATCCAACTGCCCTGGCAACCGGAGGTGGGCTGGCTACCCGCAGATGTCTACCAAGTGGATGGTCAACCCCTGGCGCAAACGCCGCGTTTGGTGCTCAAGCGGGTGCTGAAGCAGGCCCAAGCCAAAGGCTACCGGATCAAAACGGGGGTGGAATGTGAGTTTTTTCTGCTCTCGGCTGAGGGGCATGAGATTTCGGATGGGCGCGATCGCCAGGCCAAGCCCTGCTACGACCAGCAGGCCCTGATGCGCCGCTTTGATGTGATCGGCGAAATTTGTGACGCCATGCTTACGCTCGGTTGGCAACCCTATCAAAACGACCACGAAGATGCCAACGGTCAGTTTGAGATGAACTGGGCATTTGATGATGCCTTGGTGACGGCCGATCGCCAGGCCTTCTTTAAATACATGGTCAAGACGATTGCCGAAAAACACGGCTTCCGGGCCACCTTCATGCCCAAGCCCTTTGCCCATTTAACCGGGAATGGTTGCCATACCCATCTCTCGGTCTGGGATGAGACGGGCGAGACGAACCTCTTTGCCGATGCGGCGGGGGAATTGGGGCTCTCTCAACTGGGCTACCAGTTCATCGGTGGCGTGCTGGAAGCCGCCGGGGGGCTCTGTGCCTTCGCCAATTCCACCGTGAACTCCTACAAGCGGATCAATGCCCCCGCGACGCTTTCGGGCGCAACCTGGTCGCCGAATACAATTAGCTACAGCGGCAACAATCGCACCCATACGATCCGGATTCCCGATGTCGGACGCTTTGAGCTACGTCTGGCGGATGGCGCGGCGAACCCGTACCTGTTGCCAGCGGCGATCGTGGCGGCGGGGCTCGATGGCATTGAGCGACAGCTCGATCCGGGCGATCGCAACGATAACAATACCTATACCGACCCCCTGCCCCCCGAAAAAGCTCGGCCCTTACCCGCGAATTTACTCGACGCCCTGCGAGCCCTTAAAGCGAACCCAATCTTTGCCCAAGCCATGGGCGAGCCCTGCGTCACGGCCTACCTCAAACTCAAGCATCAGCAATGGCAGCAATATAGTGGGCAAATTACTTCCTGGGAGTTGGCGCAGACCCTAGATTGTTAGGGTATGTTGTTTTTGAATAGAACCTATTCTTCTCTAGGGCATAATTGTAGGAATAACCTGATCACGGTGCTTTCGATAAATTTGAAAGTCGTTATAGCGGTTTTCATATTGGACTGTTGTTCTGGAAACCAGGAATTCAACAAAATCCAAAACTTCTCGTTGTTTTTCGCTAGGGAGGACTTGCATTTTTTCGGCAACTTGAGATGCTAGTTTTTCCATGGTTTATGTATAACAGGATGTAGGGAGTGTCATCATTTAACCGCAGAAGCCTGTAGAGCCTTGCTCGTGCGGAGCAGGGACAAGGGAGAGCACGCCCGACCCAAAAGACAGGGAAAGGGGCTGTAAGCCAGTCACAGTCAGAGTTTGAAGTCTAAATAATGACAGCCCCTAGCCGCAAAACCGAACCTGCTTACGATTGCACCGTACAAATACGATCGCGCCCCTCAACTTTTGCCCGACTCAACGCTATCTCTGCACTCTGCACGAGAGCTTCCCAATTCGTGCCATTTTCCGGGAACAGGGCAATGCCGATCGAAACCGTGATCGGATCGAGGGTCTGATTTTCCCCCTCAAAGTGCAGATGCTGCACCCCGCCCAGCAACTGCTCCGCCCGCAGTTGCACCTCATCCCTAGAAAGATCCGGCAGCAGCACCGCAATCTCCTCACCGCCGTAACGCGCCGCAATATCGTTGCTGTGGAGCGTTCGCCGCACAAAGCCGCCCAGAGTCTTGAGCACCGTATCCCCCGCATCGTGGCCAAAGGTGTTGTTGTATTGGCGGAAATGGTCAATATCGAGGAGCACCACGCCCAGATTGCGGGACTGACGGGCTGCGCCGTAGACTTCCCGCTCTAGGGCTTCCTCAAAGTAGCGGCGGTTAAAGAGCCCGGTGAGCAGATCATGCACCGGGTCGGACTTGAGATCTGTGCGCAAGCCCACATTGGCCAGCGAAACACCGAGCTGCTCGGCCACCGCCTGGGCAAAGTTGCGCTGGGGCTCGTTGATTATGCCTGGCGTGGGGGAGGTGAGGTAGAGGAGCCCCTGGAGCTTGCCATGGGCGGTCATGGGAATGCTCAGGGCCTCGATGATTTCGGTATTGGGTTGGATATGCTCACTCAGCAGGCGGGGATGATCGGCATCCACCCAATGGGCACGGCCGCGACGAATCGCCCAGCTATCGGTGGGGGCAAAGAGCAGCTTGCTATTGAAATGCTCACCCCAATGGGTGATCGCCTCCAGATTACCCGTGCCATTGAGCACATAGACCGCCCCGGAACAGTCGGCAAAGAGCGGCGAAACCAGCTCGGTGATCGCATCGATCGCATCCTCTTGGGTGCGGCTGGCCTGCAAGAATTCGTTTAGCTCCGCCAGCTTGATCATCTTCTGACGGTGTTCATCGAGTTGTGTGGTTGAGGTTGCCAGTTGGGCTTGGGTCTGCTGCAACGAGTCCGCCTGTTGGCGCTGCGCGGTGATGTCTTCCACGCGGTAGGCAAAGCGTTGCAGCCCCGGAATCGGTGAGACCGTCGCCTCAAACCAGCGACGACCCGGTTGACCATTGTCAAAGTCCGGCTCGTAACTGTAGGTGAACTGCACGGCGCTGCCTTTACGGGCACTTTCGAGGCAATGATCCACCCAGTCGCGGCGCACATCAGCGGGAACCCCCAGAGCACTGGCGAGCTGATTGCGCAGGGTGACGGGAGAGAGGCGGAAAAAGTCACTGGCAGCGATATTATCGGTGATATGGCGAATGTCGTCGTCCACCAGTTCCACCACACCCATCATGGCGCTGGTGCTGTTGAAGAAGCTGGTCAGGGTCGATTCTGAGGCCAGGAGGTGATCTTTGGCCTGGACGCGATCGCTGATATCTGCCACCACGCCCATGTAATATTCCACATTCCCCACCAAGTCCCGCACGACCGAGCCGCTCATCTGCACCCAAACCCGGCTGCCATCGGTCCGCACAAACCGCTGCTCAACATCCAGTTCCGGGATATCCCCCGCCAGCAGTTGTCGGAACTGGGTTACGGTATGGGCCAAGTCTTCAGGGTCGGTGATGTCCTGGAAGGTTTGCTCTTGTAATTCGGCTTCGCTGTACCCCGTGAGGTCTAAAAAGCTGGGGTTCGCCTGGACAAACTGGCCGGTTTTGGTGGCTTGGATGATGCCCACCTCGGCTTGGTTAAACAGGGTGCGGAAACGTTTTTCCGTTTCCTGGAGGTTTTCTTCGGCGTTGTTGCGCTCGGCAATTTCGTGGAGCAGTTCTTCGTTGAGATGGGTGAGTTGGTTGGTGCGCTCTTCGACCCGGAGTTCTAGTTCTTCCGTGCGCTTGCGTAGGGTGTCTTCGAGCTGTTTGCGATCGCTCACATCGCGCACCAGCAGCAAAAATCGCTTCATCTGCCCCTGGTTCAAGCGGGAGATCGCCAATTCCACCGGAAAGATCGTGCCATCCTGGCGCTGTCCCATCAACTCCCGCTTCGTACTGACCATCGGGCTCAGGGGCGCGGCGGGTAGCTTTTGGATGGAACTACTCTTGGCGTCGCCAGTTTTCGCATCACTGCCCGAGACCGGAGCAGGGGGGTTGGTGTTCTTGCCGAAGAGGGAGCTTTCTACTTCGCCATCGGCAAAGGCTAGCATGATGCTGTCGATCGTTTGACCGATCACCTGCTTGGCACTGTAGCCAAACATCTGTTCGGCGGCTTGGTTAAAGGTTTCAACAACGGCATTGTTGTTGATTGTGATGATGCCTTCGGCGGCGTTATCCACAATGTGGCGGTGACGCTGCTCGCTGGCTTGGAGTTTGTGGAAGGCGGCACCGCTGGCGACGCGATAGATCAGGGTTCCCAGAATGCCCGCGATGACGGCGGCGATCGCTGCGATCGCCCCCGCTTTGAGGTAGGGCCGTGCAAAGACTGCCTTGGATGTCTGCACGACCAGACCCCAGTCCAGCTCTTCAAGCGCAGCGTAGGCCGCCAAGGCGTCTCTACCCAAGGGCTGGCCAATAGTACCCGAGTCTCCCGCAACGGCTCGCCGCAGGGCGGCCAAGTCTTCTGTTTCTGTGGGTTCGGCGAGTAAAACCTTGACATCTTCTGACTCGGAGCGACCGATCAGCAATGTGCCCAAGTCTTCAGGGAAGGGCTTGTCCGCCAGATCTTGCTTCACCGCCTGCAAGAGCGTGGCTGGGTCTTCCGTCGTCTCGGCCGCTTGGGTAATGACCGCCAAGCGCCGCTCTAGCTCGGCATTGAGGCGGGATTTTTGTTCTTGGAGTCCAAGCCCGTAGAGCGTCCCAATCCCAGTTCCCGCCACGACGAGTGATAAGAGCGTTGTTTTAAAAAAAAGAAGACCAAGCCGTTGGGGATTGTTCATCGTGAGATTGTTCGCCACAGAGCGCAGATTACACAAACTAAAAAGGGAAGCAGCACCATTCCGGGTTGATTGACGGTTGGTCGGGGCGATGCGATCACCTGCTGGCGGCACAACTGCCGTAGCCAACCGAAAGTTATACCGAATCAGGTTCGATCGCCTATCAAGCGATCGGCTACACCAACCCCCATCATGCTATCAACGGGTAGACCATACCATGTCTGGAGCCTGGCCCTCCCGAAACTAGAAGTCATTTTACCCATTGACTGGCGTTGCGGTTCCCCTTAAGGAGAGTTTATGGGCTTTATCTGACAAATTCAGCCGATCAAAGCAAGGGCTTCAGTACCATCCGCAGGATCAGGACGACTCGCTTTGATCATGTGCGTTTGACCGATGCGCCCGGAACGGGGGGGCGTCACTTCCCTGCGGCGGGCATCGATGCGATCGCAGCCTTCTCAACCCGTCCTAAAATCCCCCTTACCCTCCCCTGAACCCGTTACCCAGACCGCCACGGCTGTTCCTGAATCTTCGAGTTAGCCCAGTTTGATCGGCCTCATCGGTCTTGGTATCCAGCAGATCCGTCGTCAGCGGCCGTCCTGATTCAGCGCCTCCCCCACCACTGCGATGTTAAGGTAAAACTTTGGCAACCTTTCGCCGCCGCCGCTTGTAACTTTCTGCCTTTAACCCTATGTTTGATGCCCTTGCCGATCGCCTCGAAGATGCATGGAAGTCTTTGCGTGGCCAAGACAAAATCACCGAAGCCAATGTCAAACCGGCCCTCAAGGAAGTGCGGCGGGCGCTCCTTGAAGCGGATGTGAACCTCCAGGTGGTACGCGACTTTGTCAGAGAAGTCGAGGCGAAAGCCCTCGGCGCAGAAGTACTCTCTGGCGTGCGACCCGATCAGCAGTTCATCAAAATTGTCCATGATGAGCTGATCGAAATCATGGGTCAGAGCAATGTGCCCCTGGCCCAAGCCGAGACCGCCCCCACAATTATTCTGATGGCCGGCTTGCAGGGCACGGGTAAAACCACCGCCACCGCGAAACTCGCCCTGCACCTGCGCAAAGAACAGCGCAGTTGCCTGATGGTTGCTACAGACGTGTATCGACCGGCGGCGATCGATCAGCTCATTACCCTCGGCAACCAAATTGACGTGCCCGTTTTTGAACTGGGCTCCGATGCCAACCCGATCGAGATCGCCCGTCAAGGTGTCGCCCAGGCCCAGGAACAGGGCATCGATACGGTGATCATCGACACCGCAGGGCGGCTGCAAATTGACGAAGACATGATGGGCGAACTGGCCCAAATCAAAGAGACGGTGCAGCCCCACGACACCTTGCTCGTTGTGGATGCGATGACGGGTCAGGAGGCCGCCAACCTGACCCAGACCTTCCATGAGCAGATTGGTATCACCGGGGCGATCCTCACCAAAATGGACGGCGACAGCCGTGGCGGCGCTGCCCTCTCAGTGCGCTGCATCTCCGGGCAGCCGATCAAGTTCGTGGGTGTGGGAGAAAAGGTGGAAGCCCTCCAGCCCTTCTACCCCGATCGCATGGCCTCGCGCATCCTCAACATGGGCGATATCCTCTCCCTGGTGGAAAAAGCCCAGGAAGAGTTTGATCTGGCCGATGCGGCCCAGATGCAAGAAAAAATCATGGAAGCCCGTTTCGACTTCGATGATTTTGTCAAGCAGATGCGCCTGATTAAAAACATGGGCTCCTTTGGCTCAGTGCTGAAGATGATCCCCGGCATGAACAAACTCAGCAATGCCGATCTGGAGAAGGGCGAAAGCCAGCTCAAGCGCACCGAAGCGATGATCAGCTCCATGACCAAGCAGGAGCGAAAAGACCCCGACCTGCTCGCCGAGTTAAAGGCCGCCCGGGTCGAGTTCCAAACCGGCATGAGCACCGCCACCCCGATTGCGGCTCCATCTGCGGCAGCTGCCGCATCCGCCCCCCATCAAACTGC
>JBMYQW010000297.1:0-6420 GCA_049601735.1 Spirulinaceae cyanobacterium
ATTCTATTGCCCCATTTTAGCTGTGTCACGGTAGTAGGATGCTCGACGCACCGTCTCGATTATGAGTTGGGAATCTATTCTGAGAAATCGTCTTAGGCGTCTTATTCCTCATCCCACGGACGAGTAATGGCAGAGAGCCAGCGTTTCGTATTCTTTTGTTTCTCAGCAGGCGACTCTGAGCCATTGCTTGAGGGGTTGTGGCTAGAATTAGAACCGTTGCTGACGCCATTGCTAACACCATTCCCCTTCACCGCAGTCGCTTTGACCTCCACAACCGTCTCTCCATCCTCAAGATCGAGGGTTGCGGCATTGGACGTACGGCGGGCGGGGTTCACAGCAGTGGGCCGATCCGTTGGGGCATTGGGGCGTCCGGGTTCTACCGCAGTGGTCATCTCTTCATCAATGCCGAGGGGGTTACTCCAGCGGGAGCGATAGGGTTGATTGGCGCGTTCCGGCTCTGGGGCGTAATCTTCTTCTAGACCCGCTTCCCGGCGAAGTTGAGCGAGGATGGCCGCATCGTCTTCTTCGTATTCGTAGCGACCGGCTTGCAGTTCGGCGATCGCCGCTTCGGCCCCGTCCGGTTCTTCGGTAAAGGTATCGGCATCAGCGGCATCAGCCACATCAGCTTCGACGGCCGTGATGTAGGTATCCGGCTCTTTCTCATCCGTCTCATTGGTGGGAGTCCGCAGGGGAATGCTCACCACCCCATTGAGAATCACGCCAAGAATTTCGAGCCCCGTATTGTTGAGGGTTTCTTGGGCAGCGGCAGCGTCATTCTTGTTGAGCACACCCGGACGGACGGTCAAGATCAGTCCATCGGCAATCTGACCGATCGAAACAATCTCAGGAGCAACCAACAGGGAGGGAGAGTCAACAATTACATAGTCATAGATTTCCGCCAGACGACGGACAGTCGAGACCATCCGCTCACTATCGAGCAGGGCAACCACGCCCGGTGAACCCACGCCAGCACTGAGCACATCCAGATTCTCCGTGACGGATTGGATCGTCTGCTCCGGCACAATCTGGTCTTGTAAGATATTGCTTAAGCCCCAGATATTGCTGAGTTTCCAGATCTTATGCTGCTGAGGTGCGGAGAGATCTGCTTCGAGGAGGAGTACCCGATGGGACAAGCTCGCCAGCATCAAGGCTAGATTGGCGGCCGTCGCTGACTTGCCTTCACTGGGCACAGAACTGGTCAGGGCAATGATCCGATTGCGGCGCTCGCCATTGAGGAGTTTGAGGTTGGTTTGCAGGCGACGATAGGCCACGCTGACCGGGTAGAGCAAGCTGTCCGGGCCAATGGGCAACTCCAGCAGGGGTAAATCAAAATTCACCGGCTGCTGGCGCTCGGTATCGGTTTCCAGTTCCCAATCGTCGGGGCTCCAAGCCGGAATGGTCCCCAAAACGGGGAATTTCTTAAAGAAGCTCCGGGCCTCGTATTCTGTGCGCAAGGAGCGGTTGAGCAGTTCGAGGAGCATCCCGATCGAGAGCCCCAGACAACTGCCTAAAATCCCGCCGGCAATCAGTTCTAGGGAAACCAACTTAGCCGCATTCGCCGCCGCACTCGGCACGGTTGCCTGGGAGACAATCCGGGCATTGCCCACTTCTTGGTTTTCTTTGACTCGCGCCTCTTGCAGCCCTGCCAACAGCGTCTCATAGGTCAGCTGTGCTGCCTGGAGTTTACGCTCCAACTGTCGCTGTTGCTGCTCTAGACGGGGGAGTTCTTCGGCACGACGTCGATATTGCTCGGCTTCCGACTCCAGTTCGGCCAGGGATTCTTGCGCTCCCATCCGGGAGAGGCTGTCTTGAACCAGGGTATCCCGGAGGGTCTGCTCTTGGGCCCCCGCTTCCAAAACCCCCAAGTCGCTGATGGTCGTTTGTTCCGCAACGCGGGCAATACGCTCATCCAGCAGAGCTTCGAGACGCTGTTTTTGATCTAAGAGCCTCAGCACGCTCGGGTTTTGGTCGGTAAAGCGGGCGCGCTCGATGGCCAGTTCTTGCTCTACGGTTTGGAGTTGCTGATAGACCGATTGAATCCCACTGGACTGGGTGAGGGCGTTGGCGGCGATCGCCTCTTGGGGGGTTAACCCCAGTTCTTGGTTGAGAAACCCTAGACGAGCATCCAGTCGGAGTAACTCGCGCTGTTGAGCAATAATTTGATTCTCTAGCGTCACCAGCGACTCCGTGACGAGCCCCGTCTCTTGCTGGAGCGAGTTGATGTCGTTGTTTTCCTTGAAGTTCCGCAGAGACTGTTCTACTTCTGAGAGTTCCTGCTCCACTTTGGGGAGTTGCCCTTCAATAAAGGTGCGCGTTTTTTCCGCTTGCTCCCGGTTTGTGCGGATGTTGTGGCGAATGTAGGCCTCCATCAAGGCATTCACCACATCAGCGGTTTCTTTCGGGCGCTGGGAGGTGTAGCTGATGCGAATCACATCCGTTTGGGTGAGAATTTCCGCTTGGAGGCTATTGCTAATCGCACCAACGGGCATTGGCCCCCCCGTGTAGGGATCTTTTAAATCGAGCTCCGAGACTACTTCTTCCAGAATGGGCCGCGACTGGAGGACGAGCACTTCGGTTGCCAACGGGTTCGTCAGGGCACTGGTGGGCTGGAGCAAACTGGCTTCATTACTCACGCCGGAGACGGAAATGGAGCTTTGGGGAATGAGCTTGAGGGTTCCTCCCGCCCGGTAAATCGGGGTATCAAATAGAGGCGGGACGCCGCCCAGGAGTGCGCCGATGATACCGCCTGCGGCGATCAGCAACCAGCGTCGCTTGAGAATTAGCAAAAGCTGCTGAATGTTGATCTCAATGTCGAACTGTTCTCGGGTCTTGGGCATGAGTTCAGGAGTCGCTGCGCGGCCAAATGTCAATAGTTGACAGACCTGCTTCCAGGATACTGTGTATTTTCGACTTTGGTTACTGGAGTCGCCTGCTGAGGGATCTGGCTGTACTGAGGGTGCAGGCTAAGGGGTGAGGAACGGCGCGAGGCGATCGCCCATAAACGGTGGCAAGACAAAGGCTGCCTGATGAATGGCGCTGCTGTAATAGCGAAACCCGAGTCCTGAGGCGGCGGGGCGATCGGCGGCAAAATCGGCGATCGGGTGCAAGGTTGGAGCGGCAAAGGCAAACGACCAGAACCCGCCCGGATAGCTCATGTTGCTGTAATTGTAGAGGCGGACGATCGGGAAGCAACCCTGGAGAATTTCAAGCAGCTTCCGCTGCATCGGTGCGAACAAAAACGGCGACTCTGCCTGGGCAACGACAACACCGCCGGGGGCCAGACAGCGGACAACGTTGTGATAAAACGCCGGGCCAAAGAGGGGGGCGGCAGGGCCGATCGGATCGGTTGAATCAATTAAAATTACATCGAATCGCTGCGGGGTTTGGGCGACAAATTCAACGCCATCTTCAATGCGCAAATCCATGCGGGGATGCTCAAAACTACTGGCGATCTCGGGCAAATGCTTCCGACAGGCTCGAATCACGACCGGGTCAATCTCCACCAGGGTGCAAGACTCGACACCGGAATGCCGCAACACCTCGCGAGCCGTACCGCCATCGCCGCCACCGACAATCAAGACCTGTTTGGGGTCAGGGTGGATAAACAGGGGCACATGGGCCAGCATCTCGTGGTAAATGAACTCATCCTGCTCGGTGAGCATCACGAGGTCGTCATTGAGCAGGATTTTGCCAAAAAAATCCGTATCGACAATTTCCACCTTCTGAAAAGGGCTCTGTTCCGAGAACAAGACCGACTTGATCCGGTAGCGCAGCTCCAGAAAATCCCCTTGGGCTTCCGTGACCCAGGTTCGGGTGGGTGGCATTGCGAGTCTCCTTGGTCTGCTGTGAATGATCGGGGGGGTTTATCTCCAAGCCATTATGTAGGGTGGGCAATGCCCACCACAACCCAAACTATTTTTGGCGATCGCCTAGAGTAATGTACTGAGGGAAGGTTAGAAAATAAAGCGGGAAAGCCCGTAGCGCAGGCGTCTCGCCTGCCAAGGGTTTCGCAAAAATTCCGTGTAACATTCTGTCCACCCGCATGAGCTGCAAATCTCGATATCATAGCCTCTAGCTCTCCACGCCCGTCGAATTTGTCATGAAAACGCCCCTTGCCTGGTTACAACTGACCCATGAACGGATGCGCCTCGTGACCGCCATGGCCGGGATTAGCTTTGCCAACATCCTGATGTTTATGCAGTTTGGTTTCCGGGATGCCCTGTTTGAGAGTTCCGTGGTGCTGCACCAGAAGGTAGAAGGTGATATCTTTTTGCTCAGTCCGGAATCCACCGCGTTGATTGCCATGGATACGTTTTCTCAGCGGCGGCTGTACCAGGCGATGGGCGTAGAAGGCGTCAGCGCCATCTATCCGATGTATTTGGACTTTGCCCTCTGGAAAAATCCGGAAACCAAGGGCACACGGGGCATCATGGTTATTGGCATCAACCCTGTGCATGATTTTCTAGACTTTCCGGGGGTCGCCGCCAATGCTGAGGTGATTAAGCGCACCGATGTGGTGCTCTTTGATCAGGCCTCGCGTCCGGAGTTTGGCCCGATCGCCGAACTGTTTGCCAGCCAAGACCTGGTGCAGACGGAAGCGGCTGGGCGACGCTTGACCGTGGGCGGGCTCTTTGAGATGGGGGCGTCCTTTGGCGCAGATGGCAACATTATCGTCAGTGATGTCACCTTCCAGGAGATTTTCCCGAGCCGCGATCGCGGCCTCATTGAAGTCGGCGTGATTCAACTTGCACCGAATGCCAGCCGAGAAGCCGTTCTCCAAACCCTCAGGGACAAACTGCCCAATGATGTGATGGTGTTCTCCAAGCAGGAATTTATTGACTTTGAGAAAGACTATTGGCAGAGCGGCACGGCAATCGGCTTTATTTTTACCCTCGGGGCGGCGATGGGCTTTGTGGTCGGCGTGGTGATTGTCTACCAGATTCTCTATACCGATGTAGCTGACCATCTGCCCGAATATGCCACGCTCAAGGCGATGGGCTACAGTAATGGCTATCTGCTGGGTGTGGTCTTCCAGGAGGCGTTGATTTTAGCGGTGATTGGCTACATTCCTGGCTTTGGCATCTCCAGCTTTTTATATGTCTTGACCCGGAATGCGGCGAGTCTGCCGATGATCATGACGATGGGCAAGGCTATGACTGTGGGCATTATGACTCTGGTGATGTGTCTAGGCTCCGGGGCGATCGCAGTGCGTAAACTCAGCGCGGCCGATCCGGCGGATATCTTCTAGCTTGACATTACGGCAACGGTAACGTTCGGCTGACCTTAGCCGGGCAGAGAATGCGATCGCCAGCTCGATAGCCTACAAACCGCACATAGACCAATTCACCCTCATGAATGCTCGACTCATCTGACTGGTGAAAGCGGGGGTCGAAAACGACCTTATCCCAGGCCGTGCCGATCGGTTCATACCCCCAGGTTTGCAGGAGATTATCCAGAGGCATAAATAGGGGTGTGAAGTTGCGGGCGGGCAGGTTAGGCTTGGCCGCGACCATGACTCGCGCGGTCGGGTAATTCATCAGCAGCGTTTGCAACACCACAAACGAGGATTCAATCACATCGCGGCTGGTGATCTCGGCCTGCTGTTGGGCCTCATCCCGCAGGCGGCGACATTGTTGCTGGAGTTGCAGGACTTGGTTGTTGGCGTCTTCGAGGTTGGTTTGCCAGAGGTTTTCCCGGCGCTGCATTTCGGCTTCAAGCAGGCTGATGCGCTCTTGGTGCTGCTCGGTTTGGGCGATCGCAGCCTCAAGCTGGGCTTGGGTGTTTTGCAATTGCAATTGCAGTTGCTGGTTCTCTTGGGCAACCACCTGGCCTTGCTCATGGAGCCGGGCCACATCCTGAAAAACACTCTCCAGGGAGGGGAAGGGCACACCATAGGTTTGCAGCAACTCCTCAATGCTCCAATCTAAGGTTTGGGCCAGGTGTTGGAGTTCTTTAAAACTGAGGGCATCAAGGCGACCTTGCCGAACTTGTTTGAGATGCAAGGAGGTCAGACTCGCCTGACTCTGGAACGCTGCCCACCCCTCAATACCCACATGACGGAGGCGATCGCTCAAGACTGGGTCAAACTCATAACGCTGGCTCAAATCCGGTTTAACCGTAATTTTGCCACTGAGCAAACTCAGCAGGACGGCACTGCCCCCTGCCCACAGCACGAAACCAAACCAAAAGAGATTGGGCTGTTCGATCATCACTTCTCCCGCGTGAATGGTGCTGCTCTAGATAACCAATGGGTACGAAATCCCCACGATTCTATCACTCCCTATTCAGCCACAACGCCCCCTGCCTAAAGTTTGTCCCTAGTGATTAGACCTAGCCCAGCAGCATTTGTCGTGAGTGGATCGTCCACTTCCTGCGTGCTGGCCTGAAGGTGGGCGTGTTCATGCTGGAGGAGAGCATGCA
>JBMYQW010000298.1:0-6399 GCA_049601735.1 Spirulinaceae cyanobacterium
GGAGCGCCTGACCAAACTCATAGGAGTCAATATCGATCGCCTGAGACCCCCCCTGAACCAGGAGTTCTAGCATCGAGCCCAGTTGTACCCAAACCAAGAGCGCCGTGGGAATGACGACCAAAACCGCAAGCCCCGCAGCAACGAGTGAGCCAATCTGAAACACCGAGAGGCATTCGCCGACAAACAGGGTCAAAAAGAGGGTTAGGAGCAGATAGGCAATCTTGGCTTGGGGTTGGTCGTAGCGGATCGCGGGGATAGTTTGCCGATTTTGATGCCAATATTCGACCTGGTACTCCAACATATCTTTGAAGATGAAGCCTGTGGCGATCGCAAAGAAGGTCGTAAACAGAATGGCGGTGCTGATGGCGGGGATAACCATGGTCGAAAGGGTATTGTTAAAGAATGTAACGAATGACCTCATCGTACTATATGGCGCGGTCTATCCGGATGTTTCCGGCGCCTGACTGGCCGTGCGGTGGTGTTGGTTCCGTCCTTGATTCTTGGACTGATACATGGCGTGATCCGCTAGATTAATCAAAATCGCATCCGTCTCACCATCGTGGGGATAGACACTGCTGCCGATGCTGACGGTAATCTGGACGGATTGATCGTTGAGCATGAAGGGCTGGGTCAAGGTGGCGATGATTTTTTGCGCCACGATCGCCACGTCTTCGGGTTGCTTGATGCCCGGTAAAATGACCGTGAACTCATCACCCCCGAGACGCGCAACGATATCACTCTCGCGCAGGCAGTTGGTGGTACGACCCGCCACGGCTTTGAGCAACAGATCGCCTAGGTTATGCCCCAAGGAATCATTCACTTCCTTAAAGCCATCCAGATCCAGGTAGAGCAGACCGACCAACTGCTGATTCTCTTTCGCCCAGGCCAGGGTGCTCCGCAAGCTCTCGTAGAACGACTTGCGGTTGGCCAGGCCGGTGAGGGAGTCGGAATAGGCCAGCTCTCGCAGGCGATCGCGGGTATGCTGCAACTCCTTATTCGAGCGGGTCAGCTCGGCGGTGGTGCGCCGCAGTTCTTCTTCGACCCGTTTGCGCTCGGTAATATCCCGAATCACGCCGACCAGAAACACGTTCCCTGCTGCGTCTTGGTGGAGCGATCGCTTTGTGGCGCTCAGATAGGTCTCACCGTAGCGATCGGTATATTCTTCCTCTTGTTCTCGCGCCGTTTGGAACTTGAACAGCGCCTGTTCCTCCTGACGAAAGACATTCGCTTCAGCGGTAGCAAAAACGTCATAGTCCGTTTTGCCCAGCAATTCTTCGCGGGGAAAACCCGTAAACTGGCAAAACGCTTGGTTAAGAATCAGCCAGCGATATTGGGTATCTTTGACAAAAATCGGGTCAGGAATATTGTCAATCATCGAGCGCAAGAACTCGGTGGAGCGTTTGAGTTCTTCCTCTTGGTAGCCCAAAATGCCCTGCAAAACGGCGGCTGACCCCACCAATCCGAGCAGGGGTGGTACGACCGGAATCCAGCCACCGCCCAGAAAAGCGCCGTACGCGACCCCGCCGAGCAGTAGGATCAAGCCCGTCAGCAGTGCAACGTAATGCAACGGGCGGCGCACTCGCCAAATGACGATCGCCCCCAACGCCGCCCAAACCAAGATCCAGCTCCCTTCCCAGGGTTCAGCCCAAACCCAGAGCAGGGGCCGCTCCTCTAGGGCAGCACTGAGTACTTGACTGATGATATTGGCATGAATTTCGACCCCGGCTACATCTTGGGGCGGTTGAGCAAACCGCCGACTGTAGGGCATGAGGAAGAAGTCTTTCACGCTCTCAGCACGGGAGCCAATCACGACGATGCGATCGCGGATCAACTCTGGCGGCACGTCTCCGGCCAAAACCTCACCCATCGAAACCCGGTCAAAGCATTGGGGATTGCGGAAATTAACCCAGATCTGATAGCCGCCATCATCGGCCCGGACATAGGGGCCATCCTCAGGACGAAACTGGGGAAAGGTACTCGGGCCCAGTTGCAGCCATTTGGGGTTCTGGGCTGAGGCTTCCGGTTTAATGCCTTCGGCGGCCAAGTAAAGAAACGCCAGCCGCAGGGCAAAGCTGGTGTGCAACTCTTCCCCCACATGAAGATAGAGCAGCCCCCGACGCACCCAACCATCCGGGTCTTCCACGACGTTATTAAACCCGATCCGTTCTGGGGGGAGTTCCGGCGGCGGCTTGACCCCCCGCGACTTAGCATCGGGCGCTTCTTCAATTGCAATCAAGGTGTCGATTTCGTCAAAGGCCTGCACCAGCGCATCATGACCCGGCTCAACGGGTAAATCCCGGTAAATATCCAAGCCGATCGCGCGGGGGGCTTGGGCATCCAGTTTGCGCAAGAGTTGGGCCAGTTTTTGATCAGCAATCGGCCAAGCGCCACTGGCTTGGATATCTTGCTCCGTAACCTCGACAATTAAAATGCGCTCTTCGTGGCTCTCCGGAGGTCGCAAGCGAAACAGCCAATCCCCGAGGGCCAGCTCCCAGGTCTGCAATAGCCCGAGCCAGCGGATCAGCAGCACGAGAAGCGTGACGCCGCCCGTCGTATAGAGGAGCGGTTGCTGCGATCGCAATCTTTGCAGAACTTGACGAAATCTTGGTTGTTGCCAAAAAGCCATACGGAGAGCCATAAAGTAAGGCAGTCGGTTAAGACTGCCCTTTTATTAATTATGCGCTTTCGTTCCCTACTCCGGGACATCTAGCGTAAACGATATTTGAAGTCAGTCGAGCCCTCGTAATCGGTGAGGTTCGCCAGTCGCTCCAAGGGCATCTGACCCGGTTGGAGTTCGCCATCAATTTCCCAGGTTGGGTACGATTGCACTCCGGCCGCTTCGCATTGCTCGGGCTTCGGCTCATCCTTCGTGGCATCGTCAGCGCATTCGACGTAGATCACCTTCTCAAAGGCTTCCTTGCCAAAGAGATTTTTCTGGTCACGGCAATGGGGACACCAGTAAGCGCCGTACATCTTGGCGTCTACCTCGGTGAGGTGCTCGGCTAGGGCAATCTCGTCTTCGCCAGAAGTGGTCGCGATCGGCCAACCCACACCCGGTTCAGGTTCCCTCAGGGTTTGGGGAATAACGCCATCATCCGCGACCGCAGGGCTATGGATCGGGGCATAAACGCCGAGCGTACCGATGAACGTAACCAGGGCGACGATCGTTCCAGTCATGATCATCTGGCCAATGTCTTCCCAGTCTTGCCCCACAATCGTCAGCACCAGCATTGTCAGGGCAAAGAGGGCTGAACCGATACAGTAGTAGCAAACCGACTGAATTTCAAAGGCCAAAACATACATGAGATAGCCGCTAAAGAGGGTCATGGCGGTGCTGCCGATGAGCAAAAACAGCTTCGTCCAGTCTTCAACGGTGTTGCGCAGGTCGGGCTTTGCTTCTTCCGAAACCAGATAGGGGCTCAGGGCAAAGACCACCATGCTCAGATAGGCCGCTGCCCCAAAGAGCGAAAGGGGCAAACCGAAGACCTTGGCGTAGGGGCTGGTTAGCACGGTGTCACAACCGCTGCCATCGGCTCCGGAAACATTACAGACAACCTCACCACCTGTCAGGGTGGTGATTGTGAGATAGGCGGTGAGGATGAGACCAAGGGTGGCGATCGCGCCGATGATCACCCGTGACCATTTGTGAATCCAGGAGGTGGAACGAGAACGTCTACGCCGCATGGTGAAGCTAGAGTGCTAAAACAACAAAATGTGAATAACCGTAACCAGGATAGCGTAGGGACAGGGGCGATCGCCTAAAAATTCCGCTTCGGTCATCGTGTGGGTGAGCCGGAGAATGGTTCGACAGAGTTTGGCGATATCAAGCAGGTAGATGGTGTCCCGATTCATAAATCGTCTGGGCTGTTTCTAAGATGTTTTGGCGACGCAGCCAGTTATGGCTGTTTTCAATCGCGCGTTTTTCGAGCAGGTCTATTTTGCGTCCGGTGAGGTCTTCGAGTTGTTGTTGAATACCGACTAGATCCATCAGGCTCAGTTTGGTTTGGGGGTGGAAGGTGACGAGGAAGTCCAGATCGCTCTTGGGGTTAAAGTCGTCGCGGAGAATGGAGCCAAAGACGGCGAGTTCTGTGATTTGGTGGGCTTGGCAAAATTCGGTTAGCGTCTGTAGGGAAATACCTAATCGGGATTGCAGTTGGGGTGAGAGCTTAAGGGTTTGTGTGGCATTTTTTTGGGTCATGGTTGTTTTGAGAATAGACATTTGAGTTCTTCTCGTCGGCGAAGTTTACTTTTCTAATATAAACAATGATGTTTCTGGACTTTACTCACAACAATAAAAAATGTTTTTAGGGCAAGTTCTGATTCTCATAGAAATGGAATGAGCGGCGAGAGGATTTGGATAATTTCTGGGATATCCTGCTGAGTTGCTTCCCAAATGATTCCCAAATCAACGTCCTTATATTCATGGACAATGCGATTGCGCATCCCTCGGATTTCTGCAAAGGGAATTTGGGGATAAGCAGTGATGAAGTTATCAGAGAATCGGTTGATTGCTTCTCCGATAATCACAATTTTATATAGCAAAGAGAAACTTGGTTAGGACATCACGTAGGGTTGGCAATGCTCACCAGTCAAGGGTTTCGGCTTTCGCAAAACGTCCTAACCACCGCTGTCGCTGCTATAGAGGACTGAAGATTGAGTCTTTTCATCAGTATTGAATTCTCTCTGATTTATTCCTTGGGTGAAGCTCAAAATCCTCTGAAGAGCTTGGTATAAATCAAGCAGGGTCTCGTCATCCTTGGGCATAGATCACCTGGGCATTTTCAAGAATATTTTGGCGACGAATCCAGTTGGCGCTATTTTCAATTGCACGTTTGGAGACCAGATCTACGTCTCGTTTCAGAAGTTTCTGAAGTTCGGTTTCTAGGCGAATGATTCCCAGCAGGCTAATCTGGGCTTCTGGAGCAAACTGCACGAGAAAGTCGATATCACTTGTGGGTTTGAAGTCGTCGCGGAGAATGGAGCCAAAGACGGCGAGTTCGGTGATTTGGTGGGTTTGGCAAAATTCAGTTAGCGTCTGCAAGGGAATGCCTAAGCGAGATTGCAGTTCGGGTGATAGTTCGATGGTTTGTGTAGCGTTTTGGCGGCTCATGGCTGTTCACACTGATCACTGTTTACTGATGACTGATAACTGACTTAAAACTGTTCACAAACTTCGCGCATTGCGGCAACACAGTCCATCAATATTTCTTCGCCGCCGAGTCGCTCGAAGATGGGTTTGAGGTGGGGCAGGGTGCTGATGAAGTCTTTGCGTTCTCGGTAGGTGAGGATTTCGAGGACGTGGGTGACTTCAGGGAATTGGGGTTGGAGTTCTTCCCAGCGGGGGAGTGTGCTTTGCCAGGCGGCGGCTTGGTAGTAGGGGTCTTGGAAGGTGGCGATCGTTTCGATGAGGTCTGGGAATACTTCTAGCGACAGATACTGCACCAATTCCCTCAGAGCACTGACGCGGTCGGATTCATTGTTAATTTGGCGCGTTACCTCAAGGGCTTTGGGCATCAACTCCTCCGGCAGATGCTCTGCTAAAGCAATCAGGGCACTGACTTGTTTAGAGCAAATACTGACTTGTTTCAATTCAAAGCAAATTTGGTGATTGACCTCCAGAGCTTCTCTCAACAACTCCGGTTGCCGCTTTGCTAAGGCGCTCAGGGCAATAGCTCGGTCAGATTCATTGTTAATTTGGCGCGTTACCTCTAGGGCTTCGGACATCAACTCCTCCGGCAGATGCTCCGCTAAGGCACTCAGGAGCAAGGCCCGCCAGTGTTCATTATTAATTTGGCGAGTGACATCCAGGGCTTCAGACATCAACTCCCCCGGTAAATGCGCTGCTAAGTCCTTCAGAGACCAGGCCCGTTCGAACTCGCCATTAATTTGGCGAGTGAACTCTAGGGCTTCAGACATCAACTCCTTTGGTAGATGCGCTGCTAAGTCCCTCAGGGTTTTGATCCGGTCGGATTCATCATTAATTTGGCGAGTGACATCCAAAGTTTCTGCCAACAATTCCGGTTGCCGCTCCACTAAAGCAATCAGGATACTGACCCGATCACATTCATTGTTAATTTGGTAAGTGACCTCTAGGGCTTCTCCCAACAACTCCTCTGGTAGATGCGCTGCTAAGTCCCTTAGGGTACTGATCCGGTCGGATTCATCATTAATTTGGCGAGTGACCTCAATGGCTTCAGACATCAACTCCGGTTGCCGCTCCGCTAAGACACCCAGTAGTAAGGCCTGGCCGTATTCATCATTAATTTGGCGAGTGACCTCAATGGCTTCAGACATCAACTCCGGTTGCCGCTCCGCTAAGACACCCAGTAGTAAGGCCTGGCCGTATTCATCATTAATTTGGCGAGTGACCTCAATGGCTTCAGACATCAACTCCGGTTG
>JBMYQW010000299.1:0-6395 GCA_049601735.1 Spirulinaceae cyanobacterium
GCGACGCACTGGAGCTATGCCCTTGGCTCGTGTTTGCAATCCGACCACTTCATACACAAACATTCGATTACCAGACTCGGAACCCCGAATTGTATCCGCACTGAATTCATACATAATGCTCTAATATCGTCTCCCAAACTCGTTAACTCTATGAATGCTCTATCTTACAAGCAAACTGAGTTCCTCAGGTTGGGCTGATAAACATTCGTGCGGGCTAGGCGGCGCTAGGACTCCTATCCCTAGCCTGTAACTCATTGGGCAGCTATCGCATTGGGCCGTCAGCAAACAGTCCCAGCAGCAAACAGTCCCGCTAGTGAACAGTGCGCCAGCATGGGGTTGCAACAATCGCGCCGCAACTCGCTCAGAATCGAGTTCCCCGAATCACAATAGAGTTTAATGAGTTGAGACCATATAGTTCAGGGGAATTCTGGCTTAGAGAAACTTCGCTGCTGAACCACAAGGGGAGAACTCTCAACAGCGATCGCTGTTGTTGAGTCCGAAGTCTGGCCAGGGCTGAACCAGTTTGCACTCTAGCAAGCCCCAGTCCAGCCAACTGTAACCATCTCCACAATTTAATTTTTTCTTTAGCAAAAATGCGCACCCTACCGTAGCATAGGTACTGGGTGAACGAAGACAACGAGCCCGCCGTAGCTTGTTCGATCTATTGTGTTCTGATACAATCACCCTAATTTTTCTAGTAAATATACCTACTAGGCTTTAACCTTTACGTTTTTTTGAGTACTCGTAATTCGTTGCTAAACCGGAGCCTTGGTGCTCATCGGCACGGACTTACTCGGTTAGGCGTTGAGAGCTTGCCTCTCAGCTTACGTGAAGCAAATTTAACAAGAAAATTCTTAATGTAGTGCAGTAGAGGAAAGGCATGATTGCGCAATCAGACCGTGTTGTTCTTATTGGAGTTGCTGGTGACTCGGGTTGTGGGAAGTCAACCTTCCTACGGCGTTTGGCAGATCTCTTCGGTGAAGAGTTCATGACTGTCATTTGCCTTGATGATTACCATAGCCTTGACCGGAAGGGACGCAAGGCTGCTGGTGTAACTGCACTCAACCCCAAGGCTAATAACTTTGATCTGATGTATGAGCAGATCAAGGCAATTAAGTCTGGGCAGGCGATCGACAAACCCATCTACAACCACGAGACGGGTGAGCTAGACCCCCCGGAGCGAGTTGAGCCCAATAAGGTTGTTGTCATTGAAGGTTTGCACCCCATTTATGACGAGCGAGTTCGCGGACTTTTAGACTTCAGTGTCTATCTCGACATTAGTGATGAGGTCAAAATTCAATGGAAAATCCAGCGTGATATGGCAGAACGGGGTCACACCTACGAAGACGTTTTAGCTTCGATTAATGCGCGTAAACCCGACTTCAAAGCCTACATTGAGCCCCAGAAAGAGTTTGCTGATGTAGTCATTCAGGTGCTCCCCACTCAACTGGTTGAAGACAAAGAAGCTAAATATCTGCGGGTACAACTGATTCAGAAAGAAGGCATTAACAACTTTGAACCAGTTTATCTCTTTGATGAAGGCTCCACCATTGACTGGCGGCCTTGCGGCCGGAAGTTGACCTGTACTTATCCGGGCATCAAGATGTATTACGGCCCCGATGCTTACATGGGACACGAGGTTTCGATCCTTGAAGTGGACGGTCAATTCGATAATCTTGAAGAACTCATCTACGTTGAGAGTCACTTGAGCAGCACCTCCACTCGTTACTACGGCGAAATGACGGAACTGGTGCTCAAGCATAAAGAATATCCTGGGTCTAACAATGGTACAGGCTTGTTCCAAGTGCTCGTGGGTTTAAAGATGCGCGCGACTTACGAGGCGCTGACCAGCGGTCAAGGGGAGAAGAAGGTAGCCGCTCAAGTCTAGGTCTTGCACCGTTTCATCGCATCTTGTCGGGGTGGGTTTCAAGCGATCCGTCTGAACTTAAGCGTGAAACCCATCTTTAGCGAGTAGAGAGTCTAGTGCATTTGTATAGGTCGGCATGATGGCTACTGCTTCCCCTCCTTCAATCACCTGGGAAAAGTTGCCCGCTGATTTTGTGCTGCCGGATGACCCTGTGGACAACATTAATCAACCTGCCCTCGCCGCAGCATTGACCGAGAGCTTACAACTGGCTGGGCGTTTGCTGGCGACAGCGTTGACTCCTACCAATTACGGCATCTGCGCTCGGTTTCAGGGTCAGTTTGTGGTCAAAGCGCCGGATTGGGCGTACATTCCCCAAATTACCGTCCCTCGCGCTGAGGTGGTGCGGAGCTATACCCCTCATCTTCAGGGGGATGTGCCGGCGATCGCGCTGGAGTTTCTCTCCGAGACAGAAGGGGGCGAATATTCCAGTAAAGCTACCTATCCTCCGGGCAAGTTCTTTTTCTATGAACAGATTTTGCAGATACCCAGCTATGGCATTTTTGAACCGGAGACAGGGAGTTTAGAGCTGCATCGCTTAAATGCGCAGCAACGCTATCAGCTTGCCGCACCCGATGCCCAAGGCCGCTATTGGCTCCCGGAACTCAACTTGTTTTTAGGGGTTTGGCAGGGAACAAGAGAGAACTGCCAAGGCTATTGGTTGCGCTGGTGGGATGAGTCGGGTGAGATGCTGTTGTGGGGTGCGGAGAAAGCTCAATAGGAGCAGCAGCGGGCTGAGGCGGAATATCATCAACGAGCGGAGCAGGAATGTCAGCGGGCTGAGGCGGAACGTCAACGAGCGGAGCAGGAGCAGCAGTGGGCTGAAGCGGAACGTCAACGGGCTGAGACGAAACGTCAACGAGTTAAACAACTCATGGCTCAATTGCAAGCGGCTGGCCTTGAACCGGAGATTGAGACGCCTCAGGAATAGTCGGTAGAGCTAGAAGTAGCCACCGAAGGGCTTGGGTTCAGACTCATTTTAGATCAACCCATTCAATCCCTCAGACAGCGATACATCACATGAGTATCGATATGGCCCAAGGTGCGATGTCGAAATGCACCGGGGAGCGTGGCCACGATCGCAAACCCCAACTTCTCGTAAAGGGCGATCGCCCCTTTGTTAGTGCTGACCACAATATTGAACTGCATCGCCCGGTAGCCCTGCTCTCGGGCAGTCTGGAGTGAATGCTCCACAAGCTGACGCCCGATACCCCGACCCCGATACCCATCGGCAACGATATAAGAACCATTGGCCACGTGGGAACCGCGACCCGCATGGTTGGGCTTGATCTTGTAGGCTCCCACAACCTGGCCATGAAGCTCGGCAACGACCGTATGGGTTTGGGGATTCAACCAGACGGCTCGGGCCTGCTCAGGGGTGAGCGATTCATCGAACTCGTAGGTCTCACCAGCGAGGACGATCGGCTGGAAAATTGCCCAGATCGCGGCGAAATTGTCGGGGGTGGCGGTGCGGAGATGAAGGGGGGCGATCGCCTCAACCATAGGGGTGATGGGGTGACATAACCGATAGGAAAGAATTGTAAAACCCAGGAAACCCGGATTGGGTGGCAATGCCTGGGCAGTTCACTTTGTAGGATTTCTTGCCAAGAACGTTCATGCAGTTTCCGTGCCGACGGGCAAGATGCCCGCGCTACGGGAAATTCAGCCGATTAACTGTAGCGCGGGCGTCCCGCCTGCCTTGGTGAATAATGCTTTTGACCAACGCTTAAACCCGCTCGGCCAGATGGCTCAACTGCTTGAGATTAATGATGCAGAGGGTTTCTTCAATTTCATCGGGTTCGATCCAGCCCTTACTGTGGAGCTTGGCGATGATCTTGGTGGTTTCTTCCAAGCCAATATCGGAAATTTGGGCCAGATCCGTATCGGGAACCCGCAAGATTTCTGTACCCTTCGCTGTGGCTTGACCATAATTGTCCGCGAGCATGATCAAGGTTTTGGCCAGTTTAATTGCGGGGGCTTGGTTGCGCAGTTGAAAGCGCACATTAGAGTAGCGCAGGCGTTGCACCATTAACTGCAACATCCGGTGGTGCAGTTGGGGGTCACGGAACAAGGTCTGAATAAACCGCTGGGCAGAAACACTCAACAACTCCACCGGGCTCAGGGCGACGACATCAGTGGAACGAGGGGATTCGTCGAGAATGGCCATCTCACCAAAAAAATCACCCCGGCCCATCACCGCCAAGGTGACGGCATCTTCTCCGGCGAGGCGTCGGACTTTGACCCAACCGGAGACGATAAAGTAAACGGCATTTCCCCAAGCATCTTCCATGAGCACTGCCCGATGTTTAGGGTAGCTATGCTTGACCGCCACAGATAGAAGCCACTCCAGGGTTTCTGGGCTAGCCGTATTGAAAAGCGGGAATAGCTCACTAAACGCTTTTATTTCCATGCACAGCTTACCTGCTCAAATCGATACGATTGTAGCATCAACCCGCAGACCTCCTAGGTTGCCCGATACCATGAGACGATACGGTGAGCGGAGGGTGAAGTGATGGCAGTCTTTCAAGCAAAATCCAACCTTGTGGTGGCGGGTTACACCCCTCCGACCCTTATTTACGATGGTATATCCTCACAGGTCTATCGTGCCGAGCGGTTAACAGATCATCTGTCGGTGATGCTCAAGCGCCCCCGACTGGATGACCCGACCCCCCAGCAACGCTACCGCTACCAGCATGAGTTTCGTCTCCTCCAGACTTTGAACCTCATGGGTGTGATTCGGGTTTACGAACTGCTCCATCAGCAGGCGTTCCCGATCTTGGTTCTGGAAGATTTCGGGGGCTGTGCCCTGTGGCAATGGCAGCAGGGGCGGGCGTTGGGCTGGGCTGAGTTTTGGCCCTTGGCTCTGCAACTGGTGCGCCACGTGCGGGCGTTGCACCAGGCGGGCATTGTGCATCAGATGCTCAATCCGACGAATTTGGTCTACAACGCGCAAACGCAGCAACTCAAGCTGATTGATTTTACGGTGGCCAGCCTAGAACAAGAATGCGTCTGCCCGACGGAGAATCGCATGAAGGTTGCTGAATGGGCGGGAACTTGGATCTATTTGGCACCGGAGCAAACGGGACAGCTCGGTCGAGGCGTCGATAACCGCACGGATTTGTACAGTCTCGGGCTGGTTTTGGCGGAATTGTTAATGGGAACACGACTGATTGAGGGGGACAATGTTGACCCATGGTTCAAGAATGGTGTTGTGACACTGAGTTGGCCCGAGGCTTGGCCGCAGCCTTTCCAGGCGCTGATGGATCGCTTGGTCGCCGCCTACCCCGAAGATCGCTATCAGAGTGCAGCGGGACTCCAAACCGATCTCGAACGCTGTGCCCAGGATTGGCAACAGGAGCGCCACATTCGGCCCTTTCCACTCGGCCAGGACGATCGCGCTGCGACCCTGCGTTTTTCCACGAAGTTCTACGGCCGTCAAGAGGAACAAACGATGCTGCGCCAGGCCCGCGATCGCGTCAGCATGGGTTGGAGCCGCTGTGAATGGCTCTTGCTCTGTGGCCCGGCGGGCATTGGTAAGTCCAGCTTGATGCAGCAGCTCATCCGCGAGGGGAGCTACCGGGGGTATGTACTGACGGTTCAAGTCAATGCTTTGGAGCAGAGCACGCCCTACGCCCTAGCGGCTGCGATTGTCAGTGCTCTCATTCGTCAAGTCTTCCAGGAGCCGGAAAACCAACTCCAGCAATGGCTCCCCCTCCTCAAGCCCATTTTGCCGCCCCCGTCAGACTATTGGTGCGATCGCATTCCGGAGTTGCAATGGCTCGACAGCGCCCTGAGTGATGATCGGACTGCGCCAGCGGAATCTGCCCAGCCCTTTGCGACACTCTTGCGCCATTGTTTACAACTCTTTGCCTTTCCCGAGCATCCTTTGGTGCTCTGCTTAGATGATATTGCTGAAGCCGACCCCGAAAGTCTCCAAGCCCTCGGTCAAGTGCTCCAAGATCCCCAGACCCGCTCCTTCTTAGTGGTCAGCACCCATCACAACAGCACCGTTACACCAGAACATCCCTTCCAGCAGTTGCTCGATACCCTGAGCGAACAGGGCATTTCCGTCCGGCAGCTCCAACTCTCGGGGTTGACGCTCGAACAAATTCTCCAGCTTTTGCAAGATACGTTTCACTGCGATCGCGCCATCCTGACACCGCTGGCCTTTGTGGTGCTCCGGAAAACGGTGGGACATCCTTTTTTTGTGGTGACCTTTCTCCAGTCTGCCCAGGAAGCGGGCCATTTTAGCCGCACGGCAACGGGGCAATGGCAATGGGATCTGGCGGCGATCGAAGCCATGACCATCACCGAGAACGTCGCGGAAATCCTGATTCAAAAGCTCCAACAGCAGCCCCTCACCAGCCAGCGTCTGCTCCGCCTTGCCGCCTGTATTGGCACAACCTTTGATGTCCAGACCTTGGCGCGTCTGACCCAAACCCCGGTGCTTCAAGTCTTCCAGGCGTTGATC
>JBMYQW010000300.1:0-6386 GCA_049601735.1 Spirulinaceae cyanobacterium
CCACCGCCAACGTCACAGAGGTGGGGCAGATTTCGCGCTCATTAGAAAATCGCGTCAGCCTAGGCACTCCCCTGACAAGGAAATTCGAGAAATTCAGCCGCACCTTGCTCTATGTCACCTTGACCCTGGCAACGATCACCTTTGGCGTTGGGCTGGGCCAGGGCGAGTCTTGGGTCGAGATGTTTGAGGCGGCGGTAGCCTTGGCGGTCAGTGCAATTCCCGAGGGTTTACCGGCCGTGGTGACCATTACGCTGGCGATCGGCGTCAACCGGATGGCCAAGCGCCATGCGATCATTCGTAAACTGCCTGCGGTGGAGGCCTTGGGCAGTGCCACGGTGATTTGCTCAGATAAAACCGGGACGCTCACGGAAAACCAGATGACGGTGCAGGCGATCTATGCGGGCGGGCAGCAGTATCGCGTCACGGGGGGCGGCTATAGCCCGAAAGGCGAGATCATTCCGGCGGGTGACGCAGCAGAGCAGGGGCTAAATACAGCCGAACTCTCGCCGGCCCTGCGCGATTGCTTAACGGCGGGCATTCTCTGCAACGATTCACAGCTCCAGCAAAGCGGAACCGATTGGTCGGTGGTGGGAGACCCGACGGAAGGGGCGCTGATCGCTGTAGCCGAGAAGGTGGGGCTGAGTCAGGCCGGGCTCACGACGGCGACCCCCCGACTGGATGCGATTCCCTTTGAGTCGGACTATCAGTACATGGCGACGCTCCAGGCTGCCGAGCCTCGGCGCATTTATGTGAAGGGCTCAGTGGAGGCGCTCTTGCAGCGGTGTAACCAGATGCTGGATGCCCAGGGCCAGGCGATCGCGCTCGATGCGGCCCCAGTCCAGCAAGAAGTCGAGGTGATGGCCAAGCAAGGATTACGCGTCCTGGCCTTTGCCCAAAAAGTCGCCGCGCCCCAGCAGCACGCGATCGACCATGAGGACATTGCCACGGATTTGGTCTTTTTAGGGCTCCAGGGCATGATCGATCCGCCCCGCCCCGAGGCGATCGCCGCGGTTCACGCCTGTCAGTCTGCCGGGATTCAAGTCAAGATGATCACGGGGGATCACATCGCCACGGCCACGGCGATCGCCCAACGCATGGGCATTCAAACCAATGCGGGGGTCAGGGCCTTCGGGGGGCAGTCGCTGACCCAAATGAACCCAACGGCGCTGGCAAATGCCGCCCTAGAGGGCGCTGTCTTTGCCCGCGTCGCTCCGGCCCAAAAGCTGCAACTCGTCGAAGCCCTCCAGGCCAAGGGACATATCGTCGCCATGACCGGGGATGGCGTCAACGATGCGCCGGCGCTCAAACGGGCGGATATTGGCATTGCCATGGGCAAGGGCGGCACGGAAGTGGCCCGCGAAGCGGCGGCGATGCTCTTGACCGATGATAACTTTGCCTCGATCGAAGCCGCGGTAGAAGAGGGGCGCACCGTTTACCAGAACCTGCGCAAGGCGATCGCTTTCCTGCTGCCCGTCAATGGTGGCGAGTCGATGACGATTTTGATCAGTGCGCTGCTGGCCCGCGACCTGCCGATTCTCTCCCTGCAAGTCCTCTGGCTGAACATGATCAACTCGATCACGATGACCGTTCCCCTGGCCTTTGAGCCCAAATCAGCGGGGTTGATGCGCCTGCCGCCCCGCAACCCCAATGAACCCCTGTTGACCCCCCGACTCTTCCGCCGCATTCTGCTGGTGTCGGTGTTCAATTGGATTCTGATTTTCGGCCTGTTTGAATGGGCGCGGTTGACGACCGGAGACATTGCCGTTGCCCGGACGATGGCGATTCAGGCCTTGGTCGCGGCGCGGATAGTCTATCTGCTCAGTATTAGCCAGCTCGGTGCCAGTCTGGGCAACTATCTCCGGGGTCGCACCCGCCGCATTACCAATGCCCCCATTCTCTTGGTGGGCATCGCCGCTGCTGTGCTCTTGCAAGTCCTGTTTAGCCAATGGAGCCTGATGAATACCCTCTTTGAAACCGCGCCCCTCACCTGGCGCCAAGGGTTAATTTGCCTGCTGCCCATGCTGCCGATGCTGCCCACCGCCCTCTGGGCCAACCAGCTCGATTCGCCCCAAGCGCAGGGAACTGGCGATCGCTGATCCCTAGCGCCCCACTACCCCAGCATCGATCGCCGGAAACCGCAACAGATAAAAAGGCGGCTCGGCGGCATTTTCGCCCCCATTCAAGGCCGGCGAGCGATGCAACTGGTTGACCGTGACATAGATCTGGTTATCGGGGCCAAAGCCAAAGCCATCGGCCCAACTCAGGTCTGGGTCTTGGTAGAGCACGCGGTAGCTGCCGTTGGGGTCAACGACACCGATCGCATTATTCGTGATGTCGCTGATGTAGACGTTGCCGCCACCATCGATGGTGATGCCGTCGCTGATGGGGCGATCGCCAAACTGTTCTACTTTGCCCGCCAGTTCCGTTTCAGAGAGGGTGCGATCGAGCAGGTCGCGGGTGCGAATCCGGTAGAGCGATCGCCCGGACATGGGGCCGTAGTAAACCCATTCATTGCTGGGGTCGAGGGTGATCGGGTTAACGCCGATCCGGGCTGCCGTGCCACCGAGGGTGACGGTGCGATCGTCGATCACCATGGGCAGATCTTCGGGTTGCATGGAGGCATGACCGTCGAGCACCCGGCGGGCGTAGCCGGTTTCTAGATCCACAATAATCAGGGCGGAGTTGCTGCCGCCAGCGGTGTCGGCGATGTAGATGGCGTCGTGGTAGAGGTCAACGGCGAAGTCGTTGAGGAAGGTGTTTTCGGGAATGACGGGTGGGGCGAGGTAAATGACGCGGTGAAGGCGATCGCTGCGGGTATCCCAGCCCACCAGCCGCCCGGTGCTGCTCTCACCAGGGTTATCGAGCATCCAGACAATGCCGTTGCCGTCGGCGCGAATGCCGAGGACGTTGTTGAGGCCAATACCGTCAGCGTCGGGGGGAGAAGACCAGTCTTCATTGGGGAAGGGTTGGACGGAACCGTCGGGCAAGACTTCGACAATTTTGAAGTCGGTGCCGCCGTAGAACTGGTGTTGGCTCATGATCAGGCGACCGTCGGGGGTGACGGCGATATTGCCGGGGGGGTTGCCTTGGGGGAATTCGGCGACGACTTCGAGACCGGCGGGGAAGGGTTCGGCGAGGGCAGCGGCGGCGGGGGTGAGGCTGAGGAGGCTGGAGAGGAGGGTGGTGGAGAGAAGGCGGTTTGGCATTGGTCGGCTATTCTGGGTTGCTTTTTTATTAAGTTAAACACCCCAGCGTGGCACTGTGTTTCCCGGTTCTGAGCGGGCATTGCCGTTAGAATCGGGGGGTAGGGTTGGGGTCAAACGCTGGGGGCCTAAATGGACTATCAAAATATCATTACGATCGCACCTGACAAACGGAGTGGTAAACCTTGCATTCGAGGAATGCGCATCACCGTTTATGACATTCTTGAATATTTCGCAGGTGGCATGACTGAAGCTGAAATTCTCGAAGACTTTTCTGAGCTAACCCCTGAGGACATCAAGGCTTGTTTTACTTTCGCGGCCGAGCGTGAGAAGAAACTTTTCGTCAACGCATCATGAAACTTTTACTCGATATTAATTCCGTTGAGGCATTGACCGTTTTCAAGCCCCAGGGAGGACGGCTGCCCTTGGGGTAAGCGAAAATCGCTGACAAATGCTTCAAGGGTAGGGTGTGTTAGGCGGTTAGAATTTTGGTTGATTTGTGTTAGCTTAAATCCGCCGTAACGCACCGATTTGGAGTGCTTTGGGTTGGCGGTGGTGCGTTACGCAGGAAACAGGATTTTTCCAGTGCAATCAATTTCTTGACCTGCTAAGTAGGTCGACCTTGAAATAAGCAACTGTGTTTCTGATTGTAAACAAGCTCAAAAGCCTTATCCGACAAGGAACATAGCAAGATTTACACTTCTCAATGTAAGTGAGTTTTTTTGCCCCGATCTACTTAACGCACCCTACTACTACAAAATAAGTGCGATTACCCTGCATTCACTTCTGAATGAGGATCGCATTTCAGCTCAGGATAATACATCAAACTCGCTGTAAATATTGATACTTCTCATTCTCAATACACTTGAGCAACTCCAAAAACTTCCGCAATCGATAGGTGACTTGTTGATACTCATCTTTCGTGGGTGCATCCCCCAGCTGTGTCAGCACCACATCACTCTCCCTGCGCACCATCTCCAAAAAGAAATCCCGAAACCGTCGCCGATTACTCAACTCACCCATTCCCAGCTTCACCAGCGGAAGCTGTGCTGCCTCCCCATCAATTGTCAAATGCGTCGGTGCATCAGTGCCAATCTCAGTAAACTCAGACTGCGCCAACCAGAGCATCAGCTCTGTCGCCATCTGCACATAACAGGGTTCTTGGTTGCTATGGGGGTAGAAAGTAATATCTAACATCGAACGTCAACCTGTACGCATTTCTACAATTCTAATTTCTTCGCATCGGACTCGTTAATCCATTGTTCCGGAACTTGCTCAACCCACAAAATACCTGCTGCATCAAACATTTCCTTGGAGTTTGGTGAGATTGTTCCCATCGTCATCACCGCTGCAATGGTTCCCTTCACGATAATGAGCTTTGCTTCACTGGGATAAATATTCTCCTTCGCCTTAACCTCAATATATTGTTTCATGTCTGCCCGTGCTCCGCTTCATCCTTAATGCGGTGAATAACGTCCAGCGCTTTCGGGACATCTTCGACCTTCACGACCCAAATATCCCCTCGCTTCTCGTTGAAATTCTGCTCCTGACATTCAATGCCAGCCTGAGCCAGTTCATGCATAACCCAATACTTCAGGTTTTCATGCAGTTGAATTTTGTAGATGAGGTCTTTGGCTGTTGCCATGGATATCAACAAACGGACAATTTTTCATACCATACACAGCTTGATCTAAAAATCACATAAATTTTTTTGGAAGTTTAATGGGGCGATCGCCCGCTAAATGCCCATCACCTGCTGCTGTAATGCCCGCGCCACCTGGGTCATCACCAGCGTCCAATCCTGCGGTTGCTCCTGCCCAAAGAGCCGCATTGTCGGATACCAGGGCGTATCATCTCGGCCCTGGAGCCAGCGCCAGTCCGGGTCAGCACAGAGCAGCGTCCAGACCGGGCGGCCCATTGCCCCCGCCAGATGCGCCACTGAAGTATCCACCGTGATGACCAAATCGAGCTGCTTAATCAGGTTCGCCGTGTCGCCGTAGTCCTGGATCAGCGGGCGCAGATCTTTAACGGTGAGGTTGACCGGGAGTTGCTGGAGTTCGCTGGCGCGATCGCCCACCTGCAAGCTATAGAACTGCACCTGCGGAATCTCCAGCAACGGCAAAAAGTCCGCCAACCGCGCCGAACGGTTATGGTCATTCTTCTGGGTTGGACTGCCGCCCCAAACAATCCCGACTTTGAAACCCTCGCGGGGCAGATAAATCGTCTCGGGCGTCGTGGTATCGAGATAGGGAACCTGCCGGGGCAAATTGTTCATTGTCGTGCCCAGACAGTAGGGCAGGCTCATCAGCGGTGCAAAGGTCTGGAAGTCGTTAAGGGAGAGCGTACCGGGGGGCAGGAGCTTCGTGATGCCAGGGACAGTCTGGAATAGGGGCATCAGTTCCGGGATACAGACGAGCAAAATCCCCTGACACCGCTCGGCCAGTTGGGGAATGAAGCGAATGAACTGGATCGCATCGCCCGAGCCCTGTTCCGTATGCACCAGAATGGTTTGGTCGCGAATGTCGCGCCCATCCCAGCGGGGGTGGGGACAGTCAAAGGGGACAAACTCCTCGGTTTGCCAGCGCCATTCGCATTCCCGGAAGCCGCGCTCGTATTCACCCATATTCAGCAACAGCATTCCATAGTTGAAATGGGCGCTGGCAAAGTCGGGGTCGAGGGCGATCGCCCGTTCGTAATGGGCGATCGCTGCCTCCGTTTCCCCCTGGTGTTGGGCGACGATCGCCAAATTATTCAGCACCTTCGGGTTCTCCGGCTCCACGGCGAGCACCTGCTTAAACTGCTCCTGCGCCTCCTCCCAAGCGTCGCGCTCCCGCAGAATCACGCCCAGGTTATACCGCGCCAGCATCAGGTCGGGCTTCAGTTCGAGGCAACGGCGATAGTTGGCTTCGGCGTCTTTGTGGTTGCCTTGGGCGTAGCGATCGTTGCCGGATTTAAACAGAAAGTCGGCCTGCTCGTCCTTGTCGATCGGCGCTTGGGTCTCGACGACCTCTTTGATCGCTTCGTCCGGCAGCACGTAGGAGGTACCGAGTAGCTCCTCATTCCAGTCAATGATCTCTGGAAAGCGAATCCCTGGCAGCACTGCCACCGCGAAGATTTCTTGCACCGCATCTTCGAATTTAAGAAAGGCAATGATCTCGCCCGTGTCAATATGTACAACCCAAA
>JBMYQW010000301.1:0-6375 GCA_049601735.1 Spirulinaceae cyanobacterium
GGGGGACTTTCAAGATCCGATCGCCGTCTCACCTTTAGTGCATTGTTTGCAAACGGCGCGTGACCCGGAGGTGGTGCAGGTGGCGGCGCTGGCGTTGGCCAGTTTGGGTGAAGTGGCGATCGCCCCGCTCACGGCCGCCTTGGCTGATCCGGAGCAATGCGCCATGGCGCTACAAGCCCTGACCCAAATTCATCATCCGGCAATCGTGGACCCCCTGCTCACAGTGGTAAATCACCCCGACCCCCAATTGCGGGCCCTGATCATTGAAGCCTTGAGCAACGTCCAACAACCCCGTCTGGTTCCTGTTTTGATCGCAGCCCTCCAAGACCACCATGCCCCGGTACGCAAAGCGGCGGTGATTGGCTTGGGGCTCTGGGCCACGACCGGACACAGCCCGATTGAGCTTTTTCCGGTGTTGCAGCCCTGCCTGAGGGATTTCAACTTGGAGGTCTGTCAGCAGGCGGCGATTGCTCTTGGCCGCTTGGGCAACCCCGCTGCTGTGACGGTCTTAGCACAACTCATCCCCGCCGCAACCACGCCCTGGCCCTTACAACGGGAAGCGATTCGGGCGCTAGGTCGCATCGCCTCCCCCCCGATGGTGACGGCGCTGCAAGATCTGCTGCCTGCTGTTACATCCGAGTCTCAGGTTGAGATTATCCAGGCCCTGGGGCGCTTAGAGACCCAGGTGTTAAAGCCGCAGGCCGCCCAAGTGCTGCTCGATTTTTTCCACCAAGCGTCAAACCCCGAGGCTCTCTCCCTACCCGTCCTCAAAGAACTGACCCAAGCCTGGGCCCGTTTGGGGAGCCCGATCGCCCGGAATGCCCTCCAGCAATTAGCGAGATCGTCGGTTGCAACCGTGCGCCTCCATGGGATCGCCGCCCTCAAGCACCTTGAATAGGATGTTGCTGCCATCTCTTGCCCCCGCGCCAACCGCCCCGATCTGAGCTAGGGTTAGATCGAAGTCTTGTCTATTGCCGTGCCTCTTCCACCGCTGCTGCGATGACCGCCCTCCCTAACCCCAGCTTTGCTGAAGGGCAAGCCGCCTTTGCCCGCGCCGACTATGAAACCGCGATCGCTCATCTTAAAGCGATCGCCGAGACCGACCTCGACCCGGACACCCGCACCCAGGCTTATCAGACCCTGGTCTTGGCTTATCACCGCGCCGAGCGCGGCCGTGATGCCCTGGATCTCTGCAAACGCCTCAGCCAAGATCCCCAAGCGCATCCCTGGGCTGCCAAAACCCTCCAAGACCTGACCCGGCGCTACCGTAAAGCCAACGCAGCAGCCTTTAAGCCGCCCGGTCAGCAGGCTCCGACCCAACGCCCCCCCCATCCGCAAGCTCCCGATCGCACCGTAGCGAAACCCCAAAAACGGGACCAACGTCCTCTCCCCATGAAAACCCCCGCCGCCCCTGAGGTGGCCGCCTCGGTCTTTGTTTCGGGGCGAGAATGGCGCAACGCCGAGCGGGCCAAGAAATGGCAGCCGATGCGTAAACCCCGCCGCTGGAAGTTTTGGCTGCGGATGGTGACCACCGGAGCCGTGCTCTTTTGGCTCCTACAACTGAGCTGGCAGACGACAACCACGCTGTTGCAATGGCTAGCGGCCGGATTCCCCGCGTTCACCCCGCCAAACTGGTGGAATGCCAGCGCCACCCGCCCGATTTTGGCGCTGCTGCTGGGGAGTATGGTCATTGCCCCCTGGCTGCTGGATGCCATTTTAATCTACCTGTACCAGCGGGAACCGTTGCCCCTCTACACGCTGGCCCAGCAGCATCCAGAAACCGCCAAAGTCCTCCAACGCCTCACCCGTCAGCACCAGGTTCCTATGCCTCAACTCGGACTTGTGAATCTGGGCGCACCTTGGATCGTCACCTACGGCAACTGGCCCCGCACAGCGCGGATTGTGATCAGTGATGCCCTGCTGGCGCAACTCGAAGACGAAGAACTAGCCGTGGTCGTGGCCAGTCAGTTTGCGGCGATCGTGCAGCTTGATCTAATTCCTATGTCCGGGGCGATCGCCCTCTTACAACTGCCCTTCTTGGCTTACCAATACCTTGCCCAGGCGGGGAACTGGCTACGCACCTGGGAGCGCGTCCCCGACTGGGGTGGGCAGGTGTTGCAAACGTTCTTGGGCTGGGCGGCAGCGGCTTTTTATGGCTTCTACTGGCTCTGGCGGTTGCCCCTCTTGTATTTCTCGCGGCAGCGGATGTATTACGGCGATCGCTTCGGCGCTGAATTTACAGGCAACCCCAATGCCCTAACGCGGGGTTTGCTCAAGATGGCGATGGGCATCAGCCACCATATCCGCCAGCGCCAGCAAACCCTACCGCTCCTAGAGGGCTGGGATCTGCTCATGCCCCTGAGCCACCGTCAGGCGGTCAGCCTGGGGGGACTCCCGGACAAGACGCCCCTGAGCCAGATGCTGGTTTGGGACTGCACCAACCCCTATCGGCAATGGCTAGCCCTGGTGGATTCCCACCCCTTGATGGGCGATCGCATCTACCTGCTCAACCGCTACGCCAACTATTGGAAATTGCCGCCGGAACTCGATCTGCCCACGGTAATTCCGCCGCCGCAAACCTATAAAGACTATTTCCAAAAGTTCAAACGTAGCTATACAGCCCTGCCAATCTTACAGAGCGCCGTCCTGACGGGTCTGGCGTTTGGGGTGGTTTCACGCGCCTTGCTCTGGCTCATTGGCTCCCTCGCTAAAATGCTCGGGGATTGGTTTGGGCTCTGGCGCTTAATTTGGCTGGCCGACGCTAACCCCGTGCTCAATGGTTGCATTGCGATCGCCTTTAGCCTTTGCTTAATCATCTGGATCAATGGCTATTTCCCCGATATTCGCATTGCGCCCTCCCGCCAAGACCCGCGCATTGAAGACCTGATGCGCAACGCCAGGCAAGTCCCCCCCAAGAGCTATCCAGTGCGCCTCGAAGGGACTTTGATCGGCCGACCGGGGGCGCTCAACTGGCTGGGGCAAGATCTGCTCCTCCATACCTCGTCTGGCCTGATGAAACTGCATTTCTTCTCCAAGCTCGGCCCCCTCGGCAACCTGCTCCCCTGGCCCCGGCGTCCGGTGGCGCTAGTGGGTCAAAAAGTGACCGTGTTTGGCTGGTATCGCCGGGGCAGCACGCCTTGGCTAGATGTGGATGTGATTCGTGCTACCGCGAACGTCAAGACCCAAAGCGGCTATCCGGTCTGGGTGACAATTCTGGCGATCGCCGCAGCTCTCTGGGGTGCTTACAACTTCTGGCAGGCGTAGAACCGTCCTCAGCCAAATCGCAGCGTTGTAAACACAAAGCGAGCAATAAACACCGCCGCCAGAATCCAAGTCACCAACGGCACTTCGCTTGTCCGTCCGGTTACGGCTTTGGTGAAGGGGTAAAGAATCAGACCCACTGCCAACCCTTCGGCAATAGAAAAGCCAAAGGGAATAAAGAACATGGTTACAAAGGCCGGAATTGCTTCAGTGAAGTCATCCCAACGGATATGTTGGACAGTAGACATCATCATCACGCCTACAATCAGCAACGCCGGAGCGGTGGCAAAGGCAGGCACGGCCTCAAAAACGGGCACAAACAGCAAGGCTACCAGAAACATGAGCGCCGCTGTAATCGCTGTAAAACCCGTGCGTCCGCCTTCAGCAACACCCGCCGCTGACTCGGCAAACGTAGTCACAGTCGAGGTTCCCAGCAGTGCCCCCGCAGTGGTCGCCACCGCATCCGCCGCGAGAGCCTGATTAGCTCGGGGCAGTTCTCCCTGCTCATCAATGTAGTTAGCCTGGGTTCCCACGCCCATGAGCGTACCGATCGTGTCAAAGAGATCTACGAACAAAAAGACCAGCAGCACCGCCATAAAATCAACAATATTGCTGCCATTAATGCCACTCAAGCCCACCCATGCCTGACCGAATAGGTGCGAGGGAAATGCGGGTAGCGCCATAAACCCAGTTGGCGGTTGGGCGACGCCCAATGCCCAACCCAGGGTTGCAGTGCCAGCAATGCCCCAGAGCAAGGCCCCCTTGAGGCGACGCACGATGAACAGCGTCGAAATCAAAATACCGAAAGTGGCGAGCAAAGTGGCCGGTTCTTGAAAGCTGCCAAACGCCGTCTTGGTAACATCATTCCGGACAATTAAGCCCGCGCCGCCGACTTCTGTCGGGCCACTCACACCAATGTAAGCCAGAAACATCCCAATCCCTACTGTCGTAGCGGCTTTAATGCAATTGGGCACAGCAGCGATGATCTGACGGCGAATGTCGGTGATGGTCAGGGCAATGAAGATTAAGCCTTCAATCAATACGCAAGCCAGGGCCACCCGCCAATCAATGCCCAAACCCAGCACCACGGCATAGGCAAAGAAGGCGTTGATGCCCATGCCCGGTGCTTGGGCAAAGGGATAGTTGGCGTACAGGCCCATTACCAGCGTGCCGATCGCCGCCGTCAACCCTGTGACTACCACCAGCTCTCGAAACAGGTCGCCGGACTCATTTAAGAAAATCGCCTCGGAGAGGATCAGCGGATGCACGACCAAGATGTAGGCCATGGTCATGAAGGTGGTTAGCCCGGCCAGAATCTCGGTGCGGAAGGTGGTTTGGTAGTCTGCAAATTGGAAATAGTCGGCGATCGCCGCCTGCCAACCGGAATAGGGCGGTGGCAAAGGTTGAGGCGATTGCTGCTCCTGATCTGTACCCGTCTGACTCATCTCAACGCTTCCCAAAAGATTAAATCCTATACAGTATGCGGCTGCTGCACTGTACTCAGGGCTACTGTGGGGGCCAATGCGGCGGGGGTCGATGGTGTTGATGCCAATGGTGGGCAATCTCAATCCGACGACAGAGCCAGACGCGATCGCGGCTCTGGACATAATCGAGAAAGCGCGCCAACGCTGCGGCCCTGCCCGGTCGTCCCGCGAGGCGACAATGCAGCCCGATACTCATCATTTTCGGGGCGGTTTCACCCTCGGCGTAGAGCAGGTCAAAAGCATCCCGTAGGTACGCATAAAACTGCTCCCCCGAGTTAAACCCCTGGGGCGTGGCAAAGCGCATATCGTTGTTGTCGAGGGTGTAGGGAATGACCAGATGGGGTTCGCCGTAGTCATGAACCCAGTAGGGCAGGTCATCGGCGTAGCTGTCGGCGTCGTAACGGAAGCCGCCGGCCTCTACCACCAGTTGGCGAGTTTGGGGGCTGTTGCGACCGATATAGATGCCCTGGGGACGACTGCCTGTGGCTTGGGTATGGAGGGCGATCGCCGTCTGGAGGTGTTCCCGCTCCTGCTCCATGCCGAAATATTGATAGTCAAGCCAACGATAGCCATGGCTGGCAATTTCCCAGTCCGCCGCCTGCATCGCCGCCACCGCCTCCGGGTTGCGCATCAGGGCCATGGCCACACCATAGACCGTGACCGGAATCCCGCGTGAGGTAAACAGGCGATACAGCCGCCAAAAACCCGCTCGACTGCCGTATTCATAAATCGACTCCATGCTCATGTGGCGCAGCCCTTGGAAGGGTTCGGCCCCGATAATTTCAGAGAGAAAGGCTTCCGAAGCCTGGTCACCATGGAGCAGGCAGTTTTCGCCGCCCTCTTCGTAGTTGATCACAAACTGCACGGCAAGACGGGCTTGACCGGGCCATTGGGGGTCAGGCGGGTGTTGGCCGTAGCCGACTAAGTCGCGGGGGTAGACGGTAGACATAGATGGATAAATTGGGGGCGTAAACTGCTGGAAAATATATCAAAAATTTCTACACAATTGTGCAGTTCTTACGACAAAAAAACCTTTCACAATTGTGTGATTCTTATTTTTATGTCAGCCAGAGTCAAGTCAGAGTAAGGAGCCTAGGGTTTTTCGATCAGGAAGAATCTCGCTCTTTTTATCGTTCTCAAAACTATCATAGAAGAATGCATACGGAATTTTAATATCCTGCCTCGTATCACTCTATATCCCCAACAAAACTCACATAAAAATACGAGATTTTGATCTCGTATATTCACTGAAGTTTTGGTTTTTGAGTGGCAAATATTTTGCCCACTCAAACCCAGGGATACATCCTCTTACTATCACGGAGATTCTCAGTATGACAACGATCGTTTCAACCTTTGAACTGTTGGTGAAGCGGATTGCTCCTCAGCAAGTTTTGCCCGTACCGGTACAACCGGTTGCCCGTCGTGTCGTTCAAGGTTATTTCTTGACCATCACAAATTTAGAGTCAGAGTCTATATTTTTTGGCATTGAATATTTCGTTAACTCACTCGAAAACAATGCTGATCGGACACTTATCTCGGAAGACGACAATCGCAATATTGATCAGCTTGCCGACGCCTTTTCTGACAATCAAGAGCTACAAAACTTTAACGGCTGGGATAGTTTTCTGTC
>JBMYQW010000302.1:0-6335 GCA_049601735.1 Spirulinaceae cyanobacterium
TAGCTGGTCATCGTCCATGAACTCGGCCATGCGCGCGCGGGCGGCTTCCATGGCCTCGAACTGGAAGTCCACGGCGAACCCAAAAACCGCTACCCAGACCTAACTCTCATTCGACCGGAACATCTAGAAATTGAGGCATTCGGGCGACGCAACACGATTCGTCTGACGATGCCGCCGCCGCTGCTCGTGGTCGAAGTCGTCAGTCCGGGGTCGGTACAACGAGAGCGAGACTACATCGCGAAAAGAGGTCAGTACGAAGCCGTGGGCATTCCGGAATATTGGCTCGTTGACCCCCAAACCCAGGAGGTGTTGGTGTTGGAGTTGCAAGGTGAAACCTATCAACAGTTTGGGCTGTTTACCAGTGACCAAACGGTCGTCTCGCCCCAGTTCGGTGAGTTGGGGTTTGCCGTGGCGGAAGCGTTTGCAAGGTAGTGGGCAGAAGTGATGAATGATTTATTGGCAGGGGCGCAATGTTTGCGCCCTTCAACTTCATGGCTCGAACAGTTGCCGAACTGGGTGGGGCTAAAGCAACAGAGCAGATGGATGTTCCCTGGGCAGAGGAAGAGACAGGATTAGGTGGTGAACGCACCAGCCAACAAAGACATCATCAACGCATCATCCATCGCTGCCCGATACCTTTTTTGATACAAGGGTGGGCATTGTCCACCATTCGTCCACCACAACCTATTGTTGATTCATTCACACAATATTGATGCACCTGATTCGATGCATTTCGGCAGCATTAAAACCACCACATTAATCCCAACCAATCATCGCTGCCCTAGCATAACCGTGACTGAAAGGCTATGCAAACCCTACTGCTGTGTCACGGCACTGAAATCCCCGAAACATTTGCCCTGTGGGGCAATTGATACCAGATTCGAGTTGTATACACCAAAAATAAATACCTCGCAGGGCAGGGAAACCCAACCGCTACAGTATAGGAAAATTCTTCGAGTTTAACGTTCGGATTTGGGATGAGAGGTCAACACAACGCTAGGCAATATGCTTATACCTGAATCGAGGATCATTGAGCTTGAAAAGCACAGAGTAAGCGCCATTCTCGTAATGGGCAACTTCGATGGGAAACATTGTCCCGAGCATCCGTCCCATCAGAATAGCCAGAATATTGGGTACACAGGAAATTAGGCGAATTGAAGACGGAGAATATTCACGCTTTAAAACACTGATTTCGCTATAAATTTCTTGAGCGTACTGAATGTATTCATTGGATTTTATTTCAACTACATCATCCATGCCACAAATGTAGAGGCAGTTGTCAAAGCCTTGAGCAGTAAGCTGCTGAGACGAGAGCCTGCGCTCTCCAGCTAAATCGAGTGCAACGAGCCAGGTTTGGGTATTGGCTGGGTTTGGACAAAGGAGTTCACGCTGAGTTTTTTGCTGAGACTCTCCAACAGAAGCCCATTGTATATTGTCAGGAACTGCAATACGCTCAGGATATGACGGTGCGGTTCCTCGATTGTAGGGCCAAAGTGCGATCGCTTCTGTTCTAGTGATTGCCCCCAACCAGATGCCGATCGCGATCGGGCCGATATACGCAATTTCCAAAGTGTGGTCTTTGGGGGTTTGAGACTGTAGTCGAGTTAGATTGTGGCGAATGACCGCAAAAACATCATGTAACTCATCTGGGTTATTGATATTAAGACTATGCTGAAAAATGAGATCTTCAGATGCGATGGTTAAGTAACGCTCTAGCTCATATAAATATCTGTGGCTAACATCGAGCTTTTCTGTTAATGCATGAGCAAAAGTCTTTAATATATCTGTTGAGTTTGCTTTGTTGTCAATATTGACCACAATGGGTAGGTTAATGCACGCACGATTGTAGAAAATGAATTTTCGAGTTTCTGACAGGACACCAACTAGATAAATAATGAGTACGATAACAAATGCAATTAAATAGCTTGTTCCTTCAAATTCGTCATCTTTCGGGAGTAGACCAAAAAGATCATTATCGGTCGCAAGCCAATCGGCTGAAAACGCGATCGGGATAGCAGCCAGAGCTGCAAATGAAGCCCACGGGTTCTCTAGGAAAATCGGTTGACAATATAGCTGAACTGCACTCCCAATACTTTTAACTGTAATATTCGCTTTTTTAATTGTCCTCAGCATGACTTTTGCCTCACTTTTCACCAGTTGCTGAAGTCAAAGGAATAACCCGCCCCACCTCAACCCCCTTCCGGTGCGACTCCACCACCACCGCCCCCGCCAAACGTGGATCATAACAAGCCACCCAAGCCGCCGCATGACATTCATGCACCAGATAGGCATACACCCAAATCGGCGCACGGCCACTGAGCACCATTCCTTTTGACCAATTGATACTTCCAGGGAGCTGAAGCCCGCTGAGGTCTTGCGGTTCAGCAATGCCCTCGGCGATGACAATATTCACCTGCTGACAAGCAAGGTCAGATGGTGTGTTTGGGACAGTTAAGGTCAGGGCGATCGCACTCACAGAAATTATTGATGGAACAGCTTCCCCAGTTTAGAAGCCGTGCTTTGTCAGGAGATCATTTTCCAGATTGACTTCAACATCGATGGTCATTCAGACGAGACGAATTGAAGTTATCGGTCGAAAAATCGCAATGCTTCCGCAAAGGCTGTTGAGCGGGTGAGGGCTATTGTGGATTATCCCTGTCCAACCCTCCCTGTTCATTCAGCCCCGGAAAAGCCCGACTCACCGCCAGCGCAACATATCCCGCTTTTGTCATCTTGGCGTCAAACCCGTATTCTCTCGTTGGCTGTAACGACGAGAATTCGTCCAAAAATCCTGTAGTGATCAAAGCGGGATAGGTAAGACTTGCGATCGCCACATCTGGTGAGTCTAGTCAGACCCTCTTGTAACCCTCAGCTATGCTATGATCAACAACTCAATGCGGCGGCATAGCCAAGTGGTAAGGCAGGGGTCTGCAAAATCCTTATCGTCGGTTCGATTCCGACTGCCGCCTTAACGGAAAATCGCTCTAACCCACACAGAAAAAAGGGTTGGAGTGGTTTTAGCATTCCGACAACTTGGAACAGCAGGGCAGAATCGGGAATAGGTTCGCCCGAATTTTATTGGAGATTTAGGCGAGAGCCCAAAGTTGGTTTCAACATCTCTCCTGGCTTGGAAGAGGGGCTTAGGGTGTAGTTACTCTTCTCGAAGAGAAACTACACCTCATGAAAACGAAAATTATTCTGAAAAGAGCTTTTCATCTTTCGAGGTGACGGCCAGTCCTGCACGATCGCCCTGTTCTGGGCTCAAGATGCAGCGAGTTTCTGGGCTACTGCATCCGTCTTTGCGGCCATAATGAAGTCATTTTGATGCAGACCGCCAATGGCGTGAGTCCACCATTCCACTGTGGCTTTGCCCCATTCTGTGGTCAGGATGGGATGATGGCCAGCGGCTTCTGCTTCATCCCCGACCGCTTGGCTAAAGGCCATGGCGGATTGGAAGTCTTTGAAGGTATAGGTGCGGCGCAGCCGTTTGATGCCGTCTTTATCCACCAACAGCCAGTCGGGAATTTGGGGACGGAGTTGGGCGATTTCGGCATCGGTGGCGGGCGGCAGACCGCCGCTACAGGGGACGCATTTTTGTTCGAGTAGGTCAGTCATGGTGAGGAAGGAAGGTGAATTAAGCCAATTGTCGCTAAAGTCGATCGCCCTTGGCAATCCAAGCGTTACTCTTCGATGAGAGTACTAGCTTCAGAGATATCTCCTAAAATCTCGGGTTGCGCTTCAGTTGGAGCATTGGAAGAGTCTAGGGAAAAACTAGCCACGATCGCCACCATCCACCACCACAGCGTATTCACCGCCGGACGATACCACACCGTATCAAAGAGACCCTGGGCCAGGAGCCCCGTGCCAGCGGCGATCGCTGCCATCAGCCAAAACGCTTGGGCATCGCGGCGATCGCGCAATTGCACCAGAACTCGCACACCGTAGGTCACGGTCAAGAGCAATAACCACAGGAATCCGGCGAACCCCACCCAGCCGATCTCGGCAATATGCTCCAAGAAGATCGAATAAGCACCCAGGGCATTTTCGTAACCTGTCTCGGCGTAGAGGGGGTAGATCTTTTTAAAAACACCGTTGCCCGGGCCAATGCCAAAGACCGGGTGATCTTGCACCATCTTCCATACAGCATCCCAGACATTGATGCGGTAGTTATTACTGCTATCCTCCCGACCGGCAAAGATGCTAGTGAAGCGGAGTCGGATTTTTTCGACGGCTAAGATAGCGGCAATGAGCAGCCCACCAAAGGAGCCAAACACCAGTGGCAGCAGCCAGCGTCGCCAGAAGCGGGGCATCAGTGGCGCAAACCAGGCTCGAAGCAACAGGAAAAATGCGCCCAGCATCATCACCGTAGCGATCCAGCCGCCACGACTGTCGGTATAGAACACACAAGCGGCATTGACCAGGAAGATGGTTATTGCCAAGAGCTTGGGCAGCCAGCCCCGCCACAGGAAAAATGCGCCAATACTGAGGGCGATCGCCGGGATCAGATAACTCGAAAGCAGGTTCGGGTTGCCCAGATAGCTATAAACCCGCGTATCGTCAGCCAGAACCGAGTTCGGGTCGTTCCAGGTTGCCAGCTGCTCCACACCGTAATATTCCTGGCGGATGCCATAGCCCGCCACAATCAGGGAAATATGCAGATAAAAGGTCACTAGCCCATTGCGCCAGCGGGGCGATCGCAGCACCTCGGCCCCGAGGGCAAACATAAACAGAAACAAGCTGAACTTAATCAGTCCCGTGAGGGCAATTTTCTTTTCGGGGGAGAAGGCGGTGGCGATCGCCATCAAGCCCCAGTACACAGCCACCCCCCAATGGATCGGCGTGATCCGACTCGCTTGGTTGTCGGCGAGCGTCAGCAGCGCCCAATAAGCGCCGCAGGTGATCAATAAGACTCCCACCAGCGCCGTATCCGCGAAGGGGGCAAATCCGAGCACGATCGCCATCAAGGCAGCCCCCAGCGCCTCCGCCCATTGCAGCAGCCAACTCTCCGTGCGCCAAGACCCGACAAGGCCCACGAGTCGATGCCCGAGACTGGCATTTTGCCAACGGGCTAAGGGCAGCGGGTGCAAGGTCAACCCCCGCCAAGCCGTCTCCATCATCCGCTTTCTGCTCCGCTTCAGGTCGAGGCTCATTATATCGATAAAGGGGTGAAGGCGAGTTGACAACGGGCTCTCATCGCCGCTGCCAAACAAGCCAATGGCATTGAAACGTTTGCCGCTCTTCCGGACTCAAATTTAACCCTTCACCCGTCAGCCAAGCCTGATACTGGGGTGTGAGTTCCCGCCGCTGCGATCGCTCGTACTCTAGAGCCGCTTCACAACTGAGCAGAACTAAGGGTAAATTCGCTTGTAACGCCTCAATCTCCTGCCGGGTTAACAGCCAATGGCCTTGCCATTGCACCCATTCTTGCAACGCTGGCGCGATCGGTTCATCGCTCAACCAGAGCCCCAGTAAAAGTTGTCCGCCGCTGACTAAACCATCAGCGAGCTTGGCGAGCAATAAGCGCAATTGTGCCGATGTTTGGGCGATCGCTCCTGCCAGATCTGGCCCAAAGATAAAGTGATATTTGGCTGGTTCAAGTCGTGCTAAAGGGTCGAGTAAATGTTGGGTTTGGTGCGGAATCTGGGTGGCTTGAAGCATCTGGTCTGCCGGCAAAGACCGCCATTCCCAAGTTTCCACCCGGTAGCCCCGGTCGAGCAAGGGCAACACATTGCGCCCTAAGCCCGACCCCAAGGCCAGGCAGGTTTGTTCCCCGCTCCATTGCGCCGCCAAGGCGAGGACTTTGGCATCGGGTTCGGTGCCTAGGTCAGGCAGGGGAACGGTATCCACGGTGGTGGCTAAGTTGCAGGTGATGCCCACTGCCGGAGGGGGTTTAGACTCAAACGCGATCGTCAGGCGGGCGTAAGGGCCGGCGGTGAAACTCTCCGTGATCAGGGTTTCAATATGGGTTTGCAACTGTTGCTGTTGCTCAGGCTGAATCGGTTGGCCAAACTGTTGGCTAAACTGCGCCAAAAGCTGTGTTACATGGGCGACTGCCTGCTCTTGGCAACTGGGTAAGCAGGGCAGTTTAATTTCACCCTGAAACTGGAGCTGCGATCGCCACCGTGCCCATAGTTTTGACTCTGTTTTCATCCGATCTGACCGACTTGCACCGAGTCGTGTCGCTGGGGTGATATAGCTGGGCATACCCTAGGGTCTAATGGTGGTACTGGTCTCTGGGGAGGTGATAGACAGATTAAACTTCTTGCAGGGCAGGGAAATCCATCCGTGTGAACTTAAGCGTGAAACCCTTTATTCACAAGGCTTCCATGGCGGCC
>JBMYQW010000303.1:0-6313 GCA_049601735.1 Spirulinaceae cyanobacterium
CCGGGGTGGGTCGGGTGTGGGCCGCCATGGAAGCCTTGTGAATAAAGGGTTTCACACTTAAGTTCACATGGATGCCTTGGGCTGGGCTAGTTGGGCATTATCCATCGATCGCCTCTCGAACCCCGCCCGCACGCAACCGCTTGGGCTTGAGATAAAGATTTTCCAGGAGCACTGCTCCCCCCGCCAACCAAGGTGGCACAATAATTGCGCCGACGATGCCCAGTACCTGAGTTCCACCGAGCACCGCCAAAAGCTGATAGATGGGCAACACCTTCACCGTATTGCCCACCAGGAGCGGATCGAGGAGATAGGTCTCGAGGTTTTGGATCACGACAAAGAGGAGCAACACCCAGGCAAAGAGCCAGCCTCCCTGGGCGATCGCCACGATCAGCGCCGGAACAGCGCCGAGCACCGGGCCAAGGAAAGGAATGAGGTTTGTAACACCCGCGATCGCCCCCAGCGCCAGCGCCACCTCCTCCAGACCCAACAACCGCAGCCCCGTACTGATGATCACCGACAAAATGGCCGACACCAAAATGCGTCCCTGAATGTAATTTCCCATGCGCTGGCCCACTAGACCCACTTGGGCATAGAGTCGTCCATCCCAGGGAGCCGGCAACAGACTCACGAGCCCAGTGACAATCCGCTCCGAGCCTGCCAGGAGATAACCCGAGAGCAGCAAGGCGAGCAACACGCTCAAACCACTGCCCAACACGCCTCGGGTCAGGCTGTAGGAGCGCACCAACAGTTCTTGGGAGGTGCGAAACCCCCAATTAGTCAAGGACTGGAGATCCAGAATCTTGTCGAGTTCTTGTAACACCATCGGGTCACTCAGCCCCAGTCGGGTAATCCAGTCCTGGGAAATGCTTTCGACCTTATCGAGGTAGGCGGGGAGCTTGCTAATCAGGCGCTGCAACTGCTCAAAGACCGTCGGCCCAATCAGTAGGCCCAACCCGACGAAGCCACTAATCAAGAGCAGGTAAACCAAAATCACGGCGAGCCAGCGGGGGATGCGCAGGGCCACAGCGCGATCGATCGCCGGGGCCAAGGTCGCGGCAATCACCACCGCAACCATCAACACCACCACCAGCCAGCGCAGTTGCCAAGCCAGGAGCGTCAGCACCGTCGCTACCGCGACCGTGAGCAGCGTAGAGAGAGAAAGGGTGACAGAGCGTTCGGACATAATGTTAGGGGAGTGATCTCAGGAGGGGGTCTCAGGGGCTAGGCCGCAGCGGCCGGCTCCTCCGAGTCGATTGGGTGGTCGGCCAAGAGACGATCTTCAGACCATTGCAGGGCTGCGTCGAGGCTGGGGCTGCAATAGCAATCTGGCTGGGTGGCGTCGAGGGCGTCCCCCCGTTCTAGGGCCGCTTGGACGGGGGCATTGAGCCCGACCCAAACCAATGTCACCGCTTGGGACTTCAGCAGTTTACGGATTTTGCTGAAATTCAAGACGGCGGAGGAGTCCAAGCCGCTGACCAGGTGGCAGTCCAGCACCAAATAGCGCAGGGGCGTTAGGCTTGCATCGGCTAATCGCTCTTTGACGGCGGTGAGGAGATGATTGGCGCGACCGAAGAAGATAAAGCCATGCAGTTGCAGGATATGGATCGCTTCACCTTGCTGGTCGAGGTGGTCTTGCTCTTGGGGCGATCGCATCTTCGTACTCGACTGGCTGCGCCCAGAAAACTCGGCTCGGGTGGTATGAATGCGGCTGTAGTTGACCAAAAACAAGACCACCGCCATGATCAGTCCCACAATGACACCGGCCAAAAAGCCAACGCTATTGATCACGACCATGATCAGCACGATCGTCAGATAGTCGGTCAGCGGCAGCTTGGCAAAGGCTTGGTACAGCCATTGCACCAGCAGGCCAATGCCCAGGTAGAGCAGCAAGCCGCCCAAAATTGGCGTGGGGAAGAAGCACAAGAAGCTCGACCCCAAGAGCAAGACCGCGCTACAGGGAATCAGCTTGAACACCCCCGCCAAGCGATGCTTGGCCCCCATCTGATGCACGAGGAGCGTGCTGGGTAGGGCTTGATTCCCCGCCAGGCCGCAACCCAAACCTGCTGCCAGATTCGCCAAGCCGACGGCCTTGAGTTCCTGGTTGAGATCCAGATCCTGCTCAACAGCCAGCTCAATACCGTTGTTGGTGAGCACCAGGGAGAGCAAGCTAATAAACATCAATGTGGCTAATGTGCCACTCTGACCCCCAATGACGCCCCAGTCGATGCTCTGCCATTGGGCCCAGCTCAGGGGTCGCCAGAGGCCGCCTTGGGGGAAGGGGCCGAGCAGCCAGCCTGCGCTGCGGGCCTGGGCGATCGGGATTTGGGTCAGCACCAGGCCGCCATAGAAAAGCGCGATCGCCCCGAAAATACTCCCCGGCAAGACCCAATATTGCGACCACCGCTTGGTAATCAGCAGGAGCGCCAACCCGAGCACCAGACCCACCGACCAATGGAGCAGGCGATCGGGCGTCAGCAGCAGCGGTAGGTTGGCAACTGTGACGGGCAGGTCACACATCACTTGAATGCCGCCGCGCACCAGCAGCAGGCCCGTCCCCGCCATGAACCCCCCGACCACGGGATAGGGCACAAAGCTGACCGCCCGGCCCCATTGGAGTCGTCCGAGCAGCCAAAGAAAACCGCCCGTGAGCAGCGACCCCAGGCCGATCGCCGCGATAACCGTGCTGACCAGTACGATAGTTTCAGCATCAGCCAGTTGACTGGCGATCGCCGCCGCCAATACCGCCAGCACCGCCGTGGGTGCCGCTAAGGGCGTAGCAATCATCCCCGGCAAGGAGCTAGAGAGCGCCACCACCACACTAATGGCCGCCGTACTGTAAATGGCCAGGCCAACGCCCACATTGAGAAAGCCGGAGAGATCCCCCGCAAAAATCAAGGCAGCATAGGAAATGCCGCGAATGACGCCGATTACGCCCGTCACCAGGCCCGCCAGCAGGCTGGAGAGGAGGTGCTCGGGTTGGAGTTCTTGTTGCCAAGCAGATGCAGCGGTCGGTGGCACAGAATTAGAGGTCATCGGAGGCTATTGATAGCGGGTGTAGACCGTATTGGTATGGCGGCTGGGCAGGGCGCTGGGCGGGTTGGGGGTATGAATCGTCTTCTGGAGCTGGGCGACAGCAGACTCCAGACGCTGAAATTGCTCACAGATTCTATCAAACCGGGAGATTTTGGTCAGAATTTCATTTTTTTGGCGTTGCCAGGCCAACGAGGCGGGTTCGGGCAAGGGTTCGCTGCTTGCTGATGGTATCGCTGCTGGGCTTTGTTCCTGAGCCGTTTGTAATTGTTGGAGTTGGGCTTGCAGATGCTCCAGCGCCGTCTGCATTTCTGGGGACTCGCCCCCACGCAGGGCTCGGTTTTGGCTCTGTTGAAGCTGCTTAATCTGGTCAGCGAGTTGGGCGGTCGCCTGGTCTTGGCTCTGGGCCAGGCTGTGCAGCCGCACCTCTAGGGCAGCGATTGTGCTCTGCGCAGTGCTTTCGGCGATCGCATCCAGCTCTAACGCAGGCGATGCCTCGTCGAGGCGGCTACTCGGTGAGACGGGTTGCTGCTGCGCCATCCCATCGGCAAGAAACTGCTGCTGGGCGTGGAGTTGCTCACTCAAGGGAGCGAGGGTGGCTTGCAGTTGTTCCGTCTGGGCTTGCTGGAACAATCGCAACTCCTGCTCCATCTGCTCAGAGAGGGCCGCCTGGGACTGTCGCAGTTCTTGTAATTGGGCTCGCAGCGACTCGCTGGCTGCCCCCACAGCATCAGGATCGCTTGGCCATTGGGTCTTGAGCTGCTCCAGCGCCGCCTGCTGCGACTGGACTTGTTGCTCTAGGGGGGCGATCGCGAGTTGTACTGTTTGTTCTTGCTGGGCGATCGCCTGCTGGGTGTTGTAGCGAAAATGCTCAAAGATCGCCTGCCATTGCTCAGACTGCTTATAACTAAACGCCTGGGATTCCTCACGCCATTTAATTAGCTCCACGCTCAAATCCTGTTTCATCCCGTTACCCTGGAGCGCAGGTGCAGGCACGGGCATAGGCGATTGGCCCTGGAGTTGAGCGATTTGGGACTTGAGGTGTTCCCGCTCCTGCTCGGCCTGTTCCAAACGACTGAGGACCCATTGCCACATTTCGGCAGCCGTCGCATTTTGCTCTTCTGGAGAAGGTTTTGCGGTGGGCGTTGGCGGCGGCGGCAGGGATTCTACAGCGGGGGCCTGACTTTGCAACTGTCGCAATTGGCCTTGCAGTTGCACAATCCGCTCCTTCTGCTGCTGGATCGTGCTCCACATATGGTGGGCCCAGGCCTGAATACGAGATAAGGTGACGCCGGAGATCCGATGTTCGATCTTGACCGGCCCAATCATCGAAAACCCCGTAGCCTCAAACTGCCAGCCGCAGACATGGCAGCGGGCAAGCCGCCCTTTGACGTAATTGGTTCGACAAACTGGACATTCTGGCATTTTGCTTCTCTCCCGGTGGCAAAGACCATTCTGAATCGATTTACTCGATCAAGACAACTCAATCCGTATAACCTGCATCCCCTACCGTAACTTAAATGACTCTAACTTAGAGCTCATCCAGACCCCTCATTTTCGCCATGGTATCTTAAGCGTTTCAAGCGGTTGCCCATCAGCCGCTTAATGGTAACGAGTGTAGACCGTGTGACTCGAACGACCTTGGCCCGCCAGGGAGCGGGGGAGTTCCTTCTGGAGTTGGGTCAGTTGCTGCTCCAGTTCGCTCAAGCGTCGCGTCCAGGCGTCAAGATTGCCCAGACGCTCTGTCGCATCGGCTTGGCGATGGTTCAGGTCTTGCGCTTGCTGTTGCACCTGTGTCGTGAGCTGCTGAACCTGGATTTGAAGCTGGTCGATCTGGGCTTGCAGGGCCTGGGTGACTTGGTGCTGTTGGGTCTGGTGCGGATGCAACTGCTGCTGTATGGTGGCAGCCTGTTCCTGAGTCAGCGTTGACAGAAGCTCTTGACGCAATTCTTGCCGTAGCTCTTGCCGCAACTCTTGCTGAAATTGGGCTTTAAGCTGCTCTAGCTGCTGCCCCAGTTGAGCCTGCAAGGGCAAAATGGTCTCACTGATGGTGGCCTGGTGTTGGTTTTGGAGCGCGGCAACTTTGCCCCTCAGTTGTACCGTTGTTTGCTGCTGGGTTTGAACCTGGGTCTCTAGGGCTAGTAGCGCCGTCTGAATTGTGGCTCCATTCATTGCGCCCTGAACCGCTGGGTCACTGGGCGGCGGCTGGGTTTGGAGCCCTTGGAATTGGTTGGCTAAGTCCTGGAGCTGGCTGCGCAGGGGGGCGATCGCCACGTCAATCTGCTGCTGACGCTGAAGTTGCAGTCCATTGAGCTGTTCACCGAGTTCTTGAACCTGCCGAACCAGCGGCGTAATATCCGCGGGTAACGGGGGATTAGACTGCTGGGCTAAAACACCCTGGAGTTGAACCTGTACCTCCGCCAACGCATTCTGCCAAGCCACATCTGGCTCACCAGACGTCAATTCAGCCGTGGCCAGCCCAGAACTCGACATCAGGGAGGGTAAAGCGGGCGGGGCAGCTTTACCGTTGAGCAACGGTTGAGACTGCGCCTGAGTTTGCAACTTCTGCATCTCGGCCCGCAGTTGAGAGAGCTGAAACTTGAGCTGGGCCCGCTCCTGGACAGCCACTTCTAAGCGGCCGAGAATCCATTGCAAGAGGTTGGCATCTGGGCCCGTCTGGGGGGGCGGCGTGGGCGCGGAGGGGGACGCCAATGCGCCATGCAAATGAGCCGTGATGGCATCAGGGTGCAAGGCAGCACCCGGAAACGGCTGCGGTTGACCGAGAGCAGGCTGATGCTGCAATTGCGCCAATTGCTGCTTCTGCTGCTGAAGTTTGGTCCACATATGGTGGGCCCAAGCCTCAATTTTGGTCAGGGCAAAGCGCGAGAGCTGGTGCTCAATTTTGACAGGCCCGATCATAGAAAACCCCGACGCTTCCAGTTGCCAGCCACAGGTATGACACCGTTCAGACTTGCCTTTGACATAACTGGATTTGCAGACTGGACATTCGGCCATGATGTTTTCACTCCTCACCCTCCCGGCAAATGTCGGGACTTCACGTCTCCCCCCTATAATAGTTTGGGCATTCCTGACGGGGATGAAAAGTTTACGAACTCTACTACGGGGCCTTTCCCTTAACGACTTGAGCATTTTTGAAGGATTTATGCTGCCATCCCGTCCTACCCTTGCCAGCCTGTCGGCGATCGGTTGGGGTCTATTGCTGACCCTAGCGATAGACTGTCCAGCCGTGATTGCCCAAACGTCCAGCCCCGCTGCCGATCCA
>JBMYQW010000304.1:0-6308 GCA_049601735.1 Spirulinaceae cyanobacterium
GGCAGAATATGACAATGAACAGCCGATTCATGAAGTGAGCGTGAAGCCCTTCTGGATGGGGAAGTTTACAGTGACTCAGGAACAGTGGGCCAGGGTGGCGAAACTCTCGAAGGTGCAGATTGATTTAAACCCTGACCCTGCCCGTTTTAAAGGTGCAAATCGTCCGGTTGAGAAGGTGAATTGGCACGAAGCCATTGAGTTTTGTGCGCGACTCTCAAAGCATACAGGGAAGCAGTATCGGCTACCCAGCGAAGCAGAATGGGAATACGCTTGCCGAGCTGGGACGAAGACCCATTACCACTTTGGTGATGTGATCAGTGCGGCGGTGGCAAACTATGATGCCAGGGCTAAGTATTGCTGGAATGGCAGCCCGGAAGGGGAATACCGCAAACAAACAACGCCTGTAGGAAACTTCCCGGCGAATCCTTGGGGGCTCTATGAGATGCACGGCAATGTCTGGGAATGGTGTGCTGACCCTTGGCATGAGAGCTATCAGAATGCCCCAACGAATGGGCGAGTTTGGGATAGTGGGAATGAACATCATTATCAAAATATCACACGAAATATTGATTATTTGCTGAAAAGTCAACACCCAAGAGTCCTTCGCGGCGGTTCTTGGCTCTACAATCCGTGGAATTGCCGCTCGGCACTCTGCGGCTCCAGTATACCCGCCAACCGTCATTACAGCGTTAGTTTTCGAGTATCGTGCGCCCGTCCCAAAACGTTCTAACCCTTTGATCTCTGCGCTGTTTCCCCTTTACCCTCACCCCATCTACGCCGGAGGCAGAGCGATTTATTTTTCAATCCGCCAAAACGGTAGGGGAGGGTTTGAAACCCTCCCTCACAGGATTTTTAAACGCCCCCCAACCCACCATGAACCCAACCCTCTCTTTTGACGCTCTCCTGCAAATCATTCAAGCCCTCACCCTTGACCAAAAACGCCAACTTCAAGAATACCTTGAACAGCAAATCTTTGAAGCAGACGAAGCAACTCAACCAGAGACAACAACATCCAATATCAACTCTCTCCCTCAACCCCAAAATGGGCTAGAACTTCTCGCTTACTGGAAACAAATCGGCGTTATCAATAGCCTCCCAAAAACCGTCGATAGCCAAGAATACGCCCGTCAACTACGCCACCAAGCCCAAACCCGTAACCTCGCGCAGTTTTAAGATTACTGATTTTGCTCACCTTGCAGTTCTCTAAAATATCCGTAATACCCTACTGCTACTAACCTTATGACTTCAACAATTGACCTCGCTGGCTTAACCGCTAGCCAAATCCAACACATCCAAACCCTGATCGAAACTTTCCGAGCCAACAACAAAGCACAACCCCAGCAATGGCCAGACTCCATCCTGAACTATCACGGTGATCCCAGCTTTCCAGCATTCGAGACTTATTGCAGCGAACTCATCCCACCGCAAGAATTGATGCTTACGATGTTTTGATCGCGGCCACCGCACTCAATCACAATCTGATTATGGTGACTGCCAATCAACGAGAATTTGCACGAATTCCCAACTTGAAACTTGAAAACTGGCGTAGAGATGGTTGACCAACGCGCTCGCCCCTTTCTCACCCCCCCAGCAATACCTGGAGGCTGAAGCCCAATCCATTCATTGCCCCCTCAGCTCACCAACAAAGCCACCGCATAAGCCGCGATCGCCCGTTCTTGGCCCACCGCATCCTGCCGCTCATTCGTCGTCGCCTTGAGGCTAATTTGGTCGCGGTCAATGCCAAGGGTTTGGGCGAGGCGATCGCGCATTCGGTCAATATGGGGCTTGAGCTTGGGGCGCTCGGCGATCACCACCGCATCGATATTGCCAATTTGCCAGCCGCGTCCTTGGATCAGCTCATGCACTTTGCCCAGGAGCATTTGGCTATCTGCGCCCTGCCATTGCGGGTCAGAGGGCGGGAAATAATGCCCAATATCCCCCAAGGCCAGCGCCCCCAACAGAGCATCCATGATCGCATGGGTCAAGGCATCGGCATCGCTATGGCCCAGCAGCCCCAGTTCATGCTCTAGTTTTACGCCGCCCAAGATCAAGGGGCGATCGCGCACCAGTTTGTGGAGGTCGTAGCCGTTGCCAATGCGAATGTTCATTGATTTCTCTAAGAGTATTCCAAGAAATAACGTGTGCCAAAAGAAGTTTTGTTAGTGGCGGGCAAGATGCCCGCGCTACAGACTATTTCAGAGAATCAACCGTAGCGCAGGCGTCCCGCCTGCCTCGGGATAATTATTTTCAAGGCGTACTCTTAAAACGTGCCGCGCAGCAAGCTGAACTCGCTGCCGCTGCCCACTTGTCCCAGAATATAATATTCACTGCCTTGGGGATTGACAAAAACAAAACGCCCTTCCACCTGACTGGTTGTGCCTTGGACTGTCCGGATGGCAGGGAGTTGCCAGGTTTGTTGACGGTTGAGGGTGGTGCGATCAAACTGCACCAACTGCTCAAAGCGATCGCCATCTAGGGCAAAAAGCGTCCGGTTGGCCTGGGCGATCGCCAGTCGTCGGCCGCCAATGTCGCTACGGGGATGGGTCAGAGCCAGGCTCTCGCCCGTCACTTGACCGGCGTCGCGTAACTGGGACATCCACAGGCGCATCCCCTGATCGGTAAAGGCGGCCTGACCATCACCCGTGAGCCAGAGTTGTTGGCCCAAGGGTTCTGGGTTAGTGCTGGTGGTTTCAAAGGTCGGCTGGGGTGTGCCCTGCCCAATATCGACATAACGTAGGGTGCGCCCGGTCGTATCCAGACTGACCAAGCCCCGACCGCTGGGCAGGAGAGTCTGCCGACTCTGCTGGAAGTTCCCCGTATCGCTGGCAATCACCTCTTGCGTATCGAGGTCAATGCCCCAGAGGCGACCGTCTCGCGCGGCGGAAAAATAGACCCAACGGCTGTTGGCGAGCACCACATCATGCACCGAAACGGTGACCGGAATAACCTGGATCACTTGGGCTTGGGCAATGTTGACGATCGCCACGCTGTCGCCTTGGGAAATTGCCGCAAACTGGCCCTGGGGTTCGATCGCCACGCTCAAGGGGGGACGGTTGAGGGCGACGCTCTGGAGCCGCTGGGACAGGGGACTATAAAAATGCAACTGGTTGGGGTTGATGCTGACCATCACCAGACGGTTGAGGGCATCGCTGTAGGCGGCATCTTGCACCTGGAAGCCCAGGGGAATGACATTGGCGGCAAGCTGGGCGATCGCCACCTCCGGAGCGTTGGCCCCCGTTTCTGAGGTCAGCGACTCATTGGCATTGGCAGGATCAGTGGAATTGGCCGCTGGGCGGCTCAAGAGCTGGGTCACGCCCACCGTACCCAGCACCAGCACCCCCGCCGCCACGCTGCCCCAGAGCCAGGGTTTGGGAAAATGTTGGGATTTTTGCAGCTTTTCGAGGGAGCGCACCACCGTAGCCTGGGTACTGCCCATCGTTTCTAAGGCCGTCAGGGCGTCCTGGGCCGTGGCATAGCGTTGGCGGAAGTCGTAGCGCACCATGCGATCAATTACGCCCTGGAGTGCGGGAGAGACTTTGGCGCGATCGTGCCAGACCAGTTCTCCGGTGCGGGGGTCTTCGGGGAGCTTTTCTGGGTCGATGCCCGTGAGCGCCTCGATCGCAATCACGCCCACTGCATAGACATCGCTGCTCAGGCGCGGCTTGCCCTGGGTCTGTTCGCTGGGGGCGTAGCCCGGTGTGCCGATCGCCACCGTGAGTTGGGTGGGTTCATTGCCCACCAGCTTTTCGCCCACCTGCTTCACTGCGCCAAAATCAATCAAGACTACCTTGCCATCGGGGCGACGCCGAATATTGTCGGGCTTAATATCCCGATGGATCACCTGCTGCTCATGGACAAAACTCAAGACTTCCAGAATGTCCCGCAGCAGTCGCAGCACCTTCGGCTCACTCCAGCGTTTGCTCCGTTGTAACTCTGCGGTGAGGTCTTGACCCTCGACGTATTCCTGCACCAAGTAAAATTCTTGATCTTCCTCAAAATGAGCTAACAAGTGCGGGATCTGGGGATGCTGCCCCAGGCGACTGAGCACCTCCGCTTCACTCAGGAAGAAACGCCGCGCCAAGGCCAGCAGCTCTGATGTGGTGCTGTAGGGGCGGAGCTGCTTGACCACGCATTTGGGTGTGCCGGGGAACTGCTCATCTTGGGACAAAAAGGTTCGTCCAAAGCCGCCATCACCCAGGGTTTCAAGCAGGCGATATCGTCCGGCCAGCAGTTGCACCTCGGGGAGCGGCGTCTGGACGGGGTTGGCGGTTGGTTGGGACTTGACCTGGGTTTTAGGCGCATCATCCAGTTGCGTGAACTGGGTCAGGGCAGCGCCAATATCGCCGATCGCTGTGGCCGCTGTGCCCCGGAGCCATTGCTGGGCTTCCCCGGCATGGTTGTAGGTTTGGGAGAGCAGCCCGTGGAGCACTGGGCGGAGGCGATCGCTCACGGCTACTGTGCTCTGCCAATCCTCGGGGAAATCCTGGGGCGCAGTTCCCGTGAGGGCTTGCAGCGCAATGCGACCCAGCGCATAGAGGTCGTAGGCGGGGCTGAGTTTACCGGACCAATGGGGTGGGCAATAGTGGGGATCACCCACGCGACGCCGCAGGGTGACTTTTGCTTGGCTGTTGAGCCGCAGCAGGCTAATCTGGCGCACCGCCCCAAAGTCTTTGAGCAGCCAAGTTTGCTCAACAGGGTGCAAGATCAGACTCTGGGGTGAGAGATTGCCGTGAACCGTGGCGTGGTCATGAACGACCGTCAGGGCATCCAACACCTGCTGGAGCAGGGCAATCACTTCATCTTCTTTAAACTTGTCGCCACCTTGGGGAGCGGCCTGGAACTGCTCGGCCAACGTCACCCCTTCGAGCCAGTCTTGGATCAGATAAAACACCGCTTCCTGCACAAAAAAATCCTGCACGGTGAGCAGGGCGGCATCGGCGGTGAGGGTCTTGAGCAGGGTCGCTTCCTTTTGGAAGAGGTGCTGCCCCGCTTTGAGCAGTTTGGGATGGTTCTGGCTCAAGCGAAAGACTTCGACACAACAGCTCGGATTCCCTGGCAGCATGAGGTCTTCGGCCAGGTAGCAGTGGCTCAGTGCCGTTTCGGCCACTGAACGGATAATGCCATAACGTTTGTTGAGGACTTTGCCTTGCATAGGGAGAGGAGAGCGGAACCTGACTCTATTTTGCGCGATAGGCCTCTAAAAATCCCAATTCTCGGGATTGGCTTCTGCGTCTTGACGGGGGGATTGGGAGCGGTCAGTTTGGGGCGGGTCGATCACCCGATAGTCGGCATCGACAATTCCATCCTCAGGGCGGGGACGCTCGGGGGTACGGGTTTGGCTGGTGCGAGCGGTTCGGGGTCGGGGCGTTGTGGGTTCGGTGGGAGGCGATTCAATATCCCAGCCGGGGTCATCGTCTGGGGCAGCGTCCCAGTCGGCTCTGCTAGGTTGCTCCCAGTCGGGTTTGGCTTTGGGCTGACGAGTAGTTTCGGGGTTGCGGTTCCGGTAGCGAGGGGCAACTTGCGGGGCGGGAGTAGCGGGACGGAAGGTCAAGCCCTGAATCAGGAAGCTCGTCACCAGGCCTGCGCCGATGCCAATGAGCAACCAAAGACCTACGGGCAGGGCGATCGTGGAGCTGCCAAAGAGCACCAAGGGGAGGGCAGGGGTGCTGTTTTGCATGACCAGAAGGGTCACGGCAGCGATGAGCAACAGGAGCAGTCCGACGCGCATGGGGTGAGGATTGCCAAGCAGGGTTTGATGAAGGGGTCTTCTAACTATACCAAGGGGGTAGCTTGCATTGACTCAAAAAACAGCCCCACGTTACAACACAGCTCTGGCGCTTGGGTGAAGTGCCCTGCCTCATCAGGAATCACCGCGTCTGCGGGTGAAAAGCTCACGCCCGGTGCGAAGTAGGGACGACCGAGTTTGCTCTGTCGTGACCCATTGCGGAGTTCTGCATAAATTTGACCTGCCACGTCTTGGTGGCGAGCATGGGGCGCACGGGTCACAAACAGTTCTCCATCAATAATTTCGTAGCGATTGCCGTTGTCTGGAAATCCTTGCAGATCTTGGATGTTCCAGCGGACGGAAGATTTGGGGACGGTCGAGGGGGATGTTGTCATCTAGAGAATTTGAAGAGGATCTTCGCCTAGCCTGCGCTATTGATGAGTGGGTCTGGGCGGATGCAATCCGCCCCTACAGGTTGGTGGATGGGGGGGATACTGCGCAACGCTTGCCATCAGTGTGAACTTAACACAGGATTCAGCCCCTGGTAGAAGTTCCAGTGGGCTGACCCACCTCCCCCTACGGG
>JBMYQW010000305.1:0-6308 GCA_049601735.1 Spirulinaceae cyanobacterium
TGTAGGGGTAGTGCCCCCGTGCCTACCCCAGCGAGGTCTGGGGCAATCACGGGGGGATTGCCCCTACAGGGCTTGCTAATGCACAAGATAAGATGTGTCACGGCACTACGTGGTATGAGCTTTTCGAGAGATCACCTCAGACAAGTACAGGCTTGCTCTAGGCTCTGATGGCAACGGTTTGATTTCAATTGTGGTTAAATTTGGAGAGACCTTATCTGAGAGCCTGCCGCCGAAATTATGTTGGCCCATCTACTTGCGATCGCTGTTGCCTGTGGGAGTTTGAGTTTTTACCTCGCGCTATTTTTGGTGCCACGAGTCTATCGTCAGCAGTCTGATTTTGTTGGGTCGGGTCTGGGGCTGTTCTATGCCCTGGTGCTCTGGATTTGTGCGGGGCGGATCACTGGGGGGGTCTTGCTGGGACAAACCGCAAGTGTTGTCCTGCTGGGCTGGCTGGGCTGGCAAACCACTCAACTGCGTCGCACAACCAACGAGCCCGTCCCGACCCCTCAATTACCCAATATCGTTCAAAAACTGTTGCAGCCCCTGCGCCAGCGCTTGGGCAATACCCCTAAATCTACTCCCGTTGAATCTGCTCCCGCTGCATCCGATCCGGGTAAGAAATCAGAAGAGATTGCTCAGACCACAGCCCCGGTTTCATCACCTGCGTCAGCTAATCCAGACCCCTCTACACCATCAACATCAATTGCAACCAAATCCGTTGAGCCGCCCACTTCGTCCCCTCTTGTCGATAACTCAGACGAAAAGTCCGATTGTGAGGTCGTTGTTGAGCTGACTGACCTGGCGACGGATACCCCCGAGCTAGCGACAGCAACCGAGTCTGCTGACTCCCCTGAGGCAGCTTCTGTTTCTGGGGCATCGCGCTCTGCACCTCCTGAGGCGACCCCTACGGAAACCGTTGTCACTCCGACAGCAGGGAGCGGCGACACAACGCAATCTTCTGAAACCCCCGAGACGGAGAACTCACCACCACCCCCCAGACCGATCGCCCCCATCCAGGAACAAGATCTCTCCGATGTCCCTGAACCGGATGTGATCCAGGGGCTGCAAGACTTAGAAGATCTGGATATTCCTGAGCCAGCAGAAGCGCAATCGACCAGCGATTCCAGCGACAGTTTAGAGACCGAACTGTGGGATACAGATCTGTCGAGTTCGGCATCCCCACAGCCAGAGGTTGCACCCGCAAAGGAGGCTATTCAAGCGGAACCGAAATCTCCCGATGTGATAGCTCAGGACTCGACGGCGAAAACCCCAACCCCCAAAACCCCAACTCCCAAAACTATTGAGGCAGAAGTATCGACCTCGTTTGCCGATCGCCTCGTGGAAGCCGACTTTAATCCGGACGATGAAGATATTGTCGATGCCACGGTGATTAGCAGTTCACCCGCTGATGGTTCTGAGTCCTGAATAGCGTAGATGACGCCCTCATTACGTCTCGATTTCCTGATGTATTAATCAGTTGTCTCTTCTGCTGAGGAGTCCGACTCGGGTTTGGGTGCGATCGACTCACCGGGGAACATCTGATTCCAATCGTCTACAAAAGATCCGCCGCGCTCGGAGTTGATACGCAGCCAATTTTGTTCTTCAATCATCTCGAAGGAGAGGGGCCGAGAACGGTTGAGGTTAGCTGAACCTTCAATGTGGAGGCGATCGCCCGGTTGCTCGGCAATGAGGGCTTCAATCGCCTCAATCCGGTGGGGAACCGCTGGATGGGTCGCACTATCGCGGAGCGTGCCGGGCAGACGGGAGAGAATTTCTAGCCCCCGGAGGCAACCCGAGGGATCGAAGCCTGCGGTCGCCGCATAGGTGTAGCCGATCGCATCTGCTTCGGACTCATGGGTGCGCGAAAGATCAGCAAGACGCTCTCGGAGTTCTTCATCATCCGGGCGTTTATATTCCTCTTGCCAATCGGCGCTGCGGGAGGTGCGAATGGCAATGTGGCGCTCGGTATGGTGAGCCATCTCATGCCCGACGACACAGGCCAATGCTGACACATCCCCCGCCATCTGATCGAGCAGACCATAATGCACAATGATCAAATTCACCTCCGTGGCATAGGCATTAATCAAGCTATCATCGGCCATCACCACGCGCCAGGGATGGTTATCGAGATCATTGGCGCGGGCAATCCGTTCCACAATGCGATAGAGCACATACAAGTTCTCGGGCAATTCTTCACGGGCTTGCTGGTAAACCGATTCCGCATCCGTCTCGTCTGAGACGGCTGTTTCAGAGGCAAAAGGAACAATTTCAGCGCGAGCGGCAGGAGCAAGGCCCGCGAGCGGCAGGGTGATTGCCCCAAGGGTGGTCAGGAGCGCCAGGGTGTTCTGAAACAGGTTGGGCATTAGTTTTTAGGAAGTGGAAAACAGTTGCGGCGTTGCAGCTAGACTGGAGTGATCAGGAAGATTCCAGCACACTACTCACCCATTTCAGACAGGGAAACATGGGATAACAAGTGGCTCAGGTGTTGGGTCAGCTTAGGGGTGTGGGGAAGCGAAATCAACATGGGGAAACAACCTAATGCAACGTCAATGCAAAAAATCAGGATGTTCGTAGGGTGTTGTATAGCTTTTCAGGCATGGCTTTGCTAGAGCGGAGCGTAACGCACCATCACGTTGGCTTTCGGACATTCACGACGATCCCAAAATTTCGTCTTGACGAAGCACTAGAGCGTGTCATCAATGAACCCCATCGGCTCGATCGCTGCGAATTATTTGTGCATACTCAAAATTATAGTGGCTCAGAAAATCTGCTGTCGAATGGCAGAGGTATATTGCTTGACAATCTATATTCTGAGACAGGTGACGATTGGCTCAACAAGTCGCTGATCGAGTTTGAGACTGAGCCACGGCAAGATTTCAAGATTCGTCTGGCTCAGAGGGGGTTTCACTATTGGCTAACGGTAGCAAGATCGTAAAGGTCGTTTGACCCGGTCTGCTGGCGACGGTAATTTCACCCTGATGTTTATCAACAATGCGCCGGACAATATCGAGCCCGAGCCCACTCCCTTCGCCGGGGGGTTTGGTGGTAAAGAAGGGGGTGAACATCTGGGCTTGAATCTCGGGGGGAATACCAGGGCCCGAGTCGGTGATGCTGACCGCGAGGTGAGCGGGCTGCTGGGTCACGGCGATCGTCAAAACGCCTTTGTTTTCCATAGCTTGGAGGCTATTGTGAATCAAGTTTGTCCAGACTTGGTTGAGTTCATCGGGGTAGCAGGCAATCTGTGGCAGGGGCTCATCGTATTGGCGAATGACCTCCACGGAATGCTTGAGCTGGTTGTGGTAGAGCATCAGTACCGTTTCGAGACCGTCAATGAGATTGGCTTTGCTCTTGCGATCGCTCGGGTCAAAGCGGGCATAGTTCTTGAGGGCAAAGACCACCTTGCCGGCCCGTTCTGAAGCATGGCTAATCGTCACCATACTGGCGTGGAGATTGCTCAGTTGGTAGGCGAGCTTGAGCAAGGTTTCGCCTTCGGGCTGTGTGAGCAGGGCTTGGTGCCCCGGCGCGAGGGTGGAGATGCCGAGACCCACAAAGCAGTTGGCGATCTCACGGGGATCGCTGAGGTCAAGGTCTTGCAACTGTTGCATTAACGCACGCCGCAGTTGACGCTGCTCTCGGGTGGAGAGAGGTGGGTACGGGCGTTGGGTTTCATCGAGCAGGGTAAAAAAGAGATCTTGCTGGGCCGGGTCGAAGGTGCGCCATTGGGCCAGTAAGTCTTGAAAATGACGCTGCCAAAAATTGATGAGATGGCGCGTGGAAGCGGTAATTGCACCGAGGGGAGAGTTAATTTCGTGGGCAACTCCGGCAATCAGTTGACCCAATGCCGCCATCTTTTCCGCTTGGATCAGTTCTTGCTGGGTGGTCTGGAGTTGATCTAGCGTCTCCATGAGGGCCTGATTTTGACACCGCAGCGTATCTTCGGTGCGCTTGCGTGGGGTGATATCGGTGGAGGTTCCCAGCAGACAACGTTGACCGTGAATAGTAATGATTTCAGCGGCGAGGAGGGCGGTGCGAACTTCGCCGGACTTGGTGCGAAAGGCAAACTCAAAGTTGCGCACTGTTCCTTGTTGATTTAGCACCTTGAATAGGCGATCGCGATCATCCGGATTAACCCACAAATTCACCTCTAGGGTCGTATGACCGACAATCTCATCGAGGCGGTAGCCCGTCACCTCACAGAAGGTGTTGTTGACTTCGAGATGCTGGCCGGTTTCCAGGTTTGTCAGGGCGATCGCATTCGGACTGGAATGGAAGACTTTGCTGAATTTTTCTTCAGCCAGCCGCAGCGCCCGTTCCGTGTCTTCGTGGCCCTGAATTTCCGCTTGGAGTTGGGCATTTTGCGCGGTGAGGGCCCGCGTCCGTTGGTTCACTTCATTGGTCAGGCGATGGAGTTCCTGGAGCAATGGTTGGGGCGTTTGCTCTCCCACGCTTGTAATGCCCGCATCTGTAATGCCTGTGTTTGTAACCCCGTTCCGATGGGCGGCTTGGTGGGGTCGGCGCTCGGACGCCATCATGGCAGGTGATGGGGGCAGAGAGGGTAGCGGCTCGGGCCGCGCCCATTGGGGATATTGCTGGGTCAGGTGTTCCTGTTTGGCGATCGCGCCCCATTGCCCGTAGGCGGCTTGGGCTTGCTCATAATAGATCTGGGCAAAGGCGGGGTTTTGGTGATCTAGCCAAAACTGGAGCGCCCGCTCGGCGGCCAAGCCCAGGGTGGGCCATTGCTGATGGGTTTGGGCGAGGGCGATCGCTCCGTCGTAGGCCGCCTGAGCCGCCCAGGGCTGGTCTTGCAGACGGGCAATCTCCGCCTCTAGCAACATTGCCCAGGCTTGAAAGGGGATTGGAGCTTGTCCTTGCCATTGCTGGCATTGGCGCTGGGCTTCAGTCAAGGCATCAGGAAGGGGCGCACCCGGCTCCAGGGTTTGAGCCAGGGCGATCGCCTGCTCAAACTGTTCAATTGCCATTGCAGGAGTCTGAACCATGGCCATGGGGTACGGTGAAGGGGATGAAGTCAGGTGCGATTGCTCGGGCAACGCGAAAGCCTGGGCCAGGCGCTGCATCAAACTCTGCTGGGTCTGACGCCAGAGCGAGGCGGTCGCCTCAGGCTGGGGAGGGCTTAGGGGGGTATCGGCGACTTGCCAACGCTGGCAGAGCTGGTGCAGTTGTTGGGCGGCTGGAACGAAGGTCTGCATCCCTAGTCTCTCAGCCTGGGTCAACAGGGCCTGGCTGGCATCGCTGAGTTCGGCCAGCGATCGCTGGCCCACCGCCAATTGCAAGACCAATGCACCCCAAGCCGCTGCTAAATGCTCCAACATCACCGGTTCAGCGGCCTGGGTCTGCGCCAATTGTTCAAGCCGCTCGGCAACATCGGGCCAAGGCTCTCGCCAAACCCGCATCTGCCAGCATTCCATCACGGTGTAGGACAAGGCAAACTCGGGTGAGATTTCCTGCCGCTCCACCAGCGGCTCTAAATGGAGGCGCTGGGGCGTCGGTGCAATCAGGTTCTGAAAGAGCCAGGCTTGGGGCTCAAGCTCCGGCTGGCAATGCTCAACCCATTGGCGTCCGAGGGTAATCCAGTCCGCCCAGATGGTCGGTTGCTCACCCCAGGCGATCGCCACCAAGTCGGTGATGAGCTTTAAAACTTCGGCGGCGATCGCAGGCGTCACGGTCTGGAGCTTGTCCTCGCTCTCATCTGCCGCATCGCCCTGGCCCAGATCCCAAATCATCAGGGTTTTTCGACCCAGGGCGATCGCCGCTGGCCCTTCACCCTGCCAAGCCCATTGCCGGATTAACATCCGAGTGAGTTGAATCTGAGTAAGGCAGGGCAGGTCTTGAGACAACGCCCGTTGGAGCAACTCGGCAGCATTCGCCCCCTGACCCTGCTGTTGAGCCAGTTGGGCATAATGACAGAGCACCCGACAACTTTGCTCCGGTGTCATAGCCCAGTCCTCAAGGTGCAGCAGTGAAACAGCCATTTGACCATAGCGATAGGCCACCACCGCACTGTCCGCTGCTTGCGCCTGCTGGCTCGCTAGCCCATTCAAGCGCACCAGCTCACGGCGCTCATCGGGAGTGAGTTCGAGGCAAAATCGATTGTACTGATCGACAATCCGTAACAGCGACTCCGGATGGCGGGGATCATCGGCCTGTTGAATCCACAGGCGAGCGATGCGCCGATGGAGTTGACTGCGGGTATCGAGATCAATCGACCCATAAATGGTCTGACGAATGCGTTCGTGAGCAAACCGATAATGGGAAGACAGCAGTTGGGTCGGGAGCTGGGCCGTCGGCAG
>JBMYQW010000306.1:0-6283 GCA_049601735.1 Spirulinaceae cyanobacterium
CGCGGTTCTGGCCTGGATGTTTAGCCTCTGGACGCAGCTCCAACAACAACTGGCAGCTTTTCAAGACTATCAATTGGTCAAGGCACGCGATCGGCGGATTAAAGACCTGGAAAAAGAAGTCAAAACCTATCAAGACAAGCTCGAAAAACAGCAAGTTTTGCCGCCAGCAGAGGGGTAATCATCAACGGTGCAAAACAATACGACGCAAAATAACCATAGCAACAGCGTTTCTTTTTTCCGGGAAGCTGCACCCTATATTCAAACCCATCGTGGCAAGAACTTTGTGGTCGCTTTTTCGGGGGAAGTGATTGCGGCCAGTCCGTTCCAGCAAATTGTGCGAGATCTGGCCATTATCTCCAGCTTGGGGGCACGGCTGGTACTCATTCATGGTACCCGGCCCCAAATCAATGAACGGCTGCAACTGCACAACAATCCGATTCGCTTTCATCGGGGTGTGCGGGTGACGGATCAAACGGCTCTGCTCGCGGCCCAAGAGGCGATCGGTTTTTTGCGCATTCGCATCGAAAACCTCCTAACCTATGCCCTGAACCATCCTGCGTTGTCAAGCAACCGTCTGGGCATTGTCTCCGGCAACTTTATTACGGCCCGTCCCCTGGGCGTCCATGATGGCATTGACTATGGGTTTAGTGGGCTGGTGCGCAAGATTAACCACAACCTGATTCAGCAGCAACTCGATGCCAATAACATTGTGCTGCTCTCCCCCACCGGCTATTCACCAACGGGCGAGGCATATAATCTCCGCTACGAAGAGGTGGCGATCGCCACCGCCACCGCCCTCAAAGCCGACAAGCTCATCTTCCTCAGCCATCAGCCCCTGAATCTGCCCCGAGAACTCACCCTTGATGAAGCCACCGCCTATAATCCCCAGAATGAACTCTTGTCCTCCGTCATTGCCGCCCTCGAAACTGATGTAGAGCGCATTCATCTGCTCCATGCCAATACCGATGGTGCGCTGCTCCTCGAACTCTACACCCGCAATGGGGTGGGGAGTATGATCTCGGCGGAAAAATTTGAGCGGCTGCAAGCGGCCAATATTGAACATATCAGTGGCATTCTGGAGATCATTCGCCCCTTAGAAAATGCCGGAGTTTTAATTAAACGATCGCGGGAGCAACTGGAGTTAGAAATTAGTAACTTTCAGATCATTACCCGTGACCAAAGAGTAATTGCTTGTGCGGCTCTCTACGACACCGATGATCCCGAAACGACGGAACTTGCCTGCCTAGCGGTGCATCCTCATTATCGCAGTGGAGGACGGGGCGATAAACTCCTCAAACACGTGGCCCAGCTCTCTCAAAAACACGGTAAAAAACAGCTCCTCGTCCTCACTACCCAAACCGCCGACTGGTTTCGAGAGCGAGGCTTTGTTAAGGGTGAAATTGAGGAACTGCCCCCTAATAAAAAGTCTCTTTACAACTATCGCCGCAATTCACAAATTTTGTTTATGGCGATCGATTCGGTTAGCTATAGCTAATTGCGAAACCATGAGAACAGAACCTCCCCCTTTCCAAGGGGGATTGAGGGGGATTAATGTACCTCATGTTTGTAAAAAAACGCTTTGGATGCTTCCATCCTGTAGATTTCCAAACCCAGTCAATGATACGTATGCCCTGACATTTCGCAATACTCCGGACACTTTTGGGGATGGATGCTGAAAGCCTCATTCTGCCGTTGGCATTCGGCTCCAGTGAAGAAGCTGAAACCCTCATCCTAACGTTAGCGATTTAAAACTGTCCGGACTGTTGATTTCGGCAATTGTTAAAAAATATTCGTTCCAGGGCCGCAATCGTTAAAGCTCACTTACCATACACGGCAAGTCAGGTGATTCGAAATTTTGCATTTAACAGTGCTGTCTTATTCAGCAGTTCTCATTCGATTCGTTAGGTTGAACGTGCGATCGCTCGTCTCATCAGCGTTCCAGGACAAAATGCTGACATCTTAATCGACAGCCCACCTTCTTGATGAATTTCAGTCTATTGGTCTGGCTCAAAAATCCTCAAAATGTGGTTTCAGACATGACACCCCTAAGGTGGCATATCTGTTGGCAAGCTGGAGAGGAAACAAAATCCTTGACCAATATTTCAAGGTATCGACTCAGAAACGCTAATTTGGCTGAAGCAACTGACCTGTAAAGATCAGCAATATTCCATCCATATTTTCCAAAAATGCAATAGGTCTCCAAAAATGTGCTAGAGGTCTCGAAGAGACAAATATTGATTACGCTGAACAGCAATCTTATTTTTTACGTGAGGAAATTGTGTAATGTCAACCGAGACATCTCCTACCATCCCCAAGCCCAATCAAGGATATTACCCACCGCCTGGTTGGGAATGGCAGAAGCCTGATCCAAAAACCTATCTCGTCGAGCATAATCTCGCCCAATATGCCCAAGCCTGGATCTTAAATGTCGTTGAACTGGTACATTGGACGCTCTTTATTCCTGGGTTTCTGCTCTCGTTTGTGATTTTCAGCCATGCGTCCGTGCTCACAGAACAACTGGGCTCCGAGACCCAGGTTTTTCTGCTCCTGCTGACCCCGGTAATTCAGGTGTTTGCAGGCTTGGGGCCGATCGTCATGCATGAATACGAAGGCTGGCAAATTGCCTATTTCCAAAATCCCCTCGACGTTGAATTTCAGGTTCCTGATGTCAACAACGAATGGCTGCGAGAAATTGCCTACAAGATGTTGTTCTTTCCTCAGACGGTTGGGTTAGTCACCTTCTCATTGGGTGTCTTTGGCTTGAACAAATTCACCATCACTTTTGGCTGCATTAGCGTCTTATTTGCTTTTCTCTGCCCCCAGAATCCCAAAGTCACCTTCCAGTTCAACGGCCAACCTGTCTTTCCCGTGGCGCTCTGGTTAATGGTTGTATTTGTCATTAATGCCACCCTCAACCTCATCGCCTATTTCGTTTTGCTCGGCCCGGCTTTAGCATCAGCCGGACTTCCCAGCTTCTTGTCTGTTGCGCCGCCGATCTTGCTGTTACTAGGAGGAGTTTTAGAGGGAGTCGTTGCGGAGTCCACCTTTAATCAATGGTGGCATTTTATCGCGGTAATTTTTCTCAATGTCGCTATGGTTGTGCAGATTTTTCTCTTTGGCTTGCTTTGGTAGTAGCTGTGCCCCGAAAAAACATCCCTAACGGGTGGGTAATGCTTACCCTACACGATTTTAATAAGGCGATCGGCTGTTGCTAGAGCGATCGCCCCCTCTATCCTTCATTTAATCTTCATTAACCGGAGAGTTTTATCGATGTCAGCTGAATCAACCCAAAATGTTGCCCCGTTCTACTGGCTGGTGGGCATGGTGCAAGTCGCCCACAGCATTGAAGAAACGGTGACGGAGCTATATAGCAAGTTTGGCCCCATGAGTGCTTGGCTCCACCATATTTTCCCCATCATTCCCCATTTCACGATCAGTGCCGACCTTTTTGCGGTGCTCAACTATGTAATGCTGGCTTTGCTACTGGGCACGGTTCCGGCTGCGGCAACGGGCAGCCGCCTGGGTTCTATTTTTATGTGGAGCTGGGCGATTATTGAGCTGTTAAATGGTCTCTTCCATATCAGTACTTGGATTGTGCTCCGCTCATACTTTCCCGGCGGCATCACTGGCCCCATTTTGTTCATCTTGGCGATCGTTTTTATGCAAAACTTGCTTGCCACCGATTCTTCAGCAGCTCCAGCCGAAGCCTAGGAATCGAGCAAATTTACTGTCGTACACTTGAATGATTTTCTTGAAAAATCAATGGAGAGAGCCTCCTGTGGATAATACCTGAGTTATTCACTTTTCCGCCTTTGAAGCTGATCAAGCTCATGTAAAAAAAAGTGGCGGGCAAGATGCCCGCGCTACGGAATTCTTATAAAGTCAACAGCTTAGATCATACCCCTCCCAACGCTTATCCCACCGTAGCAAGATGTCGAATAACACCGCCCCAACCCCAAATTTTTTCGCCGGACTCCCCTTACTCGGCAAAATCTTGATCATTCTTCTATTTCTCGCTGTCTTTGGGCTTTTCACGTCCATCCTCATCCTTCAGGGCTCGGCTGATCCGTCGCAACTCCAAACCCTGTGGTTTTTTACGGCGCTGACAGGCTTTTTATTGATTTTCATCTTGCTGTTTGAAAACCCCAAGTTCAGCAAGATGTCCAGTCAGATTTTCCCTACGCAACTGCTGATCACGGAAATTTTCTGGATGGGCAGAAGCCTGACCTTGTTATTGTTTTCAGTGTTTCTCGGACTGTTTATCCTGAGTGTTAAACTACAGGGCGCGGCAAATCCAGCCCTGAGTAATATCCTGAATCTGCTGACGGTTGTGACGGGCTTTTTATGGCTCTTTGTCCAGCTTGTTCAATTGACCTATGCCAACAATTGGTTGGGTGAGCCGATCGTCCTCCCGCCCCCCACAACAGCGGGTAAAACTGTGGGTCTAATCTTCATTCAGGGTGAGGGGATTCCTATTGAGCGGTATGAACCCGTGGGAGTGGCGATTCAAGCGGCTGCGACCGATTTACAACTGTGGGTGGGTATTCCGAAGTTTATTGGCAACTCACCGATTCCACGGGAGACAGGTTTGGTGATCGATCAAGCGATCGCCGCCCTCAAACAAGCTGGAATGCCCCCAGAGCAAGACCTGGCAGGCTTGTTTTTTATTGCCCATTCGGCGGGCGGTATTGCAATCCAAAAATACCTCCAGAGCTTCCCCCATCGGGCCAACGGACAGATTTTGACCGGCTCATTTCTGGAAAAAAGCTATCTTTCAGGGTTGACGGAGACGGGCCAGACCCTGATTAGCTACAACGTCCCCACCCTGACGATTGGCGGCACATTGGACGGGCTCGCCCGCATCACGCGGATCGCAGCGGCCTTTTGGTATCAACAACTCAATGCAGCTATGTCGGGCGATCGCGATCGCTTTCCGGTGCTGGCGATCGAGGGTGCAACTCATATGCAATTTGCCTCGGGAGAGGCGACGTCCTACGTTGCTGCCTTTGACCTCAAGCCCCAGATCCCCGAAACCGAGACCCATCAGCAGGTGGCCCAGTTGGCCTATCACTTCATCTGCACCCAACTGCCAGATGATGACGCCCAAGCCAGTCGAGACTTTCTGGCTCAACAGCGAGACCAGAGCCAGCAATGCTTGCAGCCCCTGCTGGATGCCTTGCAACTAGAAGGCTACAACGGCTTCAAACCGGCCTGCTATGCCCGTGCCGAAGACAATCCGCGCAATGTGCCGAGTTGTACGCCCTATTCCCCCTGGGTTCAAAATGATGCGAATTCGATCATGGCGGGGGCAGACGCTTCCCCTGTGCCCTTTACGGTGGCGGCGATCGACAGCTTTCATCGCTCCTACACGACCGATCCCTTCCATGAGCCCTCGGTACATATTCCCCAGATTCGGAATTCCTGCTCTGGCGATGAATCTGCTTGTCAGCTCGTTGTCAGTAGCGTCAGCCAAGCCTTGTATGACCTCCTCGATGCCTTGGATACCGGCTTCTTTCCGATCGCCGCCTTTTCCCTGCGTACCAAGCTCAACTCGCGTCAAAATTTCTGGGCCCATGCGGGAGTCAGCGACCCCGACTTCAAAACCACCGATGGCCACTCCCGAGGAGCGGAAATCAATCAGGCGGCTTACGCTTGGGCTTTAGACCATGCCGCTGCAACCGCCAAAACCTACTTTGAAGAGCAGGGTGTGCCGCTGGTGATGGGAGACGATTTTCAATGCCTGATTAAGGCGGGGCCTTTCTGGATTTGGAACTATCCCAAATTCAAATATATTGATCAGTACCGAGCCTGTCAGGTCAGGAGCACCGTGATGAAAACCCCGATCAACTATCCGATTCGCTCGGCGAGTGGTTTTCACTATTGCCAACTTCTCTCCCCCGCAGCGGCAATGGAATGGATCTATATTGACGGACTCCGCCGCAATGCCTCTCTAAAACCGCCGCACCAGAGTAATCTTGTTACCTATGGTCTCATCGGTGAGCTGAGTGATGTATTACGCTATTTTGTGCGAACTTTGCTGCGTCAGCTCAGACTCAAGGGCTTGTTTGCTGGGCTCTAATCAACGCTGGTTGGGTTGGGTTACGCTGTCGCTAACCCAACCTACTGCCGTGACACGCCTTATTTTGTGCATTAGCAAACTCTGTAGGGGCAATCCCCCCGTGGTTGCCCCAGACCTCGCCGGGGTAGGCACGGGGGCACTACCCCTACAAAATTCATGCAAGATTCTATTGCACCTGTTTAGCTGTGCCACGGCAGTAGGGTG
>JBMYQW010000307.1:0-6260 GCA_049601735.1 Spirulinaceae cyanobacterium
GGCGCGGCGGGAGGGGGCCGCGAGGGTGCGGCCGCCGAGGAGGGCGCGCAGGGGGCTGCGCCGCGGTTTCGTCGTGATAGCGGCGGTGTAGTTCCCGCATCGTCAGGACGTTGCAGAGTTTGCTGTCTTTATAGGCTTTGCCAGACTTGAATTTTTTGCCGTTGATCATGGTAACAGGCTCCTTGAAGCCCGCTTCCATGCCCTCTAGGTTGCCCAGATCCGGTGGGGCGGGAATGGGGATCTTGCCGCCGAGTTCCTTGGGGTTAGCCGTCACGGTACCGAGAATGACCAGACGTTTATCCGGGGCACTGGAGACTTTGAAGTCGGCCAACATCAGGTTGCAGAGCAAAAAATGCCCCAGATGGTTGGTGGCGACACTCAGTTCGTAGCCATCTTCGCTGCGCTGGGGGTCTTTCAGGATGGGAAAATAAACGGCTGCGTTGCAAACTAATGCATTCAGAGGACGGTTCAGGCTGCGAAAGGCGCTCACAAAGCTGCGCACATTGTTCAAAGATGCCAGGTCTAGATCCAGGATGGTGTAGTTGGCTCGGTTCATGCCCACCGACTGCGCTGCTGTTTCGGCTTTGGCGCGATCGCGGCAGGCCATGACCACGTACCAGTCCCCTCGCTCGGCTAAGGCTTTTGCGGCATAGAGACCGACGCCAGATGATGCCCCAGTGATAATGACGGTTGATTGTGGTTGTGCCATAGTTGCTGAACTTTATTAAATGAATAATCCTAACGTTTAGGTAACTCTGGGTAATATTCTCCGTTTCTAGAATTGCATTCATGGTGAACATTGGTGATGATTTGTTGCAATCTGATACGAAGCGAGGAGCGAATAACCCCGTTAAAATAACTAGAGTGTTTTGCGGTGATTACGCTCTGCGTACTGCCAAAGGCAATCGCGCTCTCACACCGCTTGCCCCTGCTAGCCCTTCTCGCTATGCCATTGTCCGACCCCGAACCCACCCTGCTCGACCGTTGGCGCAACAGTCATTACGGTTTGCTCGGGCTGCAACCCTGGGCCTCCGTGATTGAAATTCGCCGCGCCTACCGGGAACTCAGCAAGGCCTATCACCCGGATACCACGACCTTGCCCGAGGCGATCGCAACCCAGAAGTTCCAGGCGCTCAACGAAGCCTACGCCACCCTGAGCAACCCCCAACGACGCCTCTGGTACGATGGGCAAATTGGCTATTCCCGCTGGAATGTCGTGCAAACAAAGTCGATTGTCGATGACGCCGAGTATGAGCCGGATCGCTTGGCTTACATCAGTGCTAGCGATCGCCCCCTCTCGTCTGGAGAGCTCTTTGCCCTGTTCATTCTGGGCGTCACGTTTATTGTTTGTCTAGGGCTGGCGATCGCCCTGGGTCTGACCCAAGGCGAGACGGCGACTTCCCTAAGCCTGCTCTCGCAGCCCACCGCCTAACCCCCCACCTGTGAATCCCACCATGACGCCGGACTTGCCCCAACCCGAAACCCCCCTCTATAACCATCCCCTGCCCAAAATTGAACAATGGCTCAATTATCTGGGGTGTGAACAAGACCGGGAGCAGCCCAACCGCTGGACGATCGCCCAGCCTACCTGGGAGGCCGAAATCTTGCTAGAGGTGGAAGAACTCTCGGTTCGCTATCTTGGGGCGAGCGCCGATAACCGCGATATTGTCCGCACGTTTCGCTATTCCCTCAGTCGCTCGGATGTGGAAGCGGCGGTGTTTACGGGGCCGTGAGGGCGATGGCTTAACCTAGGAGGCAATGGCAGCGACTTCCGGTTGATGAGTGGGAATTTCTACCACAAAGGCCGCGCCACCGAGGCGCTCGGCGGTCTGACAACTCATTCGGCCCTGATGGCGCTCCACAATCACCTGATAGCTAATCGAGAGTCCGAGCCCAGTGCCTTTGCCCACTTCTTTGGTGGTAAAGAACGGGTCAAAGAGTTTCGTCTGCACCTCATCCGGAATCCCCATGCCATTGTCACTAATGGTGATCCGTAACCAATCTCGATCGATCGCCGCCGTGGCAATCTCAATCGTGGGATGGTCAGGAGGGCTAAAATACCCCTTGTTCCAGGCTTCTTCGAGGGCATCGATCGCATTACTGAGCAAATTCATAAACACCTGATTGAGCTGACCCGCATAGCATTCAATCAGGGGCAAATCGCCATAATTGCGCACAACCCGAATCGGTTCCTCTGAGCCTTTCAGGTTGGCTTTAAGCCGATTTTGCAAGATGAGCACCGTACTATCGATGCCCTCATGGATATTAACGTGCTTGACCTCTGCTTCATCGAGGCGCGAGAAAATGCGCAAGGACTGGACAATTTCTTGAATCCGTTCCGTCCCCATGCGCAAAGAGCTATGGAGCTTGGGAAAGTCTTCCCGCAAATAATCAAACTCGACGGCCTCTAGGGCTTCCTGTACGTCCTCGGGAACTTCGGTAAACGTCTGTTGATACAAGTCCACAATATGAAGCAGGTCATCAATATAGGTTTGGGCATAGGTCAAATTACCTGCAATGAAGTTAACCGGATTATTGATTTCATGGGCGACCCCTGCCACCATTTGCCCCAAACTAGACATCTTTTCGCTCTGGATCAGTTGAGTTTGGGTGGCCTTGAGTTCGGCCAAGGTCTGCTGGAGGGCTTCATTTTCCCGTTGACGCTGCTGGGCTTCTTGGGCCTGTTTGCGCTCGGTAATATCCCGAAACGTACCCGTTAAAAACGCGCGGTGTCCCAGTTCAACGGGGGTCAACGTGACTTCTGCCGGAAAGATTGAGCCATCCCGACGGTGGGCGGGTATTTCCTGGGGTTTCTTTTGCTGGAAGCGTTGCAAAAGTTGGCTGCGTTCGCTGATGGTTCGCACCGACCAACCCAGTAGGTGATGAATGCGCAGCTTGAGCAGCTCGGTTGTTTCGTAGCCAAACAACTCCGCCGCGCGGGGATTAGCCGAAATAATCTCAAAGGTATTGATATCAAAGGTTAAGATCGCATCCATAGAGGAGTTGACGATCGCCTGATGTCGACTGACCGCCGACTCCATCGCATCCATCACTTGGTTGTAACGATGGGCGATATGCCCGGCCTCCGTAAACGGGTCCACCGGAACGCGTGCCGTCATATCTTGGGTCTGGGCTTGATAGTCCATCACCTGATAGAGTTCGTAGACCTCAGTCTTCGCGCCATGCTCCGAGAGGTTGAGCCCCTTGGCTTCGTCATCGGGGGGGACGCGTAGCGGGGTCAGGCGTCCTAAAACCGAGAGCAACACGAAGGTCAAGCCGAACGCCCAGCAAAACGCAACCCCAACGCCGAGCAGTTGCACCCCCACCTGCTGCCAGCGGCTTAAGCCAGTGCCCAAAATCTCCGGAGAACCAAACAGCCCCACCGCCACCGTGCCCCAGACCCCCGCTGCCCCGTGAACAGCGATCGCATCCACCGCATCATCCAAGCGCCAGCGTTGCATCCAGTAAACCCAGAGGTGCATCACTGCACCCCCCACCGCGCCAATGATGAACGCGAGGGGCGTATTCACGGCATGACACCCTGCCGTAATCGCCACCAACCCCGCTAACGACCCATTCATCAGGCTCTCCACACGGGGAATATGATATTGCTGCCAGTCCAAGGCTCCCGCCCCAATCATGCCCCCCACACCGGCCAAGACCGTATTGATAATAATCAGCGGTACGGTGTCATCGAGGGTAAGGGTGCTGCCGCCGTTAAAGCCAAACCAACCAAACCAGAGCAGCATCACACCCAAGACCGAGAGGGGCAAGTTTGAGCCCTGAATGGTTCGGGCGGGTTGTCCTTGGGGGAACCGACCCAAACGCGCCCCTACGACCTTCAAGCTGGCGAGGGCAATCCAGGCCCCAATGCCATGCACGACCGTCGAACCTGCAAAATCCACAAAACCGAGTTGCCCCAACCAACCGTAGGCTGAACCGGAGTCCAGGCCATTCCAGACCCAATGGCCAAAGAGGGGATAGATAAATCCTGAGGCCAGGGTAGCAATGATCAAATAGATATGAAACCGGAGTCGCTCCGCCACCGCCCCTGAGACGATTGTGGTGGCGGTGCTACAGAACATCACCTGAAAAATAAAGAACGCCGAAAGCTGGGGATGCTCATGGAGATTGAGCCAGGCCCCAGTGGTTCCCAGCCAGCCCCAGCGGGTTACGCCAAACATCAAGGCATAGCCCACCGACCAAAAGAGCGCCACTGAGACTCCGAAGTCTGCCAGGTTCTTCACCGCTACATTGATACTGTTTTTGGAGCGGGTTAAGCCAGATTCGAGGCACATAAACCCAGGCTGCATCAAGAAGACCAGCCCAGCGCAGACCAAGATCCATAAAGTGTCAGTCACAGGAAAAGAGAAGGGAGAGGCCAAGGTAATCCAATTCTGTCTTGTAGGTTAACAGGCGGTTGTGCTGTGTTATACATCTACTTAAAAAGAAAAACCGGGAATAAATTAATTTTCTCTCGTTGCAAAATTTGCATGGTATTGCCCATGAGGGTGAGGAGCGGGCCGCCCGTCATTGCAGCGATCGCCAAGCGTGATTCAGATGCCCAAGCCCATCCTGAGCGAGGGACTGTGATTTTATTGGGATGATAATTTTAAGAGTATTCCAAGAAAAAAGCTGCCCAGAAAGGAGCGTTGTTGGGGGCGGGCAAGCGGCCCGCGCTACAAGTCTTTCTGGGAATCACCCGTAGCGCAGGCGTTCCGCCTGCCTCGGGATAATTATGTTTAAGGAGTACTCTAAGGAATTGCAGATTCTAAGGCTGTGAAGTCGGGCTACGCTCACATCTTGGTTTTGCTTAAAGTCTCAATGTCCAGATTCCTGCAAATGAGCGGGAATTTCGATCGTGAAGGTTGTCCCTTGTCCGGGTTCAGAGTCGCAAGCGATCGCGCCGCCATGCTGCTCCACGACAATTTGATAACTCGTGGAGAGCCCCAAACCCGTCCCTTCGCCTACGGGTTTGGTAGTAAAAAAGGGATCAAAAATACGGGATTGAATAGCGTGGGGAATGCCCGTGCCGTTGTCTTGGATCTGAACCACAACCCGGTCTTCCAAATGGGCTTCTGTGGTAATTTTTAGCAGTGGCTGCTGCCCCATAGCGTCGGCAACCGGATAGCTAAATTGAGTTTCTAGGGCATCGATCGCATTATTGAGCAAATTCAAAACGGCCTGGTTCAATTGTCGAGGATAACAGTCCACCATGGGCAGGGTTTGATAGTGACGGGTAATGACAATATCCGGGCGATGCAGCTTCCCCGCCAGCCGACTTTTGACTAACTCGCAAATATTATCGAGTTCAACATTGAGGTCAATCGTCTTGCGCTCAGATTCCCCCAGATGAGAAAACCCTTGGAGTGAGTCCAAAATTTTCTGAATACGTTCCACCCCAGACTCCATCGACTCAAACACCTTCGGCAGATCGGCGATCATGAATTCCAGATCGGTTTCCTCAATCAGGTCTGCAAGAGCCCTATCGGGATCGGGATATTGCTGTTGATATTTTTTGAGCAGATTGAAGAGATCGGCTGTGTATTCTTTGGTATGGCGCAAGTTACCGGAAATAAAACTCAATGGGTTATTAAACTCGTGCATCACGCCAGCCATTAGCTGCTCCAAACCGGACATTTTTTCCGATTGCACCAGGTAACTTTGGGTCTTGCGCAGTTCTGTGAGAGTGCTTTCTAATTCTTGGATTTTCTGGTGAATTACCCGTTCGCGCTCGATCAATTGATCAGCCAGGCTATTGAATTGCGCCGAGAGTCGTCCCACTTCATCAGTCGATTGCGTCGGCACACGGATATCAAAGTTGCCTTGAATGAACGTTTGGGTCGTGGTTTGCAGGCGACGAATCGGCTGGGCGATCGCCCGACTGAGCACCACCGCCAAGAAGACATCCGCACTCAGGGCCAGCAGCGCCACAAAGGCCTGAAAGAGTAGGCTGTTGCGCAGCAAGGTATTCAGCGCCAGTTCCGGTGTGCCCCGCACCAGTACCGCGATCGGCTCCCCGGCAAAGTTAGTAATTGCCTTCGCCGCGAGGGTATAGGTTTGGTTGCCAATTTTGTGGCGTTGGGTGACAACATTCCCTGCCGAGTCCAACACTTGTTCTAAGACATCCTGATCATTGACTGCTACATTCAGCGCATAATCCCTCGTTGACCCATCATCCGCAGCAGTGCGATCTAAGGTAGCGTGTTGAGTTTGATCGCTCAAACTCCGGGCACTAGTTGCCAGGGCAAGCTCTCCAT
>JBMYQW010000308.1:0-6255 GCA_049601735.1 Spirulinaceae cyanobacterium
CAGCTTGGGCAATCTGACGCCGTTGGGCTGTATTTTGGGCCACGACCGCCTTGAGATCATCGACGTTAAAGTTACGCACGTGGGGCAGGTCTTCCACATCGTGATGCACATTGAGGGGCACGGAAATATCAATCAACATCAGCGACTGTTCGGGGCTCAGAACCGTCTCTAGTTTGGCTTTATCGACGATCGGCTCAGTTGCACCGGTGCTGGTAAAAGCAATGTCTGAGGCAGCAATCACCTCTAGCATTTCTGCTAGGGGGCGCAAGACAAGTTCAGCCTCAGGGAATTTTTTAGCCAGGTCTTGGGAGCGCTTTTGGGAGCGGTTGACAATCGTAATGTTCGTTGCACCCTTTGAGAGCAGATGTTTCACCAGTAGACAGGACATTTTACCCGCACCGATAATCACCACCTTGTTGCGGGTTAAGTCCTCCACTTTCATTTGTGCCAGTTCGACTGCTGCTGAGGAAATCGACACGGCGCCTGTCCCAATATTGGTTTCAGTCCGTACCCGCTTGCCAGCGGTAATCGCTTGTTTGAAAAGGCGATCGAGCAACCGACTGATGCCCTGATATTTTTGGGCGTGCTTATGGGTGGTTTTGACTTGCGCCAGGATTTGACCCTCGCCTAGCACTAAGCTGTCAAGTCCGGCTGAAACCCTCATCAGATGGCGCATGGCATCGGCATGGAGGAGGGTAAAGAGGTGGGGGCGTAATTGCGGCAGGGGCAGCCCACTGACCTCGGCCAGGAATTGAATAATTTCAACAACGCCTGCTTCACATTCGCTAGCCACAAAGTAGATTTCAAGACGATTACAGGTGCTGAGAATCGCCACTTCGCAGATATGGGGATAGGCTTTGACTTGGGCGATCGCATTCTCCAGGTTGGCTTCGGGAATGCTGAGTTTTTCCCGAACTTCCACCGGGGCGGTTTTGTGGCTCAGACCGACAACTGCAATATTCATAAAGAGTTCTTAAAGTTTTTTACGTTATGCTGCTTATTCTTGGCTATTGACCGTCCCCAGACCGAGCTCTAGCAATAAGATTTAACAAACTTAACCGAATCCGATCGCTACAAACAGCAGGCAAGGCGCGATCGCGCCTTGCCTAAAGAAAATATGCAATTCAGAGCGTGTCATTGATCACAACAAGCTCACCAACCCCCTGCGCTACGGGGCGGGGAAGCTGATTCCCCAATACATTATTTCCCTAGCGCAGTTCTGGCATTGAGTCGTCTTAAACCCTTTCGATGCCTACTTAAGCTGGACGTACTTGGGTTGCTCAAAGAGGTGAACCGTATCGACGAACCGTGCCGTCATGGACTGGCTCGAGATGACCAAGCTCTGGGTTCGTGCCCCACCGCCAAAGAAACGGACACCTTCCATGAGTGTGCCAGGGGTGATGCCACAGGCGGCAAAGAGAACCGTTTCACCACGGGCGAGCTCTTCAGCGTTATAAACGCGATCGGGATCGTCAATGCCCATGCTCCGGAGGCGCTCCAGGTTGCTCTCCTTGCTCTCACCAATCAACCCAGTCTTCACAACTTCAGGATCATAGATCAGTTGACCCTGGAAATGCCCCCCCATGCAACGCATAGCAGCAGCGGAAATCACCCCTTCAGGAGCTGCACCGATGCCCATCAAAGCATGAATGTTCGTGCCCGAAAAAGCACAGGAGATGGCAGCAGAAACGTCCCCATCACTGATCAAACGCACCCGTGCACCCGCACCCCGAATTTCGTTGATGAGCCCCTTGTGACGGGAGCGATCCATGACAACTACAACAAGCTCTTCGACCGTGCGATCGAGACAATCGGCCAGAATTTGTAAGTTCTGAGTTGGGGTTTTGTTGATATCAACATGGTTGCGGGCAGCAGGGGGTGCCGCGAGCTTTTTCATGTAGAAGTCAGGGGCAGCAAAGAGCCCCCCCTTTTCCGAGATCGCCAGTACCGCCATGGAGCCGTTTTGACCGTAAGCAACGAGGTTCGTGCCTTCACAAGGGTCAACAGCAATGTCAATTTCAATCAGTTCATCGGGGTTGCAATAGGCATTGGCATCCTCTTGGGTGCAAATGCCCACTTCTTCACCGATGTAGAGCATGGGCGCGTCATCCCGTTCCCCTTCCCCAATGACAATGCGACCCCGCATATGGATTTTGTTCATGCGCTCCCGCATGGCTTCCACCGCAACTTCGTCAGCGGTATCTTTTTCACCTTTACCCATCCACTTCGCTGAGGCGAGGGCTGCTTGTTCGACAACTTCAATAATTTCTAATCCTAATGTGCTTTCCACAGATCAATGTCCTCTTTAAAAATTTCGCGATTGAGCAGACTTATCAGCTTCAAAAGCAAGTCTATCAGAAGCAGGGATCGCACGGGGATCAAGGGCTAAAACCAAAAGCCCTAGGGGTTCCGGTGAGAACCCCTAGGGCGATCGCCAAATGGCTTCAGTCTGACGTTTAGAACAGGCCTAAGGTCAACGATTCAGCAATGGGATAGGTTGCCCCCGCACCGAGCCAGATCGTCACCACTGTGCCGATCAAGAAAGCAGCCATAGCCACTGGGCGACGGAAGGGGTTCTGGAACTTGTTGACGTTCTCAATGAAGGGAACCAAGATGAGCCCCAGCGGCACAGCGGACATGGCCGCAATCCCGAGGAGTTTATTGGGCAGAATCCGCAACAGTTGGAAGGTCGGGTAGAGATACCATTCCGGCAAGATTTCCAGTGGTGTGGCAAAGGGATCAGCGGGCTCCCCAACCATGGCTGGGTCAAGTACGGCTAAACCGATGTTGAGGGCGATCGTCGCCATGATGACGATCGGGAAGGTGTAGAGCAGGTCATTGGGCCAAGCAGGTTCACCGTAGTAGTTGTGACCCATGCCTTGGGCCAGTTTGGCGACCAGCTTTGGATCGCTTAGATCAGGCTTTTTAAGCGTGGACATGATTTCGAGTGGTTTCTCCTTAAGAAATACAGGAGTCAACGTAATGACGATTGACCCCAATCAATGCAGCAGATTATCCCTATTGTACGGCAAGGGATTCAGACCGAGCCTGCCACACTAGATACCGCAATCGGGCCAGGGACAAGCTGCAAAAAGCCGCTTATCCCCCAAGCATCCGAGTTTAGAGGGGTCCTGAGATGCCTTGCTTACGGATCATCAGGAAATGCGCCAGCATAAACACGGCAATCAGCCAGGGCAGGACGAACGTGTGCAAGCTGTAGAAACGAGAGAGAGTTCCTTGACCAACAGAAACACCGCCGCGCATCAGTTCAACAATTTGATCGCCCACGACCGGAATAGCAGCGGGGACACCGGAAACGATATTGACCGCCCAGTAGCCCACCTGATCCCAAGGCAGAGAATAGCCAGTGACACCGAAGGAGACGGTGATCACCGCGAGTACAACACCCGTCACCCAGGTCAATTCGCGCGGCTTTTTGAAGCCACCCGTTAGATAGACGCGGAAGACGTGCAGGATCATCATCAGCACCATCATGCTGGCAGACCAGCGGTGAACGGAGCGAATGAGCCAACCAAAGTTGACCTCAGTCATGATGTACTGCACCGAGTTGAAGGCTTCGGTGACATTGGGCTTGTAGTAGAAGGTCATCGCAAACCCAGTGGCGAATTGGATGACGAAGCACACCAGGGTAATGCCGCCCAAGCAGTAGAAAATATTTACATGGGGCGGGACATATTTGGAGCTGATGTCATCGGAAATCGCTTGAATTTCGAGACGCTCCTGGAACCACTGGAAGGGCTTAGAGTCTGTTACTGGTTTGGTAAACATGGAGCTTTAGAATTGAGCAAGGCAAAGGTAAAGAAGACCTTTCTCTCCAAAGGCGCAGAACGTCCTGGGATCAAGGTATTCTGGATAATTGCAAGAGAGTTGATGCCGAATCATTCGGCGGCAGCTCTTTTTAGAAAATGTAACATAGCGAGCTAAACCCCGGTGAATTCCCGCCGCAATTCCCTAAGCTGTGGAGGAAGTTGGCCGGTGTAGCGAGGACTTCAAGGGGCAAATTGCAACTGTTGCTCATGCACGTGGGGCGATTCCGTCCGCCATCGGCATTGATAATTGTTAAGTTTGTTGAATTGGGGTTGTTCATCATGCAGCTTATGCGGCGACGCGGATTTTGGCTCGGCTGGCTTATCGGCTTGGCTCTACTGTTGAAGCTGGTCTGGTTTGCGCCTCCAGCCCTGGCATTTACCAATGATCAGAAGTTATTTTTGCAGGCCTGGCGGATTGTCAATCAGTCTTACTGGGACGTCACTTTCAATCACCAAAACTGGTGGCGGCTGCGGCAGCAATATCTGCGCCAACCCTTTGCCGATCGCACAGCGGCCTATGGGGCGATCGACGATCTCCTCGGCCGTCTAGACGACCCCTTCACCCGGCTGCTGCGGCCCGAGGAATATCGCAGTCTTCAGGTCAACACCGCTGGCGAGCTCTCGGGCATCGGCGTTCAGATTGACCTCGACCCGCGTCAGCATCAGATTCGAGTGATTGCCCCCATTGCCGGGTCGCCCGCTGAGGCGGCAGGCATTCAGCCGGGAGACTATGTTCTGGCGATTGATGACCAGGATGCTCGTGTGCTGTCCCTCGACGAAGCCGCCCAACGACTGCGGGGCTACCCAGGAACCCGCGTCACGTTAACACTGCTGCGCCAGGGCGAACCGGGTTCGGCTCGAACAGTAGAATTGGTGCGCGATCGCATCGCCCTGGACCCCGTGACCACAAGGCTGGATACCGAGAATGCCGAGGTACCCATTGGCTATCTGCGACTGGCACAGTTTAGCGCCAACGCGACGCAGTCTGTGACCCAGGGTTTCCAATCGCTTCGGCAAGCGGGGGCTGAAGCCTATGTTCTAGATCTACGCAATAATCCTGGGGGATTGCTTCAGGCCGGCATTGAGATTGCCGATCTGCTCCTGGATGCTCAACCCATCGTTTATACCGTCAATCGCCAGGGTGTTCTGGATAGCTTTGTGGCCCATGCCCAGACGGTTCTCCATGCCCCGCTGGTGGTTTTGGTCAACCAGGGAACTGCCAGCGCCAGTGAGATTTTGGCAGGGGCGCTGCAAGACAATGGCCGCGCCCAACTCGTGGGCGAACAGACGTTTGGCAAGGGTTTAATTCAATCCCTTTTTGAACTGTCCGATGATTCGGGGCTGGCGGTGACGGTTGCCAAGTACGAAACTCCCAACCACCACGATATTCACCGCTTGGGCATTACGCCGGATGTGCAGGTGTCCCTGGCACAACCGTTGATGGCAGCAGCGGTGGCGACGGCTCAAGACGAGCAGTATCAAGCGGCGATCGGGCTACTCTCAGCAGGGCCGGAGCGGCTCATCGAGACGATGGCGGATACGGTCGAGCTGTGATGGCTTGTTGGGAGGTAAGGCGTCCGGGGCAGGATAATTCGGGGCGATCGCTTGATCGGCTGGCGTCTGGGTCATAATCTGCTGGGTGGCAATTTGAGTGGCGATCGCCGTTTGTAAGGGCAGAGATTGGGGTAAGGGATAACCTTTACCCTCTGAGCCCGTAACCTCTGAACCCGGTGTAGATGGGGTCGTTTGAACCTGATCACAGATCTGCGTTAGCCGCATCTGACTGTCGATCGGCAAACGCGGCACCGGCACCTCCAAGTTTGGCCAGCTGGATAGCGTACTACAGGGGCAAGTCCCGGCTTGCAGACCCTGAATCTTGATCGGCACCAACAACGGACATCGGCTACAGGACACAATTTCCCAGGCCGGGGAGAGCAGTTCTGCCACGGCCTGTTCTGTCCCTTCGAGATAAACATCTTCGCCCCCAGACGCCAGGATAGCGGCCCAGCCTGCTGCAAACTCACGGGAATAGCGATCGCCCTGAATCACGGTTGGGGGACACCAAGCCGCGTCCTTGGCACTAAAAATCCGTCGTCCCAGTTGCAACCAATGGGCAAGATATTGTTGAACCTGTTCGGGGGAAGCCATGGTGATAGGGGGGGCTCAGGAATGGTTGGGCGAAGCAAGGGCAACCCTGCCCGTACCGCTATTAATTCTATCCTAGGCAGGCTCCCGCCGGAAGACTATTAAATCATTGAGGAAGATGAAGGCAGAGGGGTGAAGGATGAAGTTTATGTAGGGTGGGTAATGACCACCATTCCAGGGTTTCAGGAATTTTTCGATTTGCAAAAATTAAGGCGTGTCACGGCAGTATAGCAAGGCTAGACCCAGTTAGGACATTTTGCAGAAGCTCAAATCCTTTCCT
>JBMYQW010000309.1:0-6233 GCA_049601735.1 Spirulinaceae cyanobacterium
TCATTCAACCCTTCACCGCCCCAGCGGTGATGCCCTGGACAATCCGGCGCTGGAAAATGAGCACTAGGGCCACCAGGGGCAGCGTGCCCAGAATCGTGGCGGCGGCGATCGCCCCGTAGGGAATTTCATAGGCCGAAGAGCCGCCAATTTTTGCCACGGCAATCGGAATCGTTTGTAACCCGTCGCGGGTAATAAAGGTCAGGGCAAAGATGAACTCATTCCAGGCAAAGATAAAGGTCAAAATACCCGTCGTTACCAGCGCCGGAATCGTCATCGGCAGGACAATTTTCAGTAGCATCGGCACAGTTTTATAGCCATCCACCTTGGCTGAATCTTCTAGATCTTTGGGCAACTGTTGAAAGAAACTGCGCAGCACCAGGATGGTTAGGGGTAAATTGATCGCCGTGTAGGGCACAATCAGCGCCAGATAGTTGTTGCCCAGTCCGGCGAACTTGACCAGTTCGAGCAAACCGAGAAAGAGCAGCACATAAGGAAAGAGGCTGACAACGAGCACCACCGAGAGAATGATATTTTCACCGGGAATCTTGAGGCGGGCCAGGGTATAGGCGGCCGGTGCGCCCAAGACCAAGCAAAACACGGTCGAAATGAACGACACCAGAGCACTGTTGAAGATGTAGCGGAAAAAGATCCCGCCCAGTTGTTGGTAATGGCTCAGGGTGAGGTTCGTCGGCAAAAACAGCGAGAGCAATGTCCCCAGATCAGCCCCATCCCCCTCGGGAATGACGATCAGGGCGTCGTTGGTTTTGAGCGAGGTCAGTAATTGCCACAGGACGGGCGCGAGGCAGAAGAGGGCGATCGCCCCCACCCCCAGCCAGAGGCCAATGCGGGGCGGATCGGTTGCTTTGGTTGCCATTGGTTGTTCTCCCCCAATTGTTGCCTAGGAATTCTAGCGTTCGCCAGAGAGGTTGATTCTGGCCCGCGAGAGCAGATACGCTGCGATCGCCACCGCTGCAATCAAAATCAAAAACGTCACCACCACCAACGCCGCACCATAGCCAAAGTCCAAATACCGTCGCACCGTGGCATAGATATAGATCGAGACCATCTCCGTCGCGCCCGCCGGGCCGCCCCCCGTCATCACCTGCACCAGGTCAAAGACCCCAAACGACTGGGCAAAGCGGAACAGCAGGGCGATTAGGATCTGGGGCGTCAGCAGCGGCAAAGTAATCTGCCAAAAACTTTGCCAGGGCGTTGCGCCATCGATCGCATGGGCTTCGTAGAGATCATCCGAGATCGATTGCAGCCCCGCCAGGAGCAAAATGGCAATAAAGGGTGTGGTCTTCCAAACATCGGCAAAAATGAGCGCCAGCATTGCCAGATTGGGATCACCGAGCCAAGTGATGTTCTCAGAAATCAAGCCCAGACCGCTCAGAAGGCTATTCACAATGCCGTATTGATCATTAAAAATCCAAGCCCAGGCCAAACCCATGACCGCCGTGGGCAGCGCCCAGGGAATCAGCACCACCGTACGAATCAGACCCCGACCCCGAAAGCTCTGGTGTAGCACCAGGGCAAAGATCATCCCTAACACCAACTCAATGATCAAGCTGGCACTGGTAAACACCGTGGTGTTCCCAAGGCTCTGCCAAAACCGCCCATCCCCAAACAGACGACCATAGTTACTGAGCCCCGAGAATTGGGCTTGCAGTTGGGTTCCCAGATTCTGAGTAAACAGACTCAGCCAGAAGGCGCGCAGAATGGGGTAGGCAAACACCAATGCCAAGACCAGTAGGGCGGGCAGAATCAAGATCCAGCCCGTGCGGTGTTCCCGTTGACGAATGGGATCGGCAATCATAGAGCAGGTGAAGGGGATTGGTATAGGATTGCCTCTATACTTGCAAGCTCCCCTACCGAACCGAAGCGGATTTAACAAAACGTCAAATCGAATCGTCTGCATGGGTTGGGTTATAACGGTGTAGGGATGCCACCGCAGTCCCCACCATGCTGCTTAAGATTGCCCGTCAAAGGGCTAATCCAAGGGGTATTCTACGGTGAGCGCGAGTGGAGGAAGCGATCGCACCATCGCCTCCCTTGTCGTCTACGGGCTTAATTTCCCATCCCAACATTATTTCCACAACGTTCAGGTTTACAGCATGACGCAACCCAAGAAAGCATTAATCACCGGCATTACTGGTCAAGACGGCTCGTATCTGAGCGAACTCTTACTGGAGAAGGGCTATGAAGTCCATGGCGTCATCCGTCGTACCTCCACCTTTAATACCGATCGCATCGATCACCTCTACATTGACCCCCACCGTCCCGATGCGCGGCTTTTTTTGCATTACGGCGACCTGACTGATGGCACGACCCTGCGGCGCTTGATCGAACAGATTCAGCCCCAAGAGATTTACAACCTAGGGGCCCAGTCCCATGTGAGGGTGAGTTTTGACTCACCGGAATATACGGTGGACACCGTGGGTATGGGCACACTCCGACTGCTCGAAGCCATTCGAGACTACCAGCAGCGCACGGGCAGCGAAGTCCGTTTTTATCAAGCGGGGTCTTCGGAGATGTTTGGCAAAGTCCAAGCCGTTCCCCAAAAAGAAGACACACCTTTTTATCCCCGTAGTCCCTACTCCTGCGCCAAGGTCTATGCCCATTGGCAGACGATCAACTACCGCGAATCTTACGATCTGTTTGCCTGCAATGGCATTTTGTTTAACCACGAGTCGCCCCGGCGGGGAGAAACCTTTGTCACCCGCAAGATCACCCGTGCCGTGGCCCGGATTGTGGCTGGAACCCAGAAGGATCTGTATCTCGGCAATCTGGACGCTAAACGGGACTGGGGCTATGCCAAGGACTACGTGAAAGCCATGTGGCTGATGCTCCAGCAAGACCAGCCCGATGACTACGTCATTTCCACGAATGAGACTCACTCGATTCGAGAGTTTCTGGATGTTGCCTTTGCTCATGTCAACCTCAACTGGGAAGACTATGTCAAGTTTGACGCCCGCTACTTGCGACCCACTGAGGTGGAACTCTTGATTGGGGACTGCACCAAGGCCAAGACGGAACTGGGCTGGGAGCATTCGGTGAGTTTTACGCAGCTCGTGCAGTTGATGGTGGATGCGGACTTAGTCGCGGTCGGTTTAGCCCCCAAGAGTGAGCCGTCAGTGAACCTGGAGGCGGATATTGCCTATCTGCGTCATGCGACGAAGACGGTGGATTAGGGCTCTCAGCCTTTAACGCCGCCTGTCTTGATCTTTGCGTTGTCCCTGAAGACCGTGCCGTCGCCGATCGCACGCTTCAGGGAAAGTTGCCCCTGGTGCTGTTGGACAATGGACTGGGCGATCGCGGTCCACTCGATAAAATCTTTCAGAGCCAGGCTTGCGCCCCATCCGTGATCCAGTTCACTTCGACGAGTAGAACGCGCATTGCACCGGAGCGATTCACCACGAGGCTGATTCTAGCGGAGTTGTGGTGATTTCATCTGGTTTTCATCGCGGCTCCTGCGCTTGACTCGGGAGACAGTCGTCGTGATTTACCCCCATCGTCATCTCCCTTTTTATCTTGCGTCATCTCTCAAGCATCTTTAATCTCCCTTACCCCCCTGCTTGACCAACAGTGAGGGGATTTTGTTGTGCTCGGGACAATGCCTTGGACTTCTCTTAAGATTGAGCTGTATTGGTTGAGGTAATGCATGTCTAATCCGGAGCACTTGGCAAAATTGAAGGAGGGCGTGGAGGCTTGGAATTGTTGGCGGGAGGAAAACCAGGACATTAAGCCCGATCTCAGTGGAGCTCACCTTCCGGAAGCCAAACTTGAGGGGGTTGATTTCAGAGAAGCCGACCTCAGACGAGCCTGGCTTTGGAGGGCTGACCTCAGGGGAGCCAAATTCCAAATAGCCGAACTTTCGGGAGTTGATCTTCCAGGAGCTAAACTCTGGAGAGCTGACTTCAGAGGAGCTAGACTCTGGAGAGCTAATCTCAGGTCAGCTAAACTTGAGGGGGCCAATCTCAGCGAAGCCGACCTCTGGAAAGCCGACCTTAGAGAAACCAAACTTGAGGGAACCAACCTCCAGGCAGCCTACCTCAAGGGAGCTAAACTTTGGAGAACTGAGCCCAGAATAGCCGACCCTACAGAAGCTGACCTTTGTGCAGGAACTGAACTCAGAACAGCACCTCTTAGACAAGCCATCATCAGGGAGGCTAAATTCTGGAGAGCCAACCTCAGACAAATCATCATCAGGGAAGCTGACTCCTGGAGAGCCAGTCTCAGAAAAGTCGTTGGAAGTAAAGTTTTCCTTGCAGCAGCTAAACGTTGGAAAGACTTCAATATGGAAGCCTTCATTAGGGAAGCTGACTCCTGGGAAGCTGGCTCCTGGGAAGATATCTTCATAGAAGTTTTCCTCAGGAAAAATAACCTCGGGCGAACCATTACAGAAGCTCTTATTGGAGAAAATAGCTTCCGGCAATCCATTATGGAAGCCATTATTAGGAAAGCTAGCTCCTGGATATCCAGCCTCACACGTGAAGCCCAGCAAGTTTATGAATTGCGGCCAGGTGTGGTTGCTTATATGAGAGGAGAGACTGCTGGTGTAAGAAATGATAATTTCCCATTCTTGATTAAATATGTAAAACTGGACTACCCTAAACAGGTTGTCCTCAATCAAGGATTTGATGTGATTGTTGAATTATTAATTGATCAACCTGAAGGCTGGACTGATCCTTTACACAGCGCATTGAATGTCAAAGATCCTATGATTAACCAGTTGTCTGAGATCGAAGTTGTTCTGAGCTATTCAGGATTTGACATTGAAGGTGGCAATACTCAAGTTGTGACGCTTGAGCGAGACAATGAATCTACTGCAAGATTTTCCCTGGTTGCTCGAAAGATTGGGCGGAAGAAAAACAAGGTGTGGTTCTATCAAAATGATAGACTAATTGGCAAGTGTTTTTATGACATCCTGGTTTCTAAAAAATCTGATCCTGTATATGAGTTTTCACTTTCTTTCATTAATTCTTCTGCTCTTCAGTTAAGCCCTCTCGATCTCAAAAAGGAGCGTCACCCGTTTCTGATCCGATATCCAAATATTTTTTGCTCTGATAAAGTTGCCCTTGATCAAAGATTTAGCTTGATTGTTGAATTGTCAATTGATCAACCTGAGGACTGGGATGAATCTTTGTTTAGTGTATTGAATATTAAGGATTTTGGAACCAAGAAGTTGCCGGAAATCGAAGTTGTACTGAGTCATCCAGGATTTGACATTGAAGGTAGCAATACTCAAGTTGTCGAGATTGAGCGAAACCATGACTCTACTGTAAGATTTGTCCTGTTTGCTCGTCAGCTTGGGCAAAAGAAAATAAAGGTCTGGTTCTATCAAAATGGTAAGCCGATTGGAAAAGCCTTTTATAACATCTTGGTTTCTGAACAGCCTGCAACTGTCGAAGTTCCTCAGCCTGAAAAGCCAGCTCAGCTTGAGGTAAAGAAAGTCCTGACCATTCCTCCGCAAGACTTAGAGCTTTTAGTTGATTTTGTTGATGATTGTACGCTTTCCTTCCGCTTGCACTCAGTCAAACAAGAGGTCAATATTCACAATAAAAAATTCGGGCCATTAACTTTGCATTGCTCACCTTTAGAGAAAATGCAGTCAGTGTACAAGGAGATGACTCAATTAGCACAGAGAATGCCTAAAACTTTGGAGGATCGGGAATGGTCTGAGCATCGTTTGGCAATCAAAGGAAATGAATTATGGGATGAGCTGATTCCTGAAGCCCTCAAACAAGAATACTGGAAATTCAAATCTCGTGTTACTTCTGTTTTAATAACCTCTGAGGAGCCTTGGATTCCCTGGGAAATAATAAAACCTTATTCCAAAGATGAGGATCAAGACAATGAACCATTTTGGTGTCAACAGTTTGCTGTTTCTCGATGGTTGTCTGGAGCTGGAATGGCGGATGAATTGGATATCAGGAAGTCCAAATCAGTTGCTCCAATTCCAGTGAATCTACCTTCTGTGAAAGAAGAAATCGATTTTTTGAACAAACTCCCTGCTTTGAAAGCTAATATTACTCCCTTGGGTACGGTTAGCCGTCGAATGGAGGTGTTAGAAAGTTTAAAGAATGAAGACTTATCTCTTTTACACTTTGCCTGTCATGGGATTTTCGATCCTACTTCTCCCAATGATTCTGCCATCAAGCTGTCAGATGGGAACTTCCGTCCCTCAGATATACCAAGAACAATCCACTTTGGCGGAAAAAAGAGCCGTCCCT
>JBMYQW010000310.1:0-6191 GCA_049601735.1 Spirulinaceae cyanobacterium
GTCGAGAGGAGCCGGGATTTGATTTGCAGTTGGGACATTCCACTCACCGAATGTAGGGTTGCTGAGTCGCTGGGGCGGCGTACTGCTTCTAGTGTATCCTCTCCCGAGGCGCTCGGGTTTTAGTTTCCCTGATCCTGCTGATTCAAATATTGAAACTGAACCAAAAATTTTCGGAATGTTGTCGGGTTGCCCCCCTTGCATTGCCCGCTCACTCCTGGAGAATAGAAGGGAGCGTTAAGACCCAGCAAATTCAGCCCAGTTATTTCGTCCATTACATATTTCGCCGATTAAACTTTATGATCCGTCGCTTAGTGAGTGGAGCCACCTACCCCCTGCGAGCCTTGAATTTGGTGCGGCGATCGCCCCGACTGCTGCAATTTTTCATCATTCCCTGGTTGGTTAATGCTGTGGTGGGGGGCATTCTCTACACGAGCCTGTTTTTACCGACTTGGCGGGGGCTGCGCCTGTTTATCCAGTTTTTAGAGCAGCAGGTCAATGCCTGGCTTTTGCAACTGCCCGCCTGGCTCCGGTTCATTGAAGCCGTGGTTTTATTCTTCGCCCATGTTGTGCAATGGGGCCTGATGCTGGGTTTGCTGCTGCTGATTGGGACGCTGGTGTTGCAGTTTGGCACGCTCATTGGTTCGCCTTGGTACGGCAAGCTCTCGGAAGAAATTGAGCGCACCCAGTTGGGGGCAATTCAGACGGTCGAGGTGAGTATCTTGACAGATTTGGGACGGGCACTGCTCTTTGAGGTCAAGAAAATGCTGCTCTGGTGCAGTGTGGCGATCGCTCTGCTCCTGCTCAATGGTCTGCCTGGGCTGGGTACAGCGATCGCGACCCTCGGCTGGATGACCCTGACCGGACTCATTGCCTGTCTGGATTTTTTGGATGGCCCTTCTGAGCGCCGTCGCCTGCGTTTTCGCCAGAAACTCAAGATCGCGGTGCAAGCCCTACCCGCCAGTGCCAGCTTTAGCTTGGTCTGCTGTGTGCTCCTGAGCATTCCACTGGTCAATTTACTAACGATTCCGCTCTGTGTCACTGCGGGGACATTGTTTTGGTGCGACTATGTCTTTCCTCACTTTCCTCCGCAACCCCTGCCGAGAACACGGCAGTCGCTGATCCCAGAAACCACTGAAGATTAGGAACTGTCATATAGCAGCAATATCAGTGGTTAGGATATTTTGCGATCGCTGAAATCCTCGACTGGTGGGCATTGCCCACCCTAAGCGATGTCCTAAACTAGGGCGTGTTATCCAATTCAACTCAGAAGCTGAGAGCCTGTCCCGGTAGTAGATTGCACCTTTTGTGCCCTAAGTCCTAAACCGTCAATCCTTGCCGCTTCGCCAACAATGCCGTGCCAAACGCCGCTTCGGTTTGGGGCGAGGGTAAGACAAGACGCTGGAGGATGCGCTGGCGGATCTGCATCCAAGTTGGGTTGTGGGCGCCACCGCCAGCGGTATACACCTTCTGGAGCGGGGGTGCGCCCAGTGCCACCAACCGCTGATAGCCCTGGGCTTCGATCCGTGCGATCCCCTCTAGGAGACCCTGGAGAAATGCTTGGGGATTTGAGGGGCGGGGCGTCAGGCGAGGTTCTAGGTCAGGGTTATTGTGGGGGAAACGTTCTCCTGGTTTGGGGAGCGGATAATAGTCCAAATCACTCGGCTGGGTGGGATCAATCCCTTGGCTGATGGCCTCAATTTCTGCCACCGCAAAGAACTGCTTAAGCACTGCGCCGCCCGTATTCGATGCACCGCCCGCCAGCCAGAGATCGCCATAGCGATGACTGTAGACGCCCGTTTCACCTTCATTGATCGGCGTGGGACTCAGGAGCTTGAGCACCAGAGTCGAGCCCAGGGAAGTGACAGCTTCACCGGGTTGGGTTGCGCCACTGGCGATGAAGGCCGCAATGCTATCGGTCGTTCCGGCACAGACCACACAGTCGGGGGGCAAATCGAAGCGATCGCTGACCCCCGCTGTCACCGTCGCCACAGGCGTTCCGGGCGCAACGACTTTGGGGAACAGCGAGGCACAGTCTAAGGCTTCTAGCCAGTCGGGATACCGCAAATTCACCCCGTCATAGCCTAACTTCAGGACATTGTGATAATCGGTGACGCCCATTTTGCCATGGAGCAAAAAGCTCAACCAATCAGCTTGGTGCAAGAGCTGGTGGGCGTATTGGGTGCGGCGCTGCTGCTGCCACCAGAGCAGTTTCGTGAGACTAGAGGTCGCACTACAGACCAAATGTCCGGGCGGAGCGATCGCTTCCACCTGTTCCAAGGCATCCATCCCCCGCGCATCGTTGTAGAGCAGCGGCGCAACCACTGGCCCACCATCTTCCTCACAGAGCAAGACTGTCGAAGACGTCCCATTAATTGCCAGCCGACGCGTTTGCTGCCGTAGCGAGCGAGGAACTTGCAAGAGCAGTTGGTTTAACGCCTCCGGCCAAACCAAAGTCCAGTCCGCAATGTCCGGAAAAGCGACCTGTGCTTCCGAAACAAGCAAACAGGCGTCATCAATGGCGATCAGCCGCGCACCCGAAGTGCCAAAATCAAGGCCAATGTAAACATTCATGTGGGTCTGAGGGACGGGTGGCGCTGGAGGCTAACCCCGCTAGGATATGATTAAACCACCCTGCATCTCAACCGTGTCGGCAACGTTCTATGGACATTCATGAGCACCAGTTCATTGCCCTCTTCGACGCAGAACAGGCAATACAACTGGCCCAACAAGCAGTTATTGAGACCTTCGCCGATGATGCGGTCATTTTTGAGGAGGGAGAAGTTCCGGACTTTCTCTACCTCATTCTGGATGGCCAGGTTCTCTTTCGCAAACCCACAGCCAAGGGTCAATATCAAGTGGTGGGCCAAGCCAAAACCAATGACTTTTTTGGTGAGTTTGGCATCTTGGATGGCCAGCCCCGTAGTGCCCAAGCCATCGTTCACCACAGTGCCAAGGTCGCCCGCATTCCCCGCAATGTCTTGATTGAGCTGCTCAATAATGCTAAGGGTGAAGCGGTCTTGCAACTGTTTCACTTCATTGTCCAGCGCCTGCGCATCACCACCGATGACTACGTCAAGCAGGTCGCTCATAAAGAAAAGATGGTGCTGTTGGGGGAGATGATGAACACGATCATCCATGACTTCAAAAGCCCCCTGAGTAGCATTCATCTCTCGGGCAGTATGCTGCGCGAACTCTATGCCGAAGATGAAGACACGATCGAATGGTGTGATTTGATTCAAGAACAGGCCAACCGAATGACAGCCATGGCCGAAGAACTCTTGGACTTTGCAAGAGGGGGGGCAAATCTCACCTGGAATACCTTTAACCTGGCGAAAACCCTGATTCGCTTTGAGCGGTTAAACCGCATCTATCTCCAGCAGTCAAAGGTGGCACTGCTGGTGGATTGTCCACCGGGACTGATGCTGCTGGGAGATGAACATAAGCTGTTGCGTGTGTTTCAGAATTTAGTCGTGAATGCGGTCGAGGCAATGCAAGGCCAGGGCGGTGAAGTCCATTTGCAGGTGACTCATAATCTCCATGAAGTGGAGGTTTCCATTCAAGACAATGGCCCTGGTATTCCCGAGAATATCCAAGAAAACTTCTTTGAGGCTTTTGTGACCCACGGGAAGAAGCGGGGCACGGGCCTCGGAACAGCGATCGCTAAGTCAATCATCGATGCCCACAAGGGTCGGATTCGCTTTAAAACCATGGAGGGCGAAGGCACGACGTTCTATATTACGTTGCCGGATGCCGCGATGATGGGGAAGCTGGTTGAGGGCACTTTAAATTAATCTCAGAAGCCTAATGGGACAGGGGATAGAGCGCCCGACCCAAAAGACAGAAAAAGGGGCTGTAAACCAGTCACAGTCAGAGCTTGAAGTCTAAATGATGACGGCCCCTAGCCCACATAGGGCGAGTCGATCGTGCTGACTTTGCCCTGATGCACCAGCACCTGGTAGAGCATCACTGCGGCCTCGGCGCGGGTGGTGGGCTGCTTGGGGTTGAGCTGTTGCGGGTCGGGATAGCTGGCGATGAGTCCTGCCGCGATCGCCCCAGCGACTTCATCTTCGGCATAGGCAGGGATTTCATTTGCATCGGTATAGCGAGCAAGGATCTCCGTCTTCTCGACATTGAGTCCCAAACCGCTGACCAGAGAAACCATGAGGTGAATGCGCTGGAGTTGCTGCTCCGGATGGAATGTGCCGTCGGGGAAGCCCGAGAGAAATCCGGCTTGGTAGGCTCCGGCGATCGCCCCGTAGCCCCAAAAGTCCGGCGCCACATCCAGAAACATCGTCGCCGGGCGAATGGGTTCGGGCTGGAGTACCTTCATCAGCAGAGCAGCATATTGGGCTCGATTGATCGGCGCATCGGGACGAAAGGAGCCATCGCTAAAGCCCGTCACCAGCGAGAGGCTGGCCAAACGGCGCAGGAAGGGCTCGGCCCAATGACCTCCCACATCGCTAAAGACGGGCAGATAGGGCTCCGGATCGACCAGATAGGTGGAAGCGATCGGGCTGAGGCGATCGACCCTCACCAAGGCCTGGTGCAAAAAGACCGCCACCTCACCGCGCGTGATCGGTTGCATCGGGCTTAGTTCACGGGGGTCGGGGTAGCCGGCCACGAGACGCTTCTCGGTGGCGGTGGCGATCGCCGCCGTGGCATAGCTGGGGATCAGGGCGCGATCGCGGTAGACCTGCAACAGGTCTAAATTGCCCCCAGCCAGCCCCAAACCGTTTACCAGCGCCAGCAGCGCCTGTACTCGCGTCAGGGGTTGGCCGGGGCGAAAGCTCCCGTCGTTATACCCCGCCAAAAAGCCCATCTGGGCCGCCTTGACGATCGCCGCGTGGCCCCAAAAACTGCTGGGCACATCCCGGAACTCCCGCACCGTGCCCACCCGGCGCGGCAGGTTAAAGCTCTGGGCCAGCAGGGCTGCATATTCAGCCCGCGTCAAACGCACATCGGGGCGAAAGGAGCCGTCGGGGAAGCCCTGTAACAGGCGTTGCACGACCAAAGCACTAATGAATGCCCCCGCCCAATGGTTGCCCACATCGTGGAACTGGGCAGGGCCGACCTGACCGAGGGACACTTCCAGCTTGGCAATCTCCAGTGAGCCTTTAATCCGCTCGGCATTGAGTTGATTGCCCCCCGACTGCACCGTCACCTGCGACTCATTCTGGACATCATAGCGGCCGTTCCCCGTCAGGATATTGCCCGCCGCGATCTGGGCATGGCCAAAGTCCGGACGAGCCTTGTCTTTGAGCAGCAGCCCGGTGAGCTTGTTCTCGCTAATCCGGTTGCGGCGCAGCACGGGCAGGGACTGGTGCGATAGATAGAGTCCCACCTGATTTTGGCTGAGGGTGTTGTCACTGACCAGGGGCGCACAGTCATCGCTGATCGTGATGCCATAATTAGTCTGCTGGCAGAGGTTGCGTTGGATCTCGCCCTTGGCCTGGCGACGCAGAAAGATCGCCGTTGAGCCTGTATTCACTAAGCGATTGTCTTGAATACGGGGCTTGCCGCTGCCGGTGACGACAATGCCCGCTGAACCGCAATGGGCGATCGTGTTGCGCCGGAGCACTGGGGCGGCCGATTCAATCCAAATGGCAATCCCCTTCTCGTGGGGGTTGCTGAGGGTGACGCCACTCAGGCGGGCGCGATCGCCGAGCACCACCGCCACGTTTTGCGGACTAAAGGAGGGGGTGTTGTAGCGTCCGCCGCCACGCAAATTCACGCCTTGACCCTGGCCCGCTTCATTGCCGATTACTTTCACGCCATTAGGGATCAACAGGGGAAAGACCTCACCTGTGGCTTCGTTGTAATTGCCGGGGGCAAGCTGAATCACAGCATCGGGTGTGTTTTGGGCTTGACGCAGGCTGTGGGTCAGGGTTTGGAAGGGCAGTTGGGCTGTGCCACCGCTGCGATCGCTACCGTTGGCGGGGTCAACATAGAACGTGGTCATCGCGGCAAGATTTCCGGGGCTAGAGTGCGGGGCGAGGGGCTGTCATTGTTTCGAGGCTCAAACCCAAGTATCACAGGTTAAAGCTCCCAAGATTAATTATCGTTGGGGTGAGCAGGGTATCGCTGCTCTCACTAGGCTTCTGAGCTTATAGTTTGATGACACGCCCTACGGTCAGAGGCTGGCTTTATCGTCTACTCCCGACTGGCGATCGGTCAATATCTATCCCCTAAGG
>JBMYQW010000311.1:0-6160 GCA_049601735.1 Spirulinaceae cyanobacterium
GCCCACTGGAACTCCCACCAGGAGCTGAATACAGCGTTAAGTTCACACCAGTGAGGGAAACCCAGCTCCTACATGAGTGGGATTCTTCGGGTTTTAGCGTTTGGGTTGGGTATGAGACCCCAAATAACCCTTGAGGATTGCACCCCCCACCGTCAAACCCACGATCGCCAAACTGCCGAGACCCAAATAGCTGGGCAACCAGAACACCGCTTCGAGATGGTTCACCTGGCCGGGTTGCAGTTTCCACACTAGCTGGTTGCCCCGCTGCTGGGCGGGGGTTTGGTTGCGATCGCCGAGTTTTGCACCCCAGGGGGTTTGCAGCGCGAATTCAAGATCCAGCACCTCTTGGGCGTTGAGCAAAAAGCGTTGCTCTGTACCCAGATCGCCCAGGCTACGCAAATCCACATCCAGACGGAGGCGATCGCGCTCCAGCAGCAAGAGGTTACTCTGGCGCAGACCCAGGTCAGCCGTTAGCTCGACCAGATTGGCATTAGCGGGCTGGGCGGGTTGGGCTTGCTGCCCATTGGGGTTGAAGAACTGGTTGAAGCGATCGCCCAACTCTCGGCCATTGCTAAAGGGGATCGTCACCTGAATATCCGCCGGGCCGAGGCGCTGAATTTTGCCGTGGAGTTTTTTAGCCCGGCGCTCAATGCTGGTGAGCCATTGTTGGGCTTCCTGCTGGCTAAAGTTGGTTAAGGTCTCGCCCAGACGGATATGCTGCCGGATCTGGCCCTGGTATTGACCCCGCATCTCCACCCCCACCTCGTAGCGGACACAACCGGAGAGAAAGAGCAGCGAGCAGAGCAAAAACAGCAACAGGAGCCAACGGGTGGGCCAGGGGGCAGGTGCGTAAGGCATTGGGCGTTTCGGCATTATGGTTCTGGAATCCGGGAGCGCGAGGGGCAACCTCAAAATTTTATCGGTAGATCTGACCCCTGAGCCTTTTCCCTTGCCCGATCATTCGACACGCTTCTTAATGCTGCACTCCAGCCACCCCCTCTACAATGGCGGGCGAACACACAAGATGCCTTTCAAGCTGGGGGTCAAAATTGATGAATGCAGAAATGATGTGGGGGTTGATTCATCCGGCGATCGCAGTCGTCATCGTCTATCCCCTGATCGGCATGGTGGTAAGGCTGGCGTTGCAGACCCGTCAGCGTCGCCTGGAATTGGCCGCCGGGCAAAAGAGTAAGGTTCCGCCGATCACCGGACGGGAGCACGTGGCCATTGGGCGCTGGTTAGCCGCTTGGGTCGTAGGCATTTCCCTCTTCGCCCTGGGCTATGTGCTCATCTTCAAGCGCTTTATCAACGCCCAGCTCTGGCAAACAGATGCCTTTCAGGCGCTGTTTATTACGCTGCTCTTTTGTTCTACGGCGCTTACGGCGGGGCTTCTGTACTGGGCCAAAGCCAAGGGCTGGCGCGCGACGTTTGCCACCCTTAGCAGCATGGGCATCATCATCCTGGGCTGTCAGGATGGCGTGTTTCGCCGGGGCAACGAATGGTATTGGTCCCATTATTACTACGGCATTGCCGCAAGCGTCTTGATGCTGATTTCCCTAGCCACCCTACCCGAGATTTATCAAGACAAAACCCAGGCCTGGCGACGCCTCCATATTGCCCTGAATGCGATCGCCTGCTTGCTCTTTGTGGGTCAGGGCATCACCGGGGTACGGGACTTGTTTGAGATTGGGTTGTACAATAGCCCGATTGGCTGATTGAGGCCCTTCGCCGTTATAAACCGATGACACCATGGATATTCACGCCTTTATTGACCAAGTCGCTGGGGAATGGTTTAGCCAGAAGACCGTTTACGACTTGGCCGGGGCGACCAATGCTAGTCGTAAATGCAATTTGACCGTTATTGCCCTCGCCGCCACCGACGCGGCGATCGCCCCCCTCTGCCAAGCCTGCGGCGTTGACCCTGCTCAGGTTGACAGGGCATTGAAGTTTCAATGGGATACCCGTGAGGTTGATCCCTATGCCACCGATCCGCTCCAGGGAGAATCGCTCTTAGCCCTACTCAATAGCGAAACCAGCAATCAAGGTGACTTTATCCGTTCGGGGGCAACCCCGGTGGGGCAATACGCCCTGGATGCCGAGGGGGTGTTGACGCTGACCCAAACTTGCGAGCCGCTCATCTTGCGCGATCGCTTCTGGTTCGCCACGGAAAACCTGCGCTTTCGCACCGGACTAATCGAGCAGGGGGATAAAATTACCCACACTAGCTTTTATTCCGAGATTCGCCGCCTCAAATGAGCCATCCCATTCAACAGTTGGTCGTCGCCACAGGCAACCCTGGCAAGCTCCAGGAAATGCAGACCTATCTAGGCGACCGCGTCCCGGAACTGAGCCTCAAACCCCCAGAGTTGGAGATTGAAGAAACGGGCGACACGTTTGCGGCCAATGCCCGACTCAAGGCAACCCAAGTGGCAATAGCATTGGGGCAATGGGCGATCGCAGATGATTCGGGGCTCTGTGTCGCGGCCCTCAGCGGCGCACCAGGGCTCTATTCAGCGCGGTATGGCCGCACTGATGCCGAGCGGATTAGCCGCCTCTTGCGGGAACTGGACGAGACCACCCAACGGCAGGCTGAGTTTGTCTGTGCGCTGGCGATCGCCCGTCCGGATGGCACGGCGGCCGCTGAATCCGTCGGCATCTGTCCAGGCGAAGTTTTAACCACACCTCGGGGTGAGGGGGGCTTTGGCTATGACCCAATCTTCTGGGTGCCTGAGGCGGGACTCACGTTTGCCGAAATGACGGCAGCACAGAAAGATGCCCGCTCCCATCGCGGCCGTGCCTTTGCCAGCCTACTCGCGCAATGGCCCGGGATCCGCTAAGAGTATTCCAAGGAAAAAAACGCTCCAGAAATGAGCTTTTGGGGTGGCGGGCAAGATGCCCGCGCTACGGGATTTTCAAGGATTAACCGTAGCGCAGGCGTCCCGCCTGCCTTAGGATAATTATTTTCCAGGAGCACTCTAAGCAGACCTTAGGAAGACGCTACAGGACTAGGGGTTGGTGCACCGGGCGATCGCCAGATCGCTGACCCAGGTTCGATTCCCAAATAATTTCGCCCGGCTCCAGTTTGAAGTCGAACTTGAGCCAGGTTAACCAGCGGGCTTGTAGCGTATAAGACTGCTCTGGATCATGGGGATCAATAGGGGCCAGGCCCAACTCTTCAACAATGGGATGGCTCTGGGGATTTTTGAGGGTGATGTTAAACAGACGATGCTTCTTCAGCAGTCGAATTTGATGCACTTGGGTGGAGGTGCACGGTGCTTCCACAATCGCCTGATAGCAAGCATGGTTCGTCTCCCGCACATCTCGGAATTGCTTGAGGAACACGTTCACAAAGGAATGCTGGCAGAAGCTGCGGATTAAGGCGTTTAACTGCTTTGGACAGGGCTTACCTGGGTTTGCTTGACCGACGTATTCTGCATCCCAATCTTCGGGCGTCATAACCGCCATGAGCGAGGCCGTGATATCAGCGATCGCCGCATCCACGGTCTCCGTTGCTGTCCCAAAGAGCCCTGAGTCTGCCGCTGGTGACGAGCGGGCCGAGGGGGAAATCGCCAGGAAGGGATTGAGTGTCTCCGACCACCATTGCCAACTCGAATGCAGCGTCCGCCAGCCACTATCTAGCCAACTGAGCGCCCAGTCCAAGCCACTCGCCCAAGAGATGTGCAAGAGTTCGTCTCGCTCGCCCTGCACGGTTTCGAGGTTTTCACCCCGCTTTTGCTGCCAGACGAGCGTTTCGAGCTTGAAATCCCCCCCCTGCTCAAGATTGCCCCCCTTCGGGAAGTCAATCCAGCCCCATTGTTTGGGATAACCCAAGGCTTCCCGCCCCGAAATTAAGGCCGGTGAACTATTGAGGAAAATATACGGTGTAAAGAGAAGGGGGAGTTGGTGGGGGTTAGCCCCAGCCGGGGGTGCTGCTCCCGACTTGGGCCGCTTCCAAACGGGAATCCAAAAAACGACTTCGCCATCCTGGGCAAAGGAAAGATTCGTCTGCGCTGGTGTCATGGCTTCGCAACGATGAAAGCCGAGGAGAACACAACCAAAAATAGGGCGATATTCGAAGGCTGAATGAGCCGGGTTGAGATATTGATCGCAGAGGTCTTTCAGTTTTTGTAAATCTGCCTTGAGCGCAAAGAGATACAGTTCAGAATTCGTAGATTGGTAGGGCGGTGCAAAGGACTGCTCGCCCCCCCGCTCAATATATTGCGGTAAATGTTGGTTTCGTTTTCCACCAGCATCTTGAGGGAGTTGGTAGTATTGGTTTAACTTGGTATAAGTTGATACATCAACTAACCGGTGAAACTCTTGTTTCGTATTGGAAAATTGCCCCAAAGAAGGGGATTGGGATTTAGAAATAGACACAGTAGATTGCCCTGATGAAGTAGCACGCGTGAGGCTGGAGAGGAAAGACAGAGATAGAGATCAGCAATCATCAGCGATCGCTAACACAATAGGCGTCTATAGTTCCAGCGACGCTTGGATGTAATGAGCTTAAGGATAGCGTAAATCTATCAGTAGATACAGCGTACTTACACGGAACATCGTCAGCTCAGCCCAACTCAATCATCAGGTTGTCAACGACGCTTTGTGATGGATCCGATCGGGCATGAGTTTTCGAGCGAGTGCTCCAGTCTACAGATCGAGAGTCTAACCCTAGAGTCTGATCTGTGTCAGAATGGGGCGATGATCAGACGCACCAGACGGGAGTACCTTAACCTGATCAACGTTAAGATCTGGACTCACAAAAATGTGATCAATCGGGATTTTGAAGAGTTGTTTAATGCAGCTCTCCAGAGAAAACGGTTGATTTGTCCCCCAATAAAACCAAGTGGATTTTAATCCATAACCTAAGGCAACATTGCGCAAGCCAGAAACTCGCTCAAAGTTACGTACATAAGCCGACCAAGATGTGGCATTAAAGTCACCCATCACGATCAGCGGTTGAGTGGGATTTTGCCTCGCATATTGGGCGATCGCCGCAATCAACTCATTCCGCCGTTGGAAATAGGAGCGCGATCGCGGCACAAAGGGATGAGTCACAATAACTTGAATGGATTGATTCGCAATCTCAAAATTTGCAACCAGGCTATGATCTTGCGCCCCAAAGTTTTCCGTTCGGGGTGATTGAATTGGATAACGGCTGAATAAACTGCTGCCGCCGCCCGTCGCTCGGTAGTAGTAAGGATAGAGATCGCGCAACGCTTCGCGGAGTGCAGCGGCTTGCTCTTTATTAGGTTCCACTAAGCTAAAAATATCGACGGGATGCGATTGCGCTCTGCGCACTGCCTCAGGCAATCGCACGGTTGTCGCCACCTGTTCTAAATCCCACTGTTTGTGATTGACGTTGTAGGTCATCACGGTTAGGGGTGTACCCTGTTCGATAGCTTGGGATTGAGGGAGATACCAGGGGAGGATTGTACTGGCATAGAAGGTGAGGGCGATCGCTAAAATGCCTCGTAAGCTATTCCGCTCAAGGGTTAATTTGAGCCACCCCACAGCAATCAACAAAACCAACGCCAAACCAGCAAACCAGAGATAAAATGCACCCACCAGCTCAAAAATCCAGAGGCGATACCAGGGACTATCGGGGTAGCTAAGAAAATTGCTGTTAACCACCAATAAATCCTGATCAGCATCTATGGTTTTCAGATTTTGGTGAACCAATCAGTACTAATGCCACTTATAGTCTGTCGACTTATAGTGTTCATTGCCGCAATATCTTCTCATGAGCATAACACGCACGTTCGGCAATCGAGTTCGGCATTTTAGAAAACTCAAAGACATCTCTCAAGAGGAGCTAGCCGATCTCTGCGGCTTGCATCGCACCTACATTGGTTCAGTCGAGCGGGGCGAGAGAAATATAACGCTAAAAAATGCCGAAAAAATTTCGCAAGCCTTGGGTGAGCCAATCATCTCTTTTTTAGGAGAGCAGATCATGATCATTGAAGCCAGCCTAGACGCGATTTTGACAAGGTATCAATCTTCTTTTGTCCAAAAAGTTTACACGGATGAGAATAATGATCACGATATTTTGATGGATGCCTTTGGGATTACACCTGATCTCAAGCGTGAAAATCGACAATATTGGGGACGTGAGCTGGGTAAATGCTGGGAGCTACTGGTCATAGAGGCTTGCAAACAATCA
>JBMYQW010000312.1:0-6151 GCA_049601735.1 Spirulinaceae cyanobacterium
CGTGGCATAGGCGAGCCCCCCACCCAGCAGCAAGGTCAAGAGAATTTGCAGCGTCCCGCCCCCGAGGGCAATTTTTTTGAGCCGCAACAGATCTTTGAGCGAGAACTCAACCCCCAGGGCAAAAAGCAACAGCTCCACGCCCAACTCCGCAAGAACTTGAATATCACTCTCGGAGGTGATCCAGCCAAAGCCAGCCGGGCCGACGATCATCCCGCCGAGCAGATAGCCCAGGAGCACGGGTTGCCGTAGACGACTGGCGAGACAGCCACCGAGGGTAGCCGCTCCCATGACGGTGACCATCTCGACAATCAGGTTGAGTTCGCTTGCCATTACTGATGCTCATTCGCAGTTTACAGTTTACAGTTTCTACGTTTAGGGATGCTGGAGGCTGAGATAAGGCAGGGCGATTGTGGGGAGTTAGGCGATCGCTGGCAATCACGAACAATATCAAGGCACGAGCTGGAAGTTGATTAATATGTATATAAAGTTTTCTTTACATAACGAGCTGGAGCGATCGGCAGAGATCGATTTGGGGATAAACTAGGGCCGAGCAACTTGACGAGCAATTTAAATAGAAGATATCTGCAAGGAAAAGGGCGAATGGATTTGAAAAAAATCGCTCCGATGTAACGCTTATGTTGGGCGGAAATGAGCGATCGGAATCACAATCCTAGCTTGACATTTCCAGTAACCGTCCTCTGAGCGGAGTCGTTGGGCTTTGCCCTCCCGGAGGGATAAGGGGACTTTTGACTAGGGTATAGTTGCAAATTCAACTAGCCAATGTGGTTCCTGGGACGCTTACACATTTCCATGCCATATCCTATGTAGATATATTCTATTACTGCACAGTTGCTATATTTTTGTGCAGAACACCTTTGCTCGTTTTGTGTATTAATTTCACTCGGGAGTATTTATTACCCATGTCCAGAATCATAACGGCGTCAATTATCTGGTTGTTCCTGACCATTACATTCTTTTTTGCCAGTCCAGCGCAGGCGCAAGTCGTGACGATGAAAGCAGGCGCACAGACTGAAATGGAACTCAGCGTAGGAGATAATTTAAACGGTATTACATCAGAGAAAGTTATTCTCTTTACTGAGAAAGAAGGTGTGGTCTTAAGTACAGAGTTGCCAGTCAATCTACTTGTCGCTAAAGCCACCAATCTGTTTGATAATTGGGTGAGTGAATTTGGGAGCAATAATGAGAGCCCCTTAAAGTACAACGGCATGATTACTGTGAGTAAGCCAAACCCTCGCCAATACGCAGGAGAAATTGAGACGGGTACCAAGGTCACAAGTTTTCTGCTACATTTTAATCATTCTGGAGAGGAGCGAGTGACGGAGGTCGCCTCTTTTGCCTTTGACCAGCCCATCCTGGGACTCATTTATGATGGGGAAGATCTCATTGCAACTGATGAGATTCTGGGCCTTGAGGGTGTTACTTACGCACCAGACGATAAACCTGAATCAAGACGTACGGCGGATGGGGAAGAAAATATTGACCATATCATGGTTATCCCTGATCAAAATGCGGTGATTATGTACAGCCGGGTGGGTTCACGTACCGACCAAGTTCGGGTGATTGTAGAAGCACCTGACGTCTAATCTTCTCAATAAGCAGAATCATCAAAGAGGGTAGATCTCAATGTGGGATCTACCCTCTTTTGTTGGTTTGCAGACCGTAGGAGGCGTTAGCAGGTGCAACAGTCCTGTCAAAAGACTTGGACTTTAATACCTGCGCAACGCACCAATCTCCTTTAAATAAACCTCGGTCGGTGCGTTACGGCGGCTTGAAATTGACATCAGTAAGCCAAAATTATGACCGCCTAACACACCCTACGCGCTGCGTTTACATTAATCGATTCTCGGGGGTGCTACTGGAACACTAAACCTGCCTTCTCTTGGCTGTACTCTTCTAGCTCGATTTTCACCGGCTTGGCATCCCAGATCTCAGCGGCGTATTCAGCGATCGTGCGATCGCTCGAAAACTTGCCCATCCGGGCCGAGTTGAGAATCGACATCCGCGTCCAATTGGTTTGATCCTTATAGGCTTCGCTCACCTGGTCTTGGCAGTCCACGTAGGCGCGGAAGTCGGCGCAGAGCATATATTGATCGTGGTAGAGCAACGAGTCGATCAAGGGTTGGAACAGCTCCCGGTTGCCGTAGGAGAAGTAGCCCGAAGCGATGCGATCGATCACCGCCTTGAGTTCCGCATCCTGCTGGTAGTAAGCCATGGGATCATAGCCCTGGGCCTTCAGGGTCTGGACCTCTTCCGCCGTGAGGCCAAAGAGGAAGAAGTTCTCCTTGCCCGCTTCCTGGCGAATCTCAATATTCGCCCCATCGAGCGTGCCGATCGTCAGCGCCCCGTTCATGGCAAACTTCATGTTGCCCGTGCCCGAGGCTTCTTTCCCCGCGGTGGAAACCTGCTCCGAGAGGTCGGCCGCCGGATAGATGCGCTGCCCCAGGGAGACATTGAAGTTAGCCAAAAAGACCACCTTGATCCGGCCCCGCACATCCGGGTCGTTGTTGACCACATCCGCAACAGAATTCACCAGCTTGATCACCAGCTTCGCCATGAAGTACCCCGGTGCAGCCTTGCCGCCGAAGATGTAGGTGCGCGGCACCATTTCCAGCTCGGGGTTTTGCTTGAGGCGATTGTACTGGGCCACAATATTGAGCACATCCAGCAGTTGGCGCTTGTACTCGTGAATCCGCTTCACCTGCACATCAAAGATCGAGTCCGGATTCACCTCCAGGTCATTCTGCTTGCGAATGTATGCAGCCAGCGCCACCTTGTTCGCTTGCTTGATCGCCCGCCATCGCGCCTGGAACGCCGCATCGGTGGCAAAGTTTTCCAGTTGGCGCATTTGGTCGAGGTTTTTGACCCAGCCTTCGCCGACTTTTTCGGTGATCAGGTCACTCAGTTGGGGGTTGCAGAGCAAGATCCAACGGCGGGGCGTGACGCCATTGGTCTTGTTGATGAACTTCTCGGGCCAGAGCTTGGCAAAATGCTTGAGCGTATCTTGTTGGAGCAACTGGGTATGGAGCGCCGCCACACCGTTGATCGCATGGCTACCGACACAGGCGAGGTTGGCCATCCGTACCGCCTTTTCAGGATATTCCTCAATGATCGAGAGGGCCCCGAGCAGGTTGTCATCGTCGGGGAACCAGATGCGAATGTTGTCGAGGAAGCGATGGTTAATCTCGTAGATAATCTCCAGATGGCGCGGCAAAAGCGTACCGAAAAGGCTGACGGGCCAACGCTCCAGGGCTTCCGGCATCAGGGTATGGTTGGTGTAAGCCAGGGTCTTTTGGGTAATCGTCCAGGCTTTGTCCCAATCCATGCCGTGCTCATCCACAAGTAGGCGCATGAGTTCCGAGACAGTCACAGCGGGGTGGGTATCGTTGAGCTGAATCGCAAAATGCTCCGGCAGGTTACCCAAGTCCGGATGAATGCGCAGGTGGCGGCGGATGATGTCTTGGAGGGAGGCGGAGACGAAGAAAAACTGCTGCTCTAGGCGCAACTGTCGCCCCTGGGGCGTGTTGTCGTTGGGGTAGAGCACCTTGGAGATGTTTTCTGAAGACATCTTGCTGGCCACGGCACCGTCGTAGTCACCCGCATTGAAGGCATCAAAGTTAAAGCCCTGGTCTTCGCCGGCTTCCGCTTGCCAGAGGCGCAGGGGGTTGACGGTGTTGGTCTTGTAGCCGGGAACCGGGGTGTCGTAGGGAATCGCGGTCACAGTGCGTCCGGCAACCCAGGTCACTTTGGGTTGGCCTTTCTCGTCGTGGGCAACTTCAGTATGGCCGCCAAACTTAACCTGAACGGTGGATTCCAAGCGGGGGATTTCCCAGGGGTTGCCGTAGCGCAACCATTTGTCGGGGATTTCAGCCTGCCAGCCGTCGCGGATCTGTTGATGGAAGATGCCAAATTCATAGCGAATGCCGTAGCCGATCGCGGGCAGTTCCAGGGTGGCCATGGAGTCGAGGAAGCAAGCGGCCAGCCGCCCGAGACCGCCATTGCCGAGACCGGGATCTTGCTCTTGCTCAACAATGGCTTCCCAATCTAAACCCGCGGCTTCAACCACTTGGCGGATTTCTTTGTAAATGCCCAGGTTCACCAGGTTATTTTCGAGATACCGGCCCATCAAAAACTCGGCGGAGAGGTAGCACACGACTTTGACGTTCTGCTCGTCGTAGGTGCTCATGGTCTTGATGAAGCGATGGATCAGGCGATCGCGCACGGTGTACGCCAGCGCCATGTAATAGTCATTGAGGGTCGCTAGCTCATGGTATTTCCCTTGGGTGTAGAAGAGGTTATCGGCAAAGGCTCGTTTGAGCGTCTCCGGACTCATGCCGGTGCGATCGTCTTCCACATGGATTTGAATACCCGGTTGGGAAGAAGTGGGAATATTGGTTTGCACGGGACTATCTGCTCCTGCTTGAACTGGCCACGCTAATGGCCTCATTCTGCCGTGAACTCAAGGCGGAGGGGCAAGTTCTTAATACTCTCTTTGATCTCACAGGTTTTTCGCGGCCAACGAGCCGTACAGTAACGGCTTTAAACAAATGCTCCTATGGGTCTGGGTTGAGGGCGCGTCACCAGTTAGAGCCAGAAGCCTTACGGCGGGATGCGATCGACAAGCTCGCAGAGAGTGATGCCCAGGCTGGGGGCAAGCATCTGCAAGTCCTGACGGAAATTATGCGCCTGCGGCGGGCTTGCTGTGAACCCAAACTCGTCCGCCCCGAGTTGGGTCTGCCCAGTGCCAAGCTCCAACAGTTTGGCGAAGTCCTCGCCGAGCTACTCGATAATGATCACAAGGCGCTGGTCTTCAGTCAGTTTGTGGATCACCCAGAAAACATAAATTACAATAAGACTTAACCTTGCCAACACAAAGACTCAATTATGCAAGTTAGTGTTGATATTCCTGATGAACTGGCATTAAGGCTTAATCCCCTACAAACCCAGTTACCGCGAATTTTAGAGCTAGGTTTGCGGGAATGGAATGCTCGGAGTGAGGCAGGCTTTTCGGGTTTGGCTGATGTACTGGAAACCCTCGCAAGTTTACCTTCCGCTGAGGAGATTTTGGTTCTCAAACTCTCCAATACCTTGCAACAACAAGTTGAACGCTTGTTGGAGAAGAACAAAACGGTGGGATTGACAATGGAGGAGGAGAAATGGTGGCAGCAGTATGAATATGTTGAGCATCTAGTACGGATGGCGAAGACCAGGGCGTTGCTGAAGTTGAAAACTGTTTAGGGGATGAAAACAATGACCCTAAGCAAGTACCATAACTACTTCACCCCGGAAGAATATCTAGAACTTGAGAAAGTGAGTTTGATCAAACATGAATATTTGCAGGGGCAAATGGTGGCGATAGCGGGGGCGACGAAGGCCCATGTCATTATTACGGGGAATCTTTCTGCGCTGTTGGTGAACCATTTGCGAGGGACGGGCTGTATTGCCTATGCGGTGGATATGAAGGTGCGACTGCTGGAACTCAATACGTTTTACTATCCGGATTTGGCGGTGACCTGTGATGAGCGCGATCGCACCTCTGATGAGGATTTTATTTTGCATCCGAAGCTAATTATTGAGGTGCTGTCGGATTCGACGGAGGCGTTTGACCGGGGGGACAAGTTTTTGGACTATAAATCGATTCCGGAGCTGCAGGAATATGTTTTAGTGCATCAAAAGCAGGTTTTGGTGGAGCGATTTCAACGCAAGTCGAATAATCTTTGGGTGACTCACCTGTACCGGGCGGAGGAGGTGGTTGAGTTGGCGAGTATTGGGTTGAGCTGTGGGATTTCTGAGCTGTATGAGAATCTGGATCAGTTGGCTTGACAGACAGTAGTGCTGTAACACAGCTAAAAAGGTACATTAGGATTTTTGCATTAAATACCGTAGGGGTAGCGCCCCCGTGCCTACCCCGGTCTTGGCTACTCACCGATCAACCCTCCGTCACGCAACACACGTGGGCAACCACGGGGGGATTGCCCCTACAAGATTTTCTAATGCACTACTTAAACTGTGCCACGGCAGCAGGGTGGACAAATATTGATCAGTGTAACTCTGGTTTTTAGACCCTTGATTTTGCCCACCTTACGATTGGTTATCCCGGCCGTTTAGCCACCATAAACACGGCTTTATCTTT
>JBMYQW010000313.1:0-6113 GCA_049601735.1 Spirulinaceae cyanobacterium
TCTATCTGGTGCAAGAGTATGTAAAAGGCGCAACCCTGGCCCGCTTAGTGCGCCGCCAAGGGCCTCAGCCGGAGGCGATCGTCAAACGTCTCCTGCGGGAAACGCTGTTGCTGTTGAACTATGTGCATCAGCAGAGCGTCATTCATCGGGATATCAAGCCTCAAAACATTATTCTGGCTCAAGATCGCCGCTTGGTCTTAATCGACTTTGGGGCGGTGAAGGCAGAACTCAGTCAACTCAGCGATAGCAGCGTCAAGGGCATGACCACCCATTTCGTGGGCACGGTGGGCTTTGCGCCCCCTGAGCAGTTTTCGCTCCGCCCGGTGTTTGCCAGCGACATCTACGCCTTGGGGGTCACCTGCCTCTATTTGCTCACGGGTAAAGCGCCCTTGGACTTCAAGAGTAACCCCCGGACGGGGGAGCTGTATTGGCAAGACCGAGTGGAGATTAGCAAACGATTTGAGAAAATCTTGACCCGGATGCTCCGTCCGGCGGTGCGCGATCGCTACCAAACCATTGAAGAAATTTTTCCTGATTTCCAGATCACCTCCCCCCACCTGGATCTGGCAGACTGCATGAATGCCCAACCCACCAAGCGCCCTGCTGACGAAACCCTGGCTGAGACCCAAACCCAAACCCGTCGCCCGTCGGAGGCCCAGCGCACTGCCGACGCTATTCGTCATTGGAATTCCCGCCGCACCAGTAACCCACCGCCCAAATCCTTTTCCCGCTCTCCCAAGGGGCTACTTCGCAGTTCGAGCTAGAGCCTCTTCTTGCTGGCGATTGGGCTGCTGACAATCTTGCTGCTGAAGGCTTCAACTCTCGATACACTTAATAAGGATATGTTGAGGTGATAGCTGTGACAGTAATCAGGGGGAGGCATTGGCTGAGGAGTATAAAGACGACGATCTAAGCACGGGCGGCTCTCCCAAAACCGTCCTCAGTGCCCCTCTCACCGCCTCCATTCCGGAGTCGGGAGGGCGAGTTCTGGAGCGGGGGATTCAGCAACAGCAGGCTGGACAGTTTGCTGAGGCGATCATCACCTTGCAACAGGCTTTAGCGGTTTTTGACCAAACTAAGCACAACAAGGGCAAGGTTAAAGCCCTCTACTACTTGGGGTTGACCCATTATTCCCTGGGGGACTACATCGCAGCAGAGCGCGCGGCCAAGACGGGACTGGCGATCGCCGCCCGGATTGATGATCTCCGGCTGACGGCTCAAGTATTGAGCCTGTTGGGGAATACCTATCGCCACCAAGAACGGTACGACAAGGCCCTGGAGGCCCAACAGCAGAGCCTCCGCTTTTTTTTGCAAGCCAAAGACCGGGGGGGCGCGATGGCGACCTTGAATAATCTGGGCCTGGCCTACAAAGCGCAAGGGAAACATGAAGATGCGATCGCCTGCCAGAAACGGGCCCTTTCCTTTGCCGAGGCCATGGGCGATCAACAGACCGTGGGCCAAGTCCTGAAAAATTTGGGGAATGCCTGTTACTCCCTGGGTAACTATTCCGAGGCGATCACCTATTACCAAAAACGCTTACGCTTGGCGCAAAGCCTAGCCGAGACCCGTACGGCCCTGCAAGTCTTTCGTAACTTGAGTAATACCGCCTATGCCTTGGGAGATTATCGACAAGCGGTGCAATACGGTCATGAGCGCCTGGCGTTGGCCCTCGAACTCGAAGATACTCGTGCCCATGAACAGACGTTGGGGAATCTGGGCGTGAGCTATGAAGCCCTAGGCGACTATCAACAGGCCGCTGAATATTATGAAAAACGCCTCCAACTAGCCCGCCAACTTGGCGATCGCCGCGTTGAGCAACAGTCTTTCAATAGCCTCCGGAGTACCTGCTACACCTTAGGTGACTACAGTCGGCTGATGAAATATGAGTCCTAGGACGTGTCATTAACCATTACCGAGACCTGAGGGGACGCCCCCTCCACGTCGCGCAACGCTCTTCTAATTCCCATTTTTGACCCTTCACTGGATGGAGAGCGGGAGACTCCTTACTGCGTTTTGGGCCAAGCACCAAGATATTCTGTAATATCTAAAGGCAACAGCAGCGAAGGCAATGGACTGTCAGAGCCTCATGGCGAGTTCACACGGATTCTGATTGGGGTTTGATAAGATAGGCCGAGCGAATTTGATCACTCGCTGTCAATAGTGTATTGATTCGATATACGATAAACTCCCCTGTTCGATCATGCTTTAAGGAGACAAATCTATGGAACCTGATATTAAATCGACTGAAACTGGGGCCCAAACACCGCTAAACACCGAACCCTCGGGTGCGATCACACCCGCTAGCGGTGACGTTTGGCAAGACTATCTGGGACCCATTTCTGAGTTTCTCAAAAAGCTCCCCGGCTCACTAGAGAAGTTCTACACTGAGTACAAAGATATTATTGTGATCGTGGGGATTGTCTTTGCGGCTTTCATCACGGTCAAGCTTACACTCGCGCTGCTCTCAGCCATCAATGATGTGCCCCTGATGGCACCCATCTTTGAGATCATTGGTATTGGCTACACAGGGTGGTTTGTCTACCGTTATCTCTGGAAAGCAGAGAGTCGCAGCGAACTCAGCCAGGATCTGGCGACCCTCAAGTCGAAGATTTTTGGCAGTAACGCCGCTGAGAGCTAGAATCGGTCATCAGCACTGATCCCCCGCAAGGGATAGATACAACATCTTCTTGAGCAGAGAGGAGGCGATCGCCTCCTCTCTTTGCTTTTTACTTTTTGAGGCAGCTTTGGGATGAGGGGGATGACCCGGCAACCTAACCCTCTGACCGTAAATCCAATGCCTGTTGATACACTTTGCCCCAGTCCGCCATCACTTGAGACTTACGGACTCCCAGCTCGGCAGCGATCGCCTCAATCGTTTGGCCCATTTTGAGCTTGCCCACAATATGCCGCTGCATTTCGCTTAAATTCTCCCAGAACATTGACCATTGACCCGGCGTTAACCCCAGGCTGTGGTCTTGCAAGGAAGTCTGAAGCCAGTTGGCGACTAAATCCGGCCGCCCCTTGAGGGCAAAAATTTTCACCGCATGGTAGCTCACCTTTTCGCGGAGGCGATAAATCTGCTTGACGGGCACATTCAGTTGCTGGGCAATGATCTCTTGCGAGCACCCCTGCAAATAAAGGCGCAGCCACTCTACCGCTAGGGGGTCAATCTTCTCGGCAAGATATTGCTCAAACTCCCTTTGTACTGTCTGGCGCAGGCGCTGCTGCTGCTCCCATTCCTGCTCATATTCATAGTGAGACGCAGCTTCCGTATCAAAGAGGCTCAGGGCTGACTCGCCCTCATCCAGGCTGATTTCTTCCGAGAGCATCCGAATCCGCTCTTTTTGAGGCACTTGGGTCATACCGCCTTTTTGGGAGCGCCGGAGATAGTTGACAAAACGAAAGACCAGCAGCGGTTGGTTGCGAATGGGGCGGAGACAATATTCTTCAATGCTGGTGAGCAGCAACGTATTGCGCAGCCGTTCGTCCGTGGTGCATTGGCTAATCCAAGCCACGGTCGCCTGAATGTAGCGATCGCTATTGAGCATCTCTTGGATCACCTCTTGGAGTACATCCGTTACGGCCCGGTTGCGATCGCGGCTCAGAGCAACCCAGGTGCGAATCTTATTTCGTACCACCACCAAGGAACCCAACCGAGAAATCAAGCGGCGATAGGCGGGGGTTGGGCTCACGTTCAGATACCGCTGCCCCAAAATTCGGTAACGATAGAACATCGCCTGTTCGGCAATCCGGAGCTGGTCGGCATCGGCATCACTAAAGCGATCGGGGTTCTCGCCAATCAACCAGTCCACAATGCTCTGCACCTCGGTCGGCTTCAAGCTAGGATGGTCAGTCTGGATGCGATCGCTCCAAGCCCTACGCTGCTGTGCCACCCAAAGTTGATGTTGCTGCGGCTGCTCACCACTGGTTTGTTTCTCCATCCCTACCGTGCCACTTGGCCTCACATCTAAATCCAGGTAGGGTGTGACGCACCTCGCCACACCATGCCGTTGCTAGACATTATTCCATGACCGCCCCAAGCCTGCTACTGCGGTCTGGATTTGGTCTTAGCCCACAGCATCTGGTAGAAAATAAGCATAGGCTCCCAACCCCGCTGCAAATCCGGCCAAACTCATCAAGGTCAGGAGCGTAAAGGATTGCCACTCGCCGTAGTCAGCCCCTTGCAACTCCAGCCGTGCCAAGGAACCTGCTGCCAACAGCACAATGAGATAGATTGACTGCGTTGACCAATGCACCATAGCCACGACCGTGAGCGCCGTGAGAATCACCGAAAAGAAGGCCCGAGAATCCGATTGAAACAAACCGTAAAACACATTGCGAACCATGCTACTAGGGGCGGTAAACACCAGACCCAGCAAGACAATCAAACAAGCCGCCAAGACCCAAAGCAGCCAAAAATTCGTCTGCTTGGCCAGCAACCAACCTAAAACGGCATAAATCAGCCACAAAATGCCCAGCGATAGCAGCGGAACCTTGGGAAAGAGCATGGAAACCTGTGGAACATAAAAAAGAGTCAACGGTGAGTTGACCCTGATTTAAGCATATTGATTGCCGTAGACCCTTGATGGGCAAACCGAGCTAGTTCAACACCCCGGACGTAGCTCCCTAGGATCTGGGGTCTGTCTCAATCGGATTGGATAGGCCGGATAAGATTACCTTACTGACAAGATGACTGCGACATCGCTTGAATGATGTAGTCAAAGTAGGGTGCGGTCGCCTGAGCATCTTCACCACTTAAAACACCCAGTGACGCCTCTTTCAGGCAACGGATGGCTTCTACCATGCCGATTACCGGCACTTCTAAGGCGTTATACATTTCGCGAACGCCGATCAGACCAATGCTTTCGATCGGTTCTTTGTCACCAGCCAGAATGCCGTATGTGATCAGTCGGAGATACCAGCCATAGTCACGGAGGCAGAGGGCCCGTTCCCGCTGGCCAAAGGCATTGCCGCCTGGCGCGATAAAGTCAGGACGACGTTTCCATAACTCTTTACTCGCTTTATCAACGATTTTGCTCTCACCTTCGGCTAGGGCTTGGGCGATGCGAATTCGCTGTTCACCCGTTTGTAAGAAGGTATTAATGCTGGTGAGTTCGCCGCTGGTGGGATAGCGTAGCTCATCATCTGCTTTGAGGATAACTTGGCTAACGACGCTCATATTATTTAATTAATTGCTTGTGATAAGTTCTAATTGTTACTGTTCACTGTACCACTCTTGGCCATAACGGCATAATCTCTGCTCAGGTGGTGCGGTGCTCCGACGGGTTTGATGTGATCTGGCTCACGCTTGGAGCTGGAATGCGATCGCACCGTCCCAAGGCCCAGCCTAAAGGAATATAGTGGGGCCATTGTGCCCTCTTGCCAACCGAATTTTCATGACTGCGCCTCACGCTCTGTTGCAAAATATCCAAGCTACCCTCGACCGAATTGTTGTGGGACAATCCATCATTGTTGAGCAACTGCTGGTCGCATTGCTCGGTGGGGGGCACGTGATCCTCGAAGGTGTACCGGGAACGGGCAAGACCCTCTTGGTTAAAGTGATGGCCCGGCTGTTGCAGTCAGAGTTCCGCCGCATTCAACTCACGCCGGATGTGCTGCCGGCTGATATTGTTGGCACACATATCTTTGACCTCAACAACCGCACCTTTTCGCTCCAGCGCGGGCCGATTTTCACGGATATTCTGCTCGCTGATGAAATTAATCGCACCCCGCCCAAGACCCAGTCGGCGCTGCTTGAGGCGATGGAAGAGCAGCAGGTGACATTGGAGGGAGAAACCCTGGCACTCCCAGATGGTTTTTGGGTGGTAGCGACCCAAAACCCCCTGGAGTTTGAGGGAACCTATCCCCTGCCGGAGGCCCAGCTCGATCGCTTCCTCTTTAAAATCGTCGTAGACTATCCTGCGCCTGAAGCCGAGAAACAGATGCTGTTGAATGTGCAGCGCGGCTTCCGAGCCAAACGCTTAGACTTACTCAAGGTGGAGGCGATCGCTACAATCCCGCAAATTTTGCAAGCCCGCCAACAGGTGCGCCAGGTGCAGGTTGCTGAACCCGTTTTGGACTACGTGTTGGCGCTGGTGGCGCGATCGCGTCAG
>JBMYQW010000314.1:0-6069 GCA_049601735.1 Spirulinaceae cyanobacterium
GAGCTATTTTGTGCCGCCGGATCAACCGGAGAAACGCTACGACCTCTTTGGTGCGGGCGGTGGTGAGAAGACGGCTACCGAGCTGGGCGTACCACTGTTGGGCCAGGTTCCCTTGGAAATCCCGGTGCGCGAAGGGGGCGATCGCGGCGTTCCCATCGTGATCGCTCAACCGGACTCCGCCTCAGGACAAGCCCTAACCCAACTGGCCCAGACGATCGCGGGTAAGGTTTCCGTCGCCGCCCTCAGCTAGGGTTTCTCTGGCGTGATTCTTTAGGCTGAACGTCCCTCAGTTGTCAAGCCAACCTTTAAGATGGAGGGCAACCTGCTAGACAAGATGGCATATCTTCGGGCTGGCCGTTATTATTTCACTGGTGTTAAATTCCCCTGCGGGTTGACCGATGCAAAGAGTTTACAAAGAACGAGTCGCTTGGCAGACCTGGTTCGCCGACTGGGATAACTTAGATGTTTCCCTGCTATTGCTGGTCATTGGCCTCACCTTTTTTGGCGGCTTAGTTATCCAGACGACCGAAATTCGTGATGGCGTCAGCCTCGGTGACTATTGCTGGCAGCATTGGCTCTTGGGCATGGTGGGCGTCGGCCTCGCCCTGTTTATCGCCCGTTGCCGCTATGAAGTCCTGATCCAATGGCATTGGGTGATTTATGGCTTAACCAATGCTTCGCTCTTGGCACTCAAGCTGGGGTTTGGCGTAGAAGCTAAGGGTTCGACCCGCTGGATTAATATTTTGGGCTTCAATGTCCAGCCCTCCGAGTTTGCCAAGGTGGGTTTGATTATTACCCTGGCTGCCCTGCTCCACGCCCGTCCGGCCTCAACGCTGCCAGCGATTTTCCGCACCCTGGCAATTATGGCAGTCCCTTGGAGTTTGGTGTTTGTGCAGCCGGATTTGGGCACATCCCTGGTGTTTGCCGCGATCGCCATTGGGATGCTCTATTGGGCCAATGCGAATCCAGCCTGGTTGGTCTTGCTGGTTGCCCCGGTCATTTCTGCCCTCTCCTATGGTCTGTCCAAACCCATTTGGGCTGGTTGGGTAGGTCTGATGGTGATCGTCGCCTGGTTTTCGATACCCTGGCGACGGGTTGGTGCATTATCCGTGATGCTGGGCAATGCCCTGTTTGGCCCCCTCGGGCAGTTTGTCTGGACAAGGGTGCTCGAAGACTATCAAAAAGCCCGCTTGACCCTGTTTCTCGCCCCAGAAGATGATCCGCTGGGCGGCGGTTATCACTTGATTCAGTCCCGCATTGCCATTGGTGCAGGCCAGCTTTGGGGGCGCGGCCCCTTCCAGGGCAGCCAAACCCAACTGGACTTTATTCCGGAGCAGCATACAGACTTTATTTTCTCGGCCGTAGGCGAAGAGCTGGGCTTTATTGGCAGTGTGGTACTGTTGATTGTTTTTTGGCTGATCGCTCTGCGGCTGATTGTGATTGCCCAAAATGCCAAAGAAAATTTTGGTTCGCTCTTGGCGATCGGTGTGCTCTCGATGATTGTCTTTCAGGTGGTAATTAATGTCAGCATGACGATCGGCCTCGCCCCGATTACCGGGTTGCCCCTGCCCTGGATGAGCTACGGGCGATCGGCACTCTTGACCAATTTCATTGCCCTGGGGCTGGTGGAATCGGTGGCGAACCATCGACCCCGAATGATGAATTTTCGGCGTTAGCGGGTTTGATTGATGAACCCTGTTCATAAACCCTGGTGCGGTGGGCAATGCCCACCCTACACAGTCGCATTGTTTAAGGAGAAAAAGGAAAATCATGTTACTACCCGGTGCAGCAGTTCGCGTGACCAACCCCGATGATATCTATTACCGCTATGAGGGCATGGTACAACGGGTCAGTGATGGCCAGGTGGCCGTGCTCTTCGAAGGGGGAAATTGGGACAAAATTATTACATTTCAACCGAGTGACCTCGAAGCGGTTAATCTAAGGGGTAAGAAGTAGTCAGCAGGTTCCCCAATGCGATTGCCGCTGCCACAATTTACGCCGGATCAGCGCCATCCTGAACAACTCGGCGAAGTGATTGAGACCTCAACCGTTGGTTTTTTAGCGCAATGTCTAGAACCCGAAACCCTCGATTTCCCGGCGATGCCGCCCTTTGGCAGTTGGGTACAGGCCCAGGATGAAGAATCGGGCAATCAGGTTCTAGCCGTCGTGACCCATGCGACCACCAGTCCGATCGATTCGGTGCATCGGGCTCGGGCCTTGGGACTTTCCCTAGTCGAACTGCGAGAAGAGCAACCCCAGATCTTTGCCATGCTCAAGACCGAGTTTCAGGCGGCGATCGTAGGCTTTATGACCGCAGCAAGCGATCGCCCCGTTCAGATGCGGCAATATCTGCCCCCCCGACCGCCCCAAATTCACCAGGCGGTCTATTGTTGTGCGCCGGAGACCGTCTTGCGCTTTAGCGAAGACCTGCATTTTTTACGATCGCTCCTCCAGGTGAGCAATGCGCCAACAGAAGCCCTGATCGCGGCGGCGCTGCGGGAAATTTTTCGGCTGCGGCGGGGCGATCGCGCTTGGCTGGTCAACGCGGGTCGCACGTTGGGGGTCTTGCTCAAGGATGATTACGATACCCTGCGTTACATTCTGGCGCAGATTCACCTGTAGCGAGCCAGTCTATCGAGAAAAAGCTCATGTCATCTCCCGCAGCGCCATCGCCCCAATCAACCTCCTCTCAATCATCATCACCTCAAGCAACAGACTTGCCACCCCTGAGCTGGCAGCGATGGAACGACCGCTATGCCCAAGCCAACACGCCCTGGGATCTGGAGCAGCCTGCGCCTGGCTTAGTTGATGCGGTGCAACGACGGGTGATCCCTCTGACCGGCCGGGTTGCTGTCTTGGGCTGTGGACGGGGCCATGATGCTGTGTTTTTGGCCCAGCAGGGTCTAGAGGTTGTGGGGATTGATTTTTCACCGCTGGCGATCGCTGCGGCCCGCGACCTGGCCCAGCTCAATCAGGTGGTCGTGGATTGGCAGCAGCAGGATATTTTCCACCTGGATGCCTCGTTCGACCATCGCTTCGACTTTGTTTTTGAGCATACTTGCTTCTGTGCGATCGCGCCCGAACAGCGCACCGCCTATCGAGAGGTGGTTTACCAACTTCTCAAGCCCCAAGGTCGCCTCTGGGCCGTGTTTTTTACGCACCAGCGTTCGGGGGGGCCACCCTTCGGTATTTCACCCGAAGAGATTCGCACCCTCTTCACACCACGTTTTGAGGTACAAACCTTGACGCCGCTACAGGTCTCGATTCCTCGGCGTCAGGGAGAAGAGCATTGGGGAGAATTTAGCAAAATTCCAGAGTGAGATTCCGTAATTGCGCGGTTCGTTGAAGCAGCCAGGGTAGAGGGGTAGTCTCCGTGAAATCACGGAGCGTATAATAACCAGCATCAGGATGCACTTCTACATATGCTTACCCTCTACTCTGCTCCGGAACGCTCCGGCGAGCTGGGTCAGTCGCCGCTGCGCTTTCAGCTCTGTCTCTACTCCCCCCAGGCCTGGCGATCGCTCCATCTCCAGACCCTCCCGCTCAACCCGGTTTACCACGCCCTGCCCGTCACCGCCGCACTGCGGCATCCCGAGGAACTGCTGGACTATTACCTCAGTTTGCCTCAGCTCAAGGGGCAATATGTTCGTATTGGGCTGAATCTCCAGGTCGATCATCAATCTTGGACGAATCATGCCAGCGGGCAATTTTGGCATCTCTCCCAATGGTTTGCGGCCCTAGCTCAAGTCCTCACCGCGCCAGACAATCAGGATGTTCATGCCTTAGTCTGGGAGCAGTCTCATCTGACGCTCTATCGACGGCAGCAGGCGTTGATTTTACGAGATGCCGAGATCGTCGATGACTTTGCCTGGGCACCGATTCGCGTTAGCCTCAAAGACTTTACCCAGCAACTGTTGCAGATCGCTCGCCAATTTAAACTGTTGATTCTTTTGCTCAACCAGGCGATCGCCGCCCGCAGTGGCTTACCACCCCGGCTCAATGCCGATCGCCATTGTCGTTATCGGACGGCTCGGGCCAGCACCGCCGCCAGCGGACGCCGCTTAAACCTGCTCTGGCGGGAGTTCAACGACTTCCCCGATACGATGACTCAATTGGAGCAAACCGTCGCCAACGTTCGACCCCATTGGTGATAGACCCCATTCTTTATATAGCAGCAATATCAGTAGTTAGGACATTTTGCGATCGCTGAAATCCTCAACTGGTGGGCAATGCCCACCCTACGCGATGTCCTCAACGGGTTTCCCCTTGCTATAGTCCCAATTGACGCTGAATCTCGTCATCTGTACCCCGAAAGCCCGCCTTGAGGGCCTGACCATCCCGCACGAAGAGGGGTCGCTTGAGCAGCATCGCGTTTTCACTCAATGCCTTGATCCATTGACTGTCTTCCCAGCTATTGCGTTGAGCACCCAAAGCACGATAAGCCTGGCCCGAGGTGTTGCGCAGCGGCTTGCTGCCGAGGGTTTCGACCCAAGCTGTAATTTGGGCGGCGGTGGGGGGGGTTTCTTTAGTGTTGATAAATTCGTAGTCAATGGCCCGCGCTTCCAGCCATTGGCGGGCCTTCTTGCAAGTGCCGCAGTTGGGAATACCATAGAGTTGGAGCAGGGTCATGAATCCTTGGGGTAAATACAGTACACCTATAACAGTGCAGATATATCGGAGTAGTTTACTATGAATCACCTCAAATCCACTCCCAGACGTCAACGGGTTCTCTTCATGGGCGCTCTATCTATGGGCAGTCTATTTCTTAGCACGCTCGGATTCATGGGGACACCAGGGGCGATCGCCCAAGACGTTGCCCTGAATGAAGCGATGACGGCCTATTGCCAAGCGGAAGGGATCGCTGCCCAAGCCTGCGAATGTTGGTTTAGCAAAATTGCGGCGGCTGAAGCCTTTAGCGACTTCACGGCCCAAGATATTCAAGATCTTGCGCCTTACTATCAAGAGGAGTTGGCGGCTTGCCAGGCGGATAATGCGTAGGGCGTTTTCAACTCAACGCCAACCTGAAATTTTTAAATCTGATCAGGGCAATGCGCTCCACCCAGGACAGAGTCGTTGGCATAGCTGCTCTGGAGGAGATCGCCCGATCGCGTTAACTTTCCCCAACACGCTCTAACCCACAATCTTCGCGACTAGGGCGTGTCGTCAGCTAGAGGTAGTATATGTGAACTTAGCTGATATTTTGCTTGATGACTTTCAGGGCAAGGCGTTGCTGGCAGACAAGGCTTATGATGCAGATGAGCGAGTTCGTCAACGTTTAGAGGACAAAGAGTGTGATGCGGTGATTCCGTCCAAGGCAAATCGCAAACAGCCTTATCCTTACGATAAGCACCTCTACCAAGCAAGACATCTGATCGAGAATTTTTTCGCTCGACTTAAGCAGTATCGGGCTATTGCCACTCGTTATGACAAGACCGCTCGTGATTTTTTAGGGGCTATCTACCTCGCCGCTTCTGTCGTCTGGCTTAACTGACGACACGCCCTAGACAAGAGCGAACGAGAATGATTATCATTCTCATATACTCGATTCGAATCAACCAGCATGAGCCAACCTCAAGCAAAGCTCTCCTATAACGTTGTGATCGTTGGCGCAGGAGCAGCAGGCATTGGCTGTGGCGTCGTGCTCCAAGATCTGGGACTAGAGCACTTCACCATTTTAGAACGACATCAGGTCGGAGCCTCCTTTAGCCGCTGGCCAGAGGAGATGAACTTCATCACCCCATCCTTCCCCAGCCATGGTTTTGGCTTGCTCGACCTGAATGCTGTTACCTTGAAGACCTCGCCTGCGATCGCCTTTCGGCGCGAGCACGTCAGCGGCAAACAATACGCCCTATACTTGCAAACCGTCGCCGACCACTTTGAGCTTCCCATTCAGACTGAGGTGGATGTCCAGACCGTGGAGCCCTTGCCCGAAGGCGGCTTTAAGCTCCAGACCTCGATCGGCGAGATCCGCACCCAATTTGTGATTTGGGCTGCCGGGGAATATCAATATCCTCATCTCAAGCCGTTTCCAGGAGCCGAGCATTGCCTCCATAACAGCCAGATTCGGTC
>JBMYQW010000315.1:0-6038 GCA_049601735.1 Spirulinaceae cyanobacterium
ATCGCCTAACAGCACCCTACGAGGTACATTCTTTTTGGCAAATCTCCTTAGTTGTTTTTCCCGCCGCAACTCGGGTCCGGGCAGATCGTCGCATCTGTCCAGGTGACACCCGTCAGACGTGCCCCGGTCAAGCTCGCCCCGGTCAAGTCAGCCCCGGTGAGGTTCGCCCAACCCAGGTTGGCCGCCGTCAGATCAGCGCCCGTGAGGTCAGCCCCGGTTAAGTCCGCCGACATCAACCAGGCCCGGCTCAAGTCCGCATTCGTCAATTGAGCGTTGCTCAGGTTCGCCTGGGTCAAGCGCGCCCCGGCTAGCTCCGCTTCCGTCAGTTTGGCAGCGCGGAGGTTTGCCCGAGCCAAATCACAGCCAGGACAGATGCGAGTTGCTCGGGTTTGCTGCAACTGCGCTCGGTTCAGTCGCCAGGTTGAGCCGAACCCGCCGGGCGATCGCCCTTGGCTCGCACAGCCGCAGACCAGTAGGGCAACCAAACCCACCCGACCCAGTCCCTGACACCAAATCCGGCAAGCACAAACCAACAATCCATCTATCCTAGGGGCTGGGTTTCCCTGCCCTGCGGAATTTTTATGCCCTGCCCCCGTCATCATTCCGCTGCCGTGACCGCAGCCTGGGAGACCTGGGCGTAAACCGCAGCCAGATAGTCGTGAACCACGGCAGCTTCTGCGGCTGGGAAGGGCGGAGAGCCCAGGCGATCGAGCAAGATCTGGGCCGATTCTGGAGCCGTGATTTTGCCGAGCTGGGGGTCAAGGCGTTGGTTGTAAGACCAGAATTTCTCTAGCACAAGCGGATTGCTGGCCTTGCGATCGCGGGCGCGGTTAGACTTCACCCAAGAACGGCGTACGCTCCTTGAACTCTTGGCCCGCAACTGGCGCAGGGCTTCGAGGATTTGAATCTTGGTGCGCCCCCGCAACTGAAAAATCACAAACGGATCTTCACTGAAGCGATCGGCCAATTGGTAATAGACCGCGCCGATATGCTTGCAAGGGTTGGCTTTGTCCAGGCAGGTGCAGCGCGAATGCACTTCAGCGAGCGTGAAGGGAAAGAGGCTCAAACCACCTGCGGTAAACACCTGCTCAATATCACTCGGCATTTGGCCCGCCAGCAATTCGGCAGAGTAGATCGCCTTCTTGGAGAGCAAGGTCACCACATGATGCCAGTCTTCCTTGCTAAAGGGGTTCAACGACATTGTGACTTGGTAGGGTTCGGCATCAGAGCCCTTAACCTTGGCGATGACACGGGGCCCCTGAAACTCAATCTTGAGGACATTGCCCTCCATGGCGTAGCGCCGCGCCCGTTCGAGGCGTTTTTTAAAGCGGTAGGAATCAAGCAGTTCAAGCCACCGCTCGACCCACCATTCTCGTTTTTCAATTGTGTAATTCATTGTTGTAAAGGCAGAAGGATGAATTTTGAAGGCAGAAGGGCGAATTTTGAAGGCAGAAGGGCGAATTTTGAAGGCAGAAGAGCGAATCTTGAAGGCAGAAGTGAGTGTTATTTATTCATCCTTCCCTATTCGTCCTTCATCCTTCTGCCTTCAAGACCTCCTTCACTCCGTATCTTCAAAGGAATCGAGGGCATCTGTCTCATCTGATTCCGCGTCTTCGACATCCGCTGGGGGCAGGTTTTGGGCACGGTAGAAGGTTTCTAGACTAGCGCGATTGCCCACAAAGCGCCAATGCCAAGGTTCGTAGATAATCCCCTGCACATTATCGGGCGGAAACGACAGTTCAAAACTAAAACGAGCGGCATTTTCTTCCAGCCATTCAAAGGCAGGTGTACCGTCAAAGTCCTCACTCAGGTGGGTATGGGGCAAATTGGCATCACCAATATCAATCGCATAGCCCGTATGGTGCTCACTAAAGCCCGGCGGTGCACTGACTTCGGCCCGCTGAGAAGCATCCTGATTGCGCTGGGCCTTGACCTCAAAAAAGAGATATTCCTGCTCCTCCACACTGCGATACCCTGAAAGGGCCGCTAGGATAATCCCCGCTGTCTGGGCCTCGGCCGCCATGGCCTGAAATTGCTCTGCCGCCGCCGCCTGGAGCCGGATGCTGCCATCGGCTGTCACATCCACCAAATCCGCTTCACTGACTTCCTCGTAGGGCAAATGCCCGAGCACATTTTCTATTTCCGGGGTCGCAGCGGCTTCTTCGATCGCCGCTTGCTCAGGATTAGCCGTCACCAAACTGTTCTGGCGCTGCCACCACCAAAAGACGCCCCCCATCGTCAGGGTCGTGCTGCCCAAAAACAGGGCGAGCCCAATCTGGAGCCAAGAAATTCGCGACGATCGCCGCCCGGGCGCATCCCGAGTGGCAATGGGAATATCATCACTGGCCGATTTAGAGGTACGGGGCTGCTTGAGCACAGAGAAGGCAAACATCGTAAGGTCATCACCAACTTACAGCGGCAGCGAACGTTCATCCTGAAAGGCTGCGAGATTAACGCATTGAGGCCATTCAAGCAAAAGATCGGTGATCTCATGTTCGCCCAAACTGGAGGTCGCCAAAACTGGTTTGGGGTGGACATTGCCCACCCTACGCAACTCTAGATTGCATTCTCAACCGTCATTACGACCCGTTCTAGCCTAGGACTGCGACCAGGATCAGCCACCGTGTAAGTTCTGTCTAAAACTCTAACCTAAGACGCGATAAGATGAACACTGCCATTTTTTGGGCTGGCACATTTGGGCTGGCACATTTGGGCTGGCACATTTGGGCTAGCATTTTTCCAGCAAGCATTTTGCGGCAACAGTGAACAACGCAGGGAGAGCATGACACAACCGAAATTGATCATTCACGGCGGCGCGGGGAGTTCCTTGCACGACAAAGGCGGTTTGGCGGCTGTGCGCCAGTCGCTTCATGGGATTGCCGAATGGATCTACAAAGGCTTGAGCGAGGGGATGAGCGCCTCGGAGGCTGTGGTGTTAGGCTGTCAGCTCCTTGAAGACGAGCCCCAATTTAATGCGGGCACGGGGTCAGTGCTGCAATCGGATGGCCAGGTGCGTATGAGTGCGTCGCTGATGGATGGCGCGATCCAGCAGTTTAGCGGCGTGATCAATGTCTCGAAGATCAAAAACCCGATCCATGTGGCCCAGTTTTTGCAGATGGAGCGCGATCGCGTCCTCTCTGACCACGGCGCGGCGGAGCTGGTGCGTGAGCTACAAATGCCGCTCCACAATCCCCTCACGGATCTGCGTCTCAATGAATGGATCGCCGAGCGCCAGGGTAAATTTGACAAGACCATGGCGACGGTGGTTGCAGAACCGACTAGCACCGAGTCCTCCAGCACCGAGTCCTCAAGAGCTGGGCGCGGCACGATCGGCGTGGTGGTATTGGATCAAGAGGGTCGGATTGCGGCGGGTACGTCTACGGGCGGCAAGGGCTTTGAGCGCATTGGGCGCGTCAGTGATTCGGCTATGCCAGCGGGGAACTATGCCAATGCCCAGGCGGGCGTGAGCTGCACGGGCATCGGCGAGGACATTATTGATGAATGTTTGGCGGCGAAGGTGGTGATTCGGGCGACCGATGGACTCTCGTTGGCGGCGGCGATGGAGAAGTCGATAGCGGAGGCCCAGAAACGCCATTGCGACTTGGGGGCGATCGCTCTCGATGCCCAGGGCAACATCACTTGGGGCAAGACCAGCGAGATTCTGCTGGCGGCGTATCATACCGGGGCGGCGATCGGCGATACGTTGGAATGGACGGGGCCGGGCTTGATGGGGTCGGTGGCGGCGAAAGAGTGATGAGTAACGAGGAATCAGTTCGGTTCACAACTCTTTGTTTGCAGCACTGATGACTACTAATTGAGCATCCCCTACCGATGGGTTTAAATCGGATTAGTTGGAAACGCTCTTGAAGGATGTAGGGCTCGCCCGTGCGAAGCAGGATGAATGAGTTAATTGGTGAGAGCCAAAGACCTGTTCTGAATTCTGAATTCTGTCTTCATCTTTTGATATAAACTAGCCGATTCTGACTTCTGCCTTCCTCGCTCATCCTTAATTAATATTCCCGCCCGCGCCATTGCCGCGGCTGACGACTTGACGAGAGCCCAATCCGGAGCACCGCCAGACTATCCGCCAGCGGCGAGAGCCAGAACCAGAGCGGCTTGGGCCCCGCGTAGCAAGGGGCGATCGCGCCCAACAGCGCCACCCGAATCAGTAATAAAAAGCCATTGATCCCACCCAGTAAGGCGATCGGCAACGTCTGCGCCCCCGCGCCCCAGAGCGCCAGACTAAGCAGCAATAACCAGAGCGGCAACGCCTGGGTACAGCAGAGCAGCCAGAAATCACTCCACACCTGCCCGACAGTCGCGGCATCTTTGAGGTCGAGCGATCGCCCCCATTCCGTCCAGGTTTCCCGTAGCCCTTCATACATCCGCACCTGCAACACCCGTCGCCCGTCGAGGAAGCCTACTGTGTAGCCCTGCGCTGCGATCGCCCGCGCCAACGTCACATCATCACAAAAGGAGCTCTGCGCCACGGTGTAACCACCCATCTCGACCAAAACCGATCGCTTGCACAAGAAGCATTGACCATTCGCCATCACTCGCTCCGGGTTTGCCGCGTCCACACCCGAAGACTCAAACCGATAGAGCAATGTCATTAGCAGGGCGGGCTGGAGCCACCATTCCCCCGGAAATTGCAAAATAAATTGGGGGGAGAGGGAGACAACATCGTAGTCTTCAGCGATCGCCACTCTCAGCAAGCCCGCAATCAAACCCGGTTGGGGCCGCGTATCCGCATCAATTCCCAAAATCCACTCACTCTCCGGGTCACTCCGGCGAAAGCCAAAATCCAGTGCCCATTGTCGCCCCACCCAGCCAGGGGGTAAGGGATCATCGGTGAGGAGCCGAATCCGATTATCTTGAATAGCCGCAGCCTGAACCAGTTCCGGTGTATCGTCCTTCGAGCGGCTATCGACCACCAAGATTTCTCGGAGTTCTGCTCCCTGTTGTTGCAAACCCGCCAGACAGGGCGTGAGGCGGGCGGCTTCGTTGAGTGTGGGAACCACAACCGTGACACTGCTGGCGTTTTCCGGTTGGGAGAGCTGGGGTGCGATCGGCCCACGACGCCTCGCCCCCTGAATCAGTCGAGCCAGAAACAGGAGCAGAAAGGGGCTACTCAGGAGCAGATAAATGAGCGCAATGGCGCTGCTGGCCACAACAAATTCAGACATTTGCCGGGCCTCGGATCGTGATAGTTGCCCAATGTCTGGACCGAAAATTGAATGCTCGAAAGGGCGGGGAAGCTCCCTTTATGCAAGGGTTGCAGTCACGACAAATACCCGACCCACCCCGGTCATCGCGACGCGAGACCGCCCCTCCCAAGAGGGGATTGAAATCTCCGACTAGTAGGAGTCCCTGTAGGAGGAGGTGGATCGGCCCACTCAAACGCCTACCAGGAGATGAATACGGCCTTAAGTCCGCACGGATGAGGGAAACCCAGCTCCTTTCCCTGAGGGATTCTTGGCGTCTACATTGCCGTTTTGGTAAACACAACACCGCACTATTTAGCGATCGCCGCAGGAGAACTCGGCGCGATCGGTTCTGGGTTTTGCAGAGTTTGCGCTAAGGTTTCGGCGACTTGGGCTTCAGAAGCAGGCGCAAGGGCATAGAGGGCGATCGCCGGGCCAGCGCCAATGCAGAGCCCCAGTAGCACCGGAACCACAAACCCGGAGCCCAAACTCATCACCATCGAAAAGATAAAGTTGCTCAGGTAAACCACTAACGGCACGCGAAGCTGCTGGCGGGAGAGAGTGAGGGGTTGCCGGGGCCAAAGGAAAGTCGCAACGGTCATGAACACGATGCCCGTCCCCAACCAACCGACAAAATTTTGGTAAGGCATCCCAAAAAACGCCCCCGGCTGCTCCCAGAGCCAGAACGGCACATCCGCTTGACTCATGGCCGGGTCGAGCACAAAGTCCCAGGAGGTCAACAGCAATGAACCCAAGGTCATCGACAGCGACGCCTGCCGCTTCAGCTGCCAATCTGGTCCCATTGGGTTTGCGCCCAACAGCCACAAGGATCTT
>JBMYQW010000316.1:0-5985 GCA_049601735.1 Spirulinaceae cyanobacterium
AGCCCACTGGAACTCCCACCAGGAGCTGAATACAGCGTTAAGTTCACACCAGTGATTGCATCCGCCCCAACCCGCGCGTGAATCATGCAAGATCCTATCGACTGCTAACGCGGCAGTTGCGGGAAACCCGTTTGCTGCTGGTCTGCTTGGGGCACATAGGTATAGCCCCAAGGTTGCGTATCTTCAATCACGTTGGGCGTCAGTAAAACAATCACCTCGCGCCGCTGAGTTTCACGGGAGGTGCGGCGGAATAATGTACCGATGAGGGGAAGATCTCCAAGAATAGGCAGCTTAGATGTGGCGACCGTATCCTGATCCTGGATAATGCCTGAGAGAACTAAGGTCTGCCCATCCCGTATCCGCACAGTCCCAGAGCCCACAACACGACGATTAATCAGGGCAATGGTGTTGTTTATCCCATCGGCGTTGATAACTTGTGTATTACCCACAGAAGAGATTTCTGGACTCACGGACAGGGTGACGAAACCATTATCATCAATCCGATCAACATCAACAACCAAAAACAGACCTACTTCTTCAGTTTCAGTTGTCACCGTAATTGTTGTTACACCATCCGAAACATCCCGCTCGACCTCCACATCTGTAACCACCTCTTGAGTGAGGTTAACATTTGCTTGCTGTCCTTCCTGGACAATCAAGGTTGGATCGGTCAAAATTTTGGCGTTGTTGTTCTCAATACTGGCTTGTAACTGGGCTACGAAATCGCCTGCATCAGGAAAGGGTTGGCCCGGAGTTGAACCAACTGGAGCCGAACCAATCGCCTCGTTTACAATTCCACTGCCCGTTGCGGGTGCAATATCTCGACCATCGCCGAAGTTGATGATGCCAATGCCGCCCTGATTGATAAAGCCTGCCTCATTAATGCCAAAAGAAAAGCTTGTGCCAATTCGGCCGATATTTTGGAGGTTGATGTCAATAATTTTGACGTTAACGGCAACCTGGCGTAGACGGGCATCAAGCTGCCGGATGAAATTCGCCGCAATCTGCACCAGATGCGGTTCACCTGTTACGGTTACGGTATTGAGGCGCTGGTCGGAGGTGACAGAAAGACCCCGCAGCGGTAGATAGGAATTATTGTCTACATCAGGCGCAAGACTCTCGATGGTCGGTCGCCCTCGCTCCGTCCGGACAACGGCTTGAGTTTCTTGGTTGACAACATCAGTTTCTTCCGTGAAGACGATCTGGGCCGATGCGCCCTGGGTCGCCAAATAGCTCACTACCTCTTCTGATGTCGCCTGGTTGATCCGAAAGGTGCGGTTAATCAAGTTCTTGGCACTAGCAGGCAAACTTGCACCCACTAAGATGGTACGGCCCTTGCGCGAAGCATCCAGCCCCGAGACTTGAAGAACATAGTTAAAGGCATCTTGCAGCGATTCACCCTGTAGCTCTAGGGAAATTCGTCCGGATGCCCCTGCGCCTGTAGCCGCACCTTGGGCGTCACCCGCTGCTCCCCCTGAAGCCACAATCAGGTTCATGTCTGCAAGGTTAGCGAGCGATTGCAGCACCGTACTCACCTGGGCATCATTAACCTGCATAAAAACAGGCAAGGTGGAGCCGATATCCAAAACCGGCGCTTCAATACCGACACTCGCAACCGCAATATCTCCGGTATTGGGGGCGATGGCTCGGGGCTGAAAGACTGGTGCAGGCGAAAAAGGCTGAGAGGGTGCAGCCGGCCCCGCAGGTGCGCCATCAATCGTGATTTCGGGGTCAGCGACGTAGACATCCGATCGCGGCGTACTCTGGGCGATATCAAACGTGTTCGGGTCAAGCTGGGCCACAGCTGAGGGCTCATTGGGCGCAGCCGTCTGGGCCGCAGGCGGAGGCACGGCAGCAGCGTTGGGGTCAGGGGGCGGCAGCGGCGCAGGGGCAGGGGTGACGTTAATATTCACGCCATTGTCGGGTTCCGGCGCGGGCGCTACGGAGATTGGGGGCGGGGCGGCCGAGGGCTGAATGGCAGTGGTGCGATCGGGAGACTGGGTTGTCGTAAAGCCCATCACAATTTGGTTCGCACCCTGCTGGCGCACTTGCCCCACCGGGAGGCCGTCGGTTCCCGTTACCGTGATACGGGTGGTGTTGGCATCCACCTGGGCCAGGGTGACGGTGGCAATGCCGGGAATGGGGTTGCTGGTTTGGAAGCCGTTGGTATTACCATCGACCTGGAGCCGACTGTTGGCAATATCTGCCACCAGACTATTGCCCTGCTCACGGGTTAAGACCTGGAGGCGATCGCCTCCACCCACAGTCGCCAACAGAATACTAAACTCGCCATTCCCCCGCTGGATTTGCACATCCACAATCTGGGTATCGGCGGCCTGCACGGCAGGGGCCGCGACCAAGGCCAGGGTTGCCCCCGCGAATAGACCAAGAGATGAATTAAACGCTCTCACAATAAACACTCCTGCACGACCACATAATGGTCAAAAACACTGCTGCCAAAAAACATCGCCTCAAATATCCCCTCATGGTATCGGCTATTTCTCAAAAATCAAAGACTAGCTTTTTTCTCCACTGAGCTCATCTAGCCAATCAAGCGGCTCCTTAACCGAAGTAATGTCCAAGGGTGGACTCAACTCTCACTGCGCAGGTGGCGCTGCATTGGGGTCCACGGGTGCAGCATTCGGGTCAACGGGCGCATTCGGGTCAACGGGCGCGTTCGGGTCAACGGGCTGCGTCGGCGCAGAATTCGCCAGTAGCTCTTCCTCGCTCACCGGAAAGAGTAATTCCATGTCAAAGCTGGTCGTGAGTAGGGGATCGCCCTCGGTGCTGACATTGCCTTGGTTATTTATGAGCCGCTGCTGGGGGGTTGTGATTTCCGTGCGAATATTTTTGAGGGCCGCCAAGGTCTGGAGCCGCTCAATATCCCGGAGAATCGCCATGGTTTCGGCAAAAGAGGCTTCCATTTGCAAGGTCATGGTTTGGCGCTTAATTAAGCCATTCACATCACTGCCCCAGGCATTGTCTTCGACCAGCGCCGGTACCTCGGTCGGCGGCTCGTAGCGCAAGAGTTGACCCCGATTGTTAAACCGCTGGTTCAAGGTGTAGAGAAACGTATCAAAGGAGCCCTCGCTGGAAAAGAGGCTCAGAACCTGCTGCTGATCGGCTTGCACCTGCTGGAGCTGGGTTTGCAATTCAGAAATGAGCTGCTCCGATTGTGCCAACTGCTCTTTCTGGAGTTCCTTCTCATCCACCTGGGTATTCAGGGCTTGTAAGGCGTCCCATTGGGGCTTAATTAAATACCAGCCGATGGCGATCGCACCGCCTAAACCCACAACACCCAATATCCCGCCCAAAATGGGCGGCGTAAACTGAATGCCAAAGGCTTCAGGATAGGGGGATTGCTCCTCCTGTTCCTGTTCGTCCATTAAGTCGTCTACAAAAGTCATAACCTAGAGAATCCCTTTGTCACGTAAGGCTTTCAAACGAATCACTGACCCCAGATTTTTCTTGTTTTCCAGTTGGGTAATCAGTTGGTCACTTGGGAGGGCGGTCAAGTCCTGCACCTGCGCCTCGATCGTATATTTCACAATCTTGGGCAACGAGATGTCTTCCGGTATCGTTACATTGCTAGCCTGGGCATTGCCAGCCTGGTTTGGTGGGGCAGCGTTTTCGGACGCTTCGGGCACATCCACATCATTGGGGTCATCCACCAACTCCGCTGAGGTGATCTGGGCATTGTCCCCATTGATAAAGGCCGATCGCTGTAATGTGATCAAGAAAAAGTTGACCTGATCGTAGGATTCGGCATAGCCCGAAAATACAATCGTCGGCATGGGGGGCGCTGGCACTTGGGGTGCAACTGCGCCTGTCGCCGCCGCTGCGGCTTGAGCGGGGTCTTGCGGCGGGGGCGCAGGCGTCCCTGCCGGGCCAGCCGCTGGGGCTTCCTGCACCTCTGTGGGTTGGACATTAAACGACAGGAGTTGAACCCCTTGGGGAATACGGGCGCGAATATCCTCAATAATGGCCGACCAAGGCAAGATCCGAGCGAAGATCTGCGCCAGTCCATCGGTTTGGCGCTGGGCGGACTCCACCTGAGTTCTGAGACGATCGATTTCGGCCTGTTTCTGTTGCAGAGCCTGAATTTCACCATCCAGAATCGCTAATTGCTCCTGGGTCTGGGCGGTTTGCCAACCCACCCAAGCGTAAGCCAGTCCCGCGCCTGCCAAGCAGAGCACCGCCACCCCGCCGCCGATAAACACCGGGAGCAGTTCTGCGGTGGTCATCTTACGCTTGGGGGCGGCCTGCTTGGCCGCCTTCTCTCCCCCGCCTGCGGAGGATGACGCGCGATCTTTGAGGAAATTAATATCTAAGCTATACATCTGGCGTTACACTCCTCGCATTCCGAGACCCAAAACGACGCCTAAACCCGGACGAATCACATCGGGCAGGTCTTCCTCAAATTCCAGGGCAATGGACGCCACTGGATCAATCTGCTCGGTCGGCAAGCTCAAGCGATTGGTAAAGAATTCATCGAGCTGGCCAATGCCCCCGCCCGGCCCGGCGAGAAAGAGCTGGGCCACTTCGAGTTCACCACTCTGGTTCAGGTAGAAGTCGATCGATCGCCGCAGTTCATCGGTCAGCTCACCCAGAACACGCAGCAAAGCTGCCATGCCCGGATTAATACCTGTTGCCCCCGTGCGGAGACCGTCAACGGGGGTATTGGGAATCGTCATGCCCTGGAGCATTTCTGTATCGCGCTTCGTCGGCAGGTTCATGGCGCGGGAGAGGGCGCTCTGGAGCTGAAACGTGCCGATCGGCACGGTACGGGAAAACTGGGGAACCCCATCGACGATGATCGCAATCTCGGTACTCTCAAACTCAATATCTACCAGCACCGCCGCCTCTTGGGGCGTAAACTGACGCAATTGCTCCCGGATGGTGCGAATTAAAGCGAAGCTGTTGATCTCCAAAATATCCACATCCACCCCCACCTGCTCGAAGGTATCGAGATACGCATCCGTCACCTCCTTGCGAGTCGCCACCAAGAGGACTTGCACCTTCTCGATCCCATCTTCATCTTCAAAGAAGCCGAGTTTTTGGTAGTCCAGATCCACTTCCTCTCGGGGATAGGGTAGATAAAGCCCTGCCTCATGATTCAAAACCATATCTCGCAGTTCTTGATCGTCTAGCTCGGCGGGAATGGGAATGATGCGGATAATCGCCTCACGCATCGGCACCGCTGTGGCGACCTTCTTGGCTTTGATGCCATTGCTCTCTAGGGTTTCCGTAATGAGTTCTGCCAGTGACGGCACATCAATGATTTGTCCTTCTTCAATGATGCCTTCCGGAACCTCTTCGGTAATGAACGTTGTGAGTTTGTAAGTTTGTCCCGCCTTCGTCAGTTGGACAATGTTCAACCGCTCGGGGGCAATCTCAATGCCGATCGCTTGACTCTTAGAGCCGAAAAGATTTTTAAATGAGCTAAACATGGGTGGGCGGCTCCGTACCAAGGGGAGGTTGACGAAGACAAATTTGGGGATGAATGGGTAATGTACCTGGTGAGTAATCCGAGGGATTCAGTCTAGATGCTACCCAAATTTAACGCAGTCTGCCGAGATATTACTACAGCCCGGTCAGTGAGGGTAGCCCAGAAGCGGCGTTTCACGTTTGTGCGTTTTGTGCGTGGCGATCGAGCCGCTTCGATAATTCTCTTGTTCATTCAGGCTTGCCCGTGGGGTTATCGACATGGCGATGTGGCTTGCGCGGGCGCAAGCATTGCGCCCCTCCAGACCCTACAGACCCTACAGAAAGCCGTACTCCATTAAGATCGCATCCGTCCAGATCCCTTGTGAACAATGCGGGCTAGAGGCGCGATCGCCATGGTATTCTGTGGGCTGACTTCTGCTTCCCTAGCGTGAGCTCTGGATAAGCGCCACTATCACAATTCTTGGAAACGTTAGCTCTCTCGCTGTCAAACCCGGTTGTCAGGGGGCCAGCCCCCCGACACCTCCCGCTTGTATGTAG
>JBMYQW010000317.1:0-5948 GCA_049601735.1 Spirulinaceae cyanobacterium
CAAGATGCCCGCGCTACGGGATTTCCGAGGATTAACCGTAGCGCAGGCGTCCCGCCTGCCTTGGGATAATAGGAGTACCCTTAGGGGCGGATTCGGCTCCGTCATCGCGCTCTGGCGTCGCCTTCCGTCGTCGTAATCGAAACCTTTCCTGAAAGATGTAGCCTGGACTGAACCGAAGTTCAGGTTTTTTCATCTTCACCCCACCAAAGGTCGTAAGGCTTGCTCTAAGGCCGCCAGCGTCAGGGGCATCAGTAGATAGTCATTAACGCCAACAGACTTAAACGCTTCACCATCAATCGACTCAGCTTGGGGCGTTAGGGCAATAATATAGGGCTGCTCGTTAGCCGGATATTCCTGGCGGATCGTGCGGGTGGTTTCGAGACCATCCATCTGGGGCAGTTCCAGCGCCATCAAGATCACATCGTAGGTGGTGATCGCGATCGCGTAGAGCACTTCCAGACCATCCTTAGCTACATCGGCTTTATAGCCCAACTGCTTCAGGTGAGCCAGGGTAGCGTCGCGCTGTTCCTGATCGGCTTGGGCAACTAGGATCTTGAGCGTCTGGGGGTGAGCGGGGTCGGTCGGGGGAGGCGTGATGGTTTGATGGTGGGCTGTGGACTGGGGATCAAGGGGGGAAGCGATCGTTTGGAATTGAGCGCCGAGCAAGTTTTTCAAGCTCTCCAGAATATCTAAGGGATGGAAAGGCTTGCGAATGAAGTCCGCACAGCCTGCGGCTAGCATACTGTCACGATCGTCCTCAAAGGCACTGGCGGTGACGGCCACGATTTGGGTTGGCGTGTGGGGATCGATGTGTTGAATACGGGCGATCGCTTGATCTCCATTGAGCCCCGGCATCCGCAGATCCATAAAAATCAAGTCCGGTTGCCAGGCTTGCCATTGGGCAACTGCCGCTGCCCCGTCCACCGCTTCTTGCACCTGAAAGCCCCATCGACTGAGCAGGGTGCTTAAAATCTCTCGATTCGAGGCGCGATCGTCCGCCACCAGAATTTTGTATTGGGGCTGACCAGGAGCAAGTTTCACCCGAGCGGTCGGTTGGCGCGTCGGCGCAGCGGGGCGGTCTGAACTCACGGGCGTAAAAATGATTTCAAAGCGAAAGGTCGTGCCCACCCCTACCTCACTCTCCACCGTGAGTTCACCCCCCATGAGGGCAACGAACTTCTGGCTCAAGGCCAGGCCCAAGCCCGTACCTTCCTGGCTCTGGCGGCCGCTCTGGGTTTGGACAAAACTCTCAAACAAACTCGATAGCTCTGCAGGAGCAATCCCCACCCCGGTATCTTGAACCGTAAACTGGAGGCGATCGACTATGGGACTGGGCGCGATGGTCAGGCGGATTTGGCCGCGCTCGGTGAACTTAATGGCGTTCCCGAGCAAATTCACCAGCACCTGCTGGAGCTTAACACCATCGGTACAGATTAGATTGGGTACAGTGGGGGCGGATTGAATCTGCAAGGCGAGCCCTTTGGCTTGAGCTTTGGGCTGCAACATTTCCGTCAGGCTCTCAAGGAGCTTGGGCAGCTCCAGTTTGCTGGGGTTGAGCGTCATCCGTCCCGCTTCAATTTTGGAGAGATCCAGAATCTGATTGATCAAATTCAGCAGATATTCACCATTTTTCTCAATGCGCTGCATGATTTGTCGCGCCTGTTCCCCGAGCTTAAACTCATCTAGCAACAGGAGTTGGGGGTAGCCCAAGATGGCATTGAGGGGCGTGCGCAGTTCATGGCTCATATTGGCCAAAAAGATGCTCTTGGCCTGACTCGCAGATTCGGCAGCTTCTTTGGCAGTTTGGAGTTCCAGGGTTTTCTGGTTCACCGCCCGCTCCAGATCACGGCTATAGTTGGTGAGGAGATTTTCGACTTGCTTGCGCTCCCGGATGTCTTGGAACACGATAACCGCATGAATCACCTCACCGTGGCTATTCCGGATCGGGGCAGCATACACTTCAAGCGGAATGCGCACCCGCTCCACTTCCACCTCCAAGTCATCTACCCGGACGGTTTCCCCTTGCAGGGCGCGAACCACCGGCAGTTGCTCGACGGGATATGGCTCATGGGTATCGGTGCGATAAACTTGATAGGCCGCACTGAGCTGATCCAGGGGGGTGTCTGGGGTATGACCCGCAAATAGATCACGCCCCCATTGATTGATCAGGAGCCAATGGCCATCCGGATCGAGCACACCAACGCCCATGGGAATGCTCTCGATAATCGTGTCGAGCTGCTGTTGACTCTCATCGAGGGCGGTGAAGGACTGCTCCAGTTGCTGGCGCATCAGGGCAAAAACCAGGCCCAGATCGTAGATGCTGCCCACGCCTTCAGGGATGATTTCGACGTCTAATGTGCCCGAGGCGATCGCCTCCGCCGACTGCTTCAGACGCGCCAGCGGCCGCCCCAACAGCTGCGCCATCAATAACCCCAAGCCAATTGAACTGAGTAAGGCAATGCTCTCCAGAATGATCGCCCAGTCGTTATTGGCGATCAGATCCGCCTTGAAGGCCGAGCGCGGCACCCAAACGAGAATCTGCCAGTTGGGGTGGGGCCAGGCAATCTCCAGGGGCGTGATCTGCCACCAATAGCGTTGCGCAAGTTCCCGCTGTTGTTGGGCAGGGAAGTCAGCGATCGCCGCCCAAACCGGTTCTAACCTTGTCTCTTCCTCCGGGAAGGGCAATGAATCGGGCGGCAATGAATCGGGCAATGACTGAACCAGCCCTTGACCCGAGGCATCGACGAGCTGCACCTGACAACCGGCACAAACCTCCAAGTTTGAGACCGCGTTTTGCAACTGTGCCAGGTTCAGCTCCACCCCAAACACGCCCTGAAGCTGATTCTGTTGATCATAAAAGGGGGCATAGGTGGTGATGAGCGGCTGGGGCGGCTGGCCCTCAAGGTAGGGGCCGGTCCAACCCGGAATGCGATCGCCCACTGCCGCCGCATACCAAGGCGGTGTGGCGGTGGCGTGAGGGTGGGCGCGATCGGCCGCAGAACCAGCAGCTGGAGAAGTGGGTGCGGGGTAACGCGAGGTGGTGTAATACGCTCCCAACTGACCCGCCTCATCCGGCATGGCCAACATCACTGCGGTCAAGGACGAGGGGCCGGCCTGCTGCTCTAGCCATTGCTTAATATCACGGGTTTGCCCCAGATCGAGCCGTCCGCGGCGCACCGCCGTAATGTTTTGCTGGTTAATCTGCATCGCCGTGGCGACAGTATGCTCAATGTAGAGTTCCACGCGGGCGGTGACCTGTTCCATCAACCCGGTCGCCAAGGCTTGGACAATTTGCTGATCGCTTTGGTAAAACCCATAGCCGACCAAGGTCATCATGACCACCAACTGCACGACGAAGGGCACAACGAGGACGACTCGAATCGAGAGCCGACGCAGCAATGCTTGCCAACGAGACTTTAGCGTTTGAGGGGCAGCGGTCATAGAGCAGCGAAGGGAAGGGGGCGAACCCTTGTGGTATAAGTCATTCTGGCATAGATGCTGAAGAGATTTGGACTTCTCTCCGTACCTTGCCGAGCGGTTTTACCCGAGCTTAAGCCTAGGTCTTGGTGCCTGCGTTTGCGTTTTCGTCTATGTTTGCATCTGCAGGAGTTGGTTCGCCTTGACTGAGCCGTTGATATTGGTGTTGCAGATATTGGGCGATCGCGGGGGGATGAGCGGTAAACGTGAGATAAATGCCCTGCTCACTCACGGGTTGAGCATTGACTTTGCCGTAAAAGCTGTCGCCAAGTTGAGAGTCATTGAGCTGAGGATCATCGGACGCCGCAACTTGCAGGGTCAGCATGACATTACTCAGGGGTTGGGGACGTTCTTGCTGCGGGTCAATCTCAATCTCTGCGCCGCGATCGGAGAGTTGTACCAGTTTCGCCGGGATGGTATAGGCCCCGAGGTGTTTGCCCTCCAGCAGCGAGTAGGTGATGGCAATTGGCTCAGGCAGGGGATAAAAAACTTCATCGGTGCGATCAAGATAGAGATCGTATTCACCACCAATGCCGCCCACCTCATAGATCGTGATCGGCTGGCTGACCCCCTTGGGCATAACCTCCTGTTCGGAGTCGATGCGCAGGTCTGAGCCTGCAGCCGCTCGGGTCGTGGGCGAGATGAGAATCTGGCCGCCCGTGGTGTAAGACTCAACTCGATAGGTCAGGTTGACCTGAGAGCCCACCACCCCGTACTTGGTGCGCTTTTCTGAACCAATATTGCCGACCACCACTTCCCCGGTATTAATGCCAATGCCCATTTCCAAAGCGGGTAAATTACGGGCTTGCATTTCCTGGTTAACCGCCGTCATCGCCTGTTGCATGGCCACAGAACAGGCTACAGCGCGGCGGGCATCGTCCGGGCGAGCGGTGGGCGCACCGAAGAGCACGAGAATGCCATCCCCCATAAATTCATCGATCGTGCCCTGGTAGGCCGTGATCACATCGGCCATATAACTCAGGTAGAGGTTCAAGATCTTGACCACCTCTTCCGGCGAAATGCGCTCGGACAGCGCGGTGAAGCCCCGGAGATCGGAGGTGAGAATCGTGATCAAGCGCCGCTCGCCGCCCAGCTTGAGCCCTTCGGGATTTTCCAGCAGGTTCTCCACGACAGCATTGGTGACATAGCGACCGAAGGTCTTACGAATATCGCCAGCGGTACGGGCCACATAAGCCGTGATGCTGAACTTGGTAAAGATTAACGCCAACAGGGGGGGCACAAGGGGAATCCACACTGACTGGAGAATGGCCAGGTAGGCGATCGCTCCCAGCACCCCCATCAGCAGCAGCACTGAACCGAAGTTTTTGAGATATCCCTGCCAGTCTTTTTCGGTATAGCGCACCCACCAGGCGACGATCGCCCCGATCGCCGACCAAAGAACAATCCAAAGGATTTCCAGGGGCTCGGGCCAAGTGCGCATCATCGGCCGCCCGTCGAGCACTGCACTCAATATTTGGCTGGCTTGCTGGGCGTGGACTTCTACACCTGGCATCGGGTTGGGCGCTTGACCGAGATCGACGCTCGGCGGGGTGAGAAACGTATCTTGGGAGGTGACCCCCAATGCCCCAATCATCACAATGCGATCGGTGGCCCAGCTGGGGGGGAGACGACCCTCCAGTACCTCGCCAATCGAAATCCAGTCGAAGGCACGAACCCCATTGCGATAGTTAATCAGAAACTGATAGCCGCCATCGCTGGTGCGCACGTAACCGCCATCGTGGGACTGAAAATTTTCCAAGACCGCGTCCCCGATCTGCCACCAGCGGCTCTCGGGGGGACAGGTATCAGCAGCGGCAGCCGCATCGCCGCCTGGGGCGGGCGCAGTGCGGTTGAGCCCAGGCGCAAGGCGTTGCCACCAGGGCTGGGGACAGGGGGCGAGCGTAATGCCGTACCCCACCGCTTCGAGGTAGGTAGCCGCAGCCAAAAAGCCAAAACTCAAGCGGGTTTGTCCGTCGGGGCCCTCCAGGCTAATCAGCCCCCGCCGGACGACATTATCCGCATCTTCAATCACATCGTTGGCAGAAATGAAGAGAGCGGTCTCCCCGGCTGCTTGGGCCGCTTGCTGACGCTCCACCAAGGCCGGGGGCGGCGGCACGGTGGCGAAGGCCCCTTCTCCGGCGACTTTTTCAATACCAATAATATTGGGTATGGTGCGAAAGACCTCTTCGAGCTGGGCATGGCCCGGTTCAACGGGTTGATCGCGCAGATCATCTAAGGCGATCGCTTTGGGGTTCTGGGCATTGAGCTGGGTAATTACCTCGGCATAAACCTGATCCGGGACATGGATGCGTTGGATGGTGGCGTAGTCTTCTTCGGTAATGCCGACGATCGCAATGCGCTCATCACGGGGTTCAGCAGGACGCAGGCGCAACAGCTGATCATAAGCCGCCCATTCCCAACCTTGCAGGAGCCCCAGCCAACGAATCAGCAGGACGCCTAACGCAACAGAA
>JBMYQW010000318.1:0-5938 GCA_049601735.1 Spirulinaceae cyanobacterium
ATGAGATTGATCAGCCTGAAAAGTGACAGAATGAACTGCCTAGGCATTGCCCACCCTACGCAATTACCGGATTAAATTCTTAACCTTCATAAGCGGGTTCAGATCCTGCAAAAAACAATCGTCAGTCGCCTCCTGAAACCCTTTTTTTAATTAGCTTTGAACGACTTCTGCCTAATGGATAGGCTATAGGGTGAGGGTTAGGCGTCCGCGCTTTTTTTCATCCACCCGCTCAAGGGTCGTTGCTCCTCCCTGGACGTCCTGGAATCTATAATTAAGCCAAAAGCATTAGAATGTTCAGTAGAACTATGTAGGTTCAACACCATCTACCACCAGACGCCTCCACTCACCCCAAGAGCCGCACAACTTGGATGATTCTGCAAGGGTTGATTCAGCATGAATTCAGCATTGATTGGGGAGGGGTCTGGGACTCCGAATTACGCCTACCGCCTTGGCACGCCTTGATGGATGCGAATTGTCGCATCTCTGAAACCCTGATGGGGTAGGCAATACCCATCCTGGGCAATTTCTCGACTACCTTTTGAGCTGTGCCGAAGCAATACCAGGGTTTGCTGATCTATATTCTGTCTGCGTCGTTTCCCCCCCAACTCCCATGGTTTTTTTGAGCCCCCACAATATTCTGTCGTCGGAGAATGACTCGGATGCTGACGTACGAATGCACCTAGAACGCGAGCGCATTCTCACCCAGAGCATCACGCGAATTCGGCGTAGCCTGGATTTAGAGACGATCTTTCAGACCACTACCGCCGAGCTGCGCTTCATGCTCGGTTGCGATCGCACCATCATCTATCAGTTTCGACCCGATTGGAGTGGTGAAATTGTCGCCGAATCGGTGGCGGACGCTTGGCAGCCCCTTCAAGTGCGTCAGATCGACGAGACCGCTATTCAAGCGGATGTCACGGTGCAGGATGACTGTGTAATGCAGACGTTCAAGGCCGGTGAGCCCCTGAGTAAGATGGGCGAGGCGAACAATCCGGCGATCGTGGATACCTATCTTCAGGAGAACCAAGGGGGCGTTTATCAGCAGGGCCTGCCCTATCGCGCGGTCAACAACATTGCCACAGCCGGATTCACAGACTGCTACCGCGAGTTTCTGGAGCGGCTAGATGCGCAGGCTTACATCATCGTGCCCCTCTTTGTCCAAGAACAGCTCTGGGGGCTCGTTTGTGTCTATCAAAACCAAGCTCCCCGAGACTGGACGGCCGCAGACATCAACATCGTCCTGGAAATTGGCGAACACGTTGCAGTGGCCCTACAGCAGGCCCAACTGCTCCGGCAAACGCAGCAGCAGGCCCAAACGCTAGAACAAACCCTCAAGCAACTCCAAAACACCCAAAGTCAATTACTCCAGAGCGAAAAAATGTCCAGCCTGGGCCAACTGGTGGCGGGCGTCGCCCATGAAATTAACAATCCGGTCAACTTCATCTTTGGCAATTTAGAGCATTTGCAAGATTACCAACAGAGCTTTTTGCGGGTCGTGCAGGCCTATCAGTCCCATTATCCTGACCCGCCAGCGGTTCTCGCTGAGGTTCTAGAAGACGAAGATCTAGCTTTCTTGATCGACGATTCAACGCACCTGATGGAATCGATGCGAGTGGGGGCCGATCGCATCCGCGAAATTGTCCAATCCCTCCGGGTGTTCTCACGACTGGATGAGGCGGCGTACAAAACGGTCAATCTGCATGAAGGTCTCGACAGTACACTCTTGATTTTGCAGCACCGTTTCAAGGCCCAGCCCGATCGCCCTGCCATCGAAGTCCTGAAGCAATACCAAGCTGACCTACCGGAGATTGACTGTTTTCCGAGTCAACTCAACCAAGTGTTCATGAATATTCTGGTCAATGCCCTTGATGCCCTCGAAGACCATCCCGACCCGGAGCGCAGCGATCGCATTACCCTAACAACACAGTTTTTACCGGATCAGCAACAGGTACAAGTCGTCATTGCCGACAATGGCCCCGGCATTCCGGCCGAGGTACAAAAGCTAATCTTCGACCCCTTCTTTACCACCAAGCCAGTGGGTAAGGGAACGGGCCTCGGGATGTCAATCAGCTACCAAATCATCACCGAGAAGCATTCTGGGCAGCTCGATTGTGTTTCAGACCTCGGTCAAGGAACGCAGTTTATCATCACCTTGCCCCTGCGCCAGGCCGGGATCAGTGAGTGAGGAGTCGCTCACGCAGATGACCTGAGGTGGATGCGGGCAAAACAAACTCTCTCTTGAGAAAATGGAGGATAGGGAACTCGAATCCCTGACCTCTGCGGTGCGATCGCAGCGCTCTACCAACTGAGCTAATCCCCCGAAGTGGAGCCATATTCTAGCATCTCTATTCTCCGATCGCAGCCTCCGCGTCCTGAGCAAACACCGCCTCGACGCGCTCTAGCTCCAGCTCCCTGAACTTATCCACCACCCAGCTCGCATGGCGCTGCAAAATATGCAGCGGGTAAGTATGGGTAATGCCCACCACCGCCATATTCGCTAGATGGGCTGCCGCGATGCCGGGCAAAGTGTGGTCAATGACCAAACAGTCGGCCGCGGTCAAGGTGGGGTCGCGCTGTTGCAACTGCGCCAGCAGCGTTAAGTAGCCATCGGGCTCTGGCGGGCTGGCCCAATCGGCATCGGCGGTCAGCCAGACATCAAAGCGATCGAGCAAATTCAGTCGTTCTAAGATCGCCCCCGCATCCGCTTCAGCAAGCAGGGTGAGCAGGCCCACCTGCAAGTGCGCCGCCCGCAGCCGTTGGAGAAAGACTTCAATCCCCGGATAAACGGGGAGTTCATCGAGAGAAGCGATCGCCGCTCCATAGGCCTGCTGCTTCCGCCGCACCAGCTCCGTCAAGCTATTTGAGTTAACAAAGCGTCCCCGCTGCTCCAGCAAATCATGCAGACAAGCGCGATCGCGGCGACCCACACAGCATTGTTGATAGTCCTTAGGATTGGGGCGCAGGTTTTGCTGCAAGAGCAGATCAGCCGTGAGTTGCTCCCGCAGCCGGGCATCGTTGAGTACCGTGCCGTGAAATTCCAGAAAAACCGCCTTTAGCATCTTGCTTTGCGCTCGGATTGGGCTTGAACGCTCCTGACTCAAATCCTGATGATTGCTTCACTCTAAGGGCTCTCTAGCGTTATGGGTATCTGCCCATCCAGCAGCAAGATCGAGGCAGCGCGAGAGAATCGAATCGGCTCTTTCCGATTGGGCCAAAACCCCCTACAATCAAAAGACTAATCGTACAGTATTTTCTTTCCCTTTCGGTATATATGATCAAAATTCGACTCAAGCGGTACGGCAAGAAACGAGAAGTGAGCTATCGGATTGTGGCGATGAACAGCCGCGATCGCCGAGATGGCCGTCCCCTTGAAGAGCTCGGGTTCTACAATCCGCGCACCGACGAAACCCGCCTCAACGTGCCCGCCATTGTCCGTCGTCTCAAGGATGGTGCTCAACCGACGGATACGGTGCGAGCCCTGCTGACCAAGGCGCAAATCTTTGAGCAACTCCAGAATGCCAACTAACGATTCTCCCGCCCCCACCCCGCCGGATTACAAGGCGCTGGTGCACCATCTGGTTGCGCCCCTCCTCGAACATCCGGAGGGCTTGAAGGTTAGCTGTGAATTTTCCCAAGGGAAACAACGCACCTTGGTGCGGATGTCCTTAGGTGATAATGACCAGGGTCGCGTCCTTGGGCGGGGTAGCCGCAATCTGGAGGCGATGCGGACAGTGCTCAATGCTGCGGCTCGGGCGGTGAATCAGACTGCCCGCCTCGAAGTCTTTGAGCTGCATCGGGCAGAGATTGAGCGGAGCAGCCGGACGGGCGGCGATCGCCCCCGCAACCAACGGGCACGCCCTCGCAAGCCCGCTCCACCGCGCAAACCCTAGACACGCCAGTCGCTCGTGATTTCGGAAACGCTGCAATTTCCTAGTCCTGAGACGGCGATGGCCTTTGCGGGGGTGGGCGAGACGCACCTCCAACTCCTAGCCCAGCGGACTGGCGTCCAAGCGGTGCTGCGGGGTCAAGACTTGCTCTTGTCCGGCCAACCTAAGGCGGTGGCGCGGGCAGTTCAAGTGGTGCGATCGCTCAAACCCCTGTGGCAAACGGGAAAGCGCGTGAGCGAACCGGATATTCTCACCGCGTTTCAGGCGCTAGATACCGGCCGCAGCGAGGAATATCAAGATCTTCAGCGCGAGGTTCTGGCGACCACGCGGCGCGGTGAAACCATCCGCGCTAAAACCTTTCGCCAGCGTCAATATGTCAAGGCGATTCTTAACCATGACATTACCTTCGGCATTGGCCCGGCGGGTACGGGCAAGACCTTTTTAGCGGCAGTCCTGGCGGTCAAGGCCCTGCTCAATGATGATTGTGAACGGATTATTCTCACCCGTCCGGCCGTAGAAGCAGGTGAAAAATTAGGCTTTTTACCCGGTGATCTCCAGCAGAAGGTGAACCCCTTTTTGCGCCCCCTCTATGACGCCCTCTACGAATTCATTGACGCGGAAAAAATCCCCGACCTGATGGAGCGCCAAAAGATTGAAGTCGCACCCCTAGCCTATATGCGCGGTCGCACCCTGAGTAATGCCTTTGTGATTGTGGATGAAGCCCAAAACACCACGCCAGCCCAACTCAAGATGGTGCTGACCCGGCTGGGGTTTGGGTCGCGGATGGTGGTGACGGGGGACATCACTCAAACCGATTTGCCCAGTCATCAATCATCAGGTCTAGTCGTGGCGCAGAAGATTCTCCGCGCTGTCCCCGGCATTGCCGTTTGCCAGCTCTCGGCCGCAGATGTGGTGCGCCATCCGTTGGTGCAGAAAATTGTCAGTGCCTACGAGCAATATGAGAACAATGGCTCGGGAATAAACAGCTCGGGGAAGCCGCCCCCCACAACTCGTTAAAATATGAGGAACAGATTTTGGGTTTGAGGCGATCGCACCATGGCGGGTTTAAATCAATTTGTCAAGAAGGCATTCTATCTGGGCGTGGGTTTGGCATCCTACGCAGGTGAAAAGGCCAATAGCCAACTGCAAGAACTCCGTACCAATGCTCAGGCCCTGGCAGATGAATTGGTCAAGCGTGGCGAACTCAAGGCTGAGGAAGCGGGTCAGTTTGTGGATGAGCTGATGCAGCAAGCCCAGCAGCAAACGCCCACTTCAAGTTCTGAGCAGCACAACTCCGAACCCCGCCGGATTGAAATTATTACCGATGAGACTGAGCCGATACCCAACCCATCGACCCCCTCCTCTACACCGGATGATGTGGCGCAGTTGCGATCGCAAGTCGAAGCACTCCAGGCCCGTCTACGGGAGTTGCAGCAGTAAACCATTCAAACTTCAGAAAACAAATTGAGAATTGCGATTGCGCTGAGACAGACTGCAAACGTCAATCACTCAAACTGTCTTTTGGTGGGCAATGCCCACCCTACGCAATGACTTAAGTGCAATGATCTAAGAAGCATCAACCATGACCGAAACTCAGACTCCGGACAATACCAAATACGGCGAACGGGCGATCGCCGAAGGCGAACTGATTACCTTTCCCAACCCCCGGATTGGCCGCCGCTACGCGATCGCGATTACGCTGCCGGAATTCACCTGTAAATGCCCCTTTTCCGGCTATCCCGACTTCGCCACCATCACAATCACCTATTACCCCCACGAGCGCGTTACCGAACTCAAGGCCCTCAAGCTCTACATCAACAGCTACCGCGATCGCTACATCTCCCATGAAGAGTCGGTCAACCAGATCCTGGATGACTTTGTGGCGGCTTGCGATCCCCTCGAAGTTACGATCAAAGGCGACTTTACGCCCAGGGGCAATGTGCATACGGTGATTGAAGTGACGCATCACCGAGAGGGTTAAGGTTAAGGAGATTTACCAAAAAGAATGTACCTCGTAGGGTGCTGTATAGCCTTCGGCATGGCTTCGCTAA
>JBMYQW010000319.1:0-5889 GCA_049601735.1 Spirulinaceae cyanobacterium
AGTACCCGCAGGGGGAGGTGGGTCAACCCACTCGAACTCCCACCAGGGGTTGAATACAGCGTTAAGTTCACACCAGTGAACGCTTGCGCCCGCGAAAGCTGCATAATTGCCACAACCGTCTAATCGAAGACGGTAAGCCCCATCTTGATTTTTGGTTTTGCACTCAGGGGATAGACTACCAGTCAGCATCAACCAACTTGGGCGCAGGTTCACCGGAAAAGGGCTGAGGGCCGATCTCGGGATAGGTGTCATCACTGGGGCTAAACAGTCGCGCAACCGAGAGCGAGACCCACTGACTTAATTCATTCATCCATGCCGTTAAGGTTGTCATCGTTCAAACCTCCAAGAGATTGCTAAGATTGCATTGTTTAAAAGCTGTCTATATGCTCATTATCCTGTGGGGTTTTGACCGTAACGATCGCTCCTCGGCATTTTGTTAGATAGATTTGCCTTTCGTTGCGCTTATTCATGCAGACTCTGCTTATACTGAGGTTTCACTCCCAAAAGCATTGCAATCTGTTACAGTTTGCTTCTGCTGGGCGATCGCGCCAATCCCCGAAATAGCAATGCAGTGACGGGATAGTTGTTAAAGACGTGGACAATCTTACTCATTGCTATCGGATTTTAGGACTGACGGCGAGCGCGGGTTTACCGGAGATCAAAGCCGCCTACCGCCACCTAGCCCGTCGGTATCATCCCGATACCTGTGCAGAGGAACTCCGAGAGCAAGCCCAACAGCAGTTCATCCAGATCAGCCATGCCTATCAGCAACTCCTGCAAGCCCAGTTAAACTTGCAATTTCCGCTGACATCGCCAGCGCCAGGATCACCCCCGTCAGCATCACCCCAAACGGCTCCCTCAGCAGCGCCTCCTGCTGCAACGCCTCCGCCCTCGCCGATTCGTCAACAGCAGGACGCACAGCTCAAACATCAGTCGTATCAAAAACTCCAGGCGCTTTTGCAGTCTCATCGGTATGCGCGGGCGATCGCTCTCATTGAAGGCTTGGCCCAGCGGCTGCCCCATGATCTTGAAGTGCGACAATGGCAGGCGATCGCCTATTTTCAATGGGGCAAACTGCTCGTCGATGAACGGCAATGGGGCAAAGCCAAGGTTTATCTCCGCAAAGCTATCCGCACGGACCCCCATAATCAGGAACTGTTTCGGGCGGTGGAGCAGCAGTTACAGCGACTCCGGCGTCGGGCGGCCTTTTGAGCCTTGAAAATTGGAGGTTGAGGATTGGGTATATTGGTGATGGCTCAGGGAAACTGGGCTGTGCCCCAAAATCATGATGACACGCCCGAAAGGTTTGAAAGCTCCTTGATGCCACGAGTTTCCTTTTCCTACTCCATCGCTTGCTGCGGTGTTGACCCATGTTTGCCGAACCTTGGACTGCTCATCCGGTACAGGCCACCACAACCCTGACGCTCGACTCGGTCGTGCAGGATTTGGCGCTCATCGAGTTTTCGGTGGACGTTCAGACCCCCAGTCGAGAGGTGGTGCAGCATTTCCAAGCTCAACCCCAGGTTCCCGGTGTTGTCTTGCTGAAGCAGCAGCAGTTTTGGGGGATGATCTCCCGCAATCGCTTCTGGGAGCATATGAGTCGGCCCTATAGTCTAGAGTTGTTTCTCGATCGCCCGATCAGCAACCTGTATCCCTTTATTCAAACCGAGGCGATGCGCCTGCCCGCAGCAACCACGATTGTAGAAGCGGCTCAAAAATCGCTCCAGCGGCCCGCAACCTTACTCGACGAGCCGATTGTGGTTGAGTCTGCCCACCAAACCTATGCCCTGCTCGATGCCCATCAGCTCTTGGTTGCTGCCTCCCAAATTCATCAACTAACAGCGCAACTGCTCACGGAGTCTTCGCGGCAGCTGGAATATGCCAACCAGGAATTGGCGCGTCTGGCCACGGCGGATGGTCTTACGGGCATTGCCAACCGGCGTCGCTTTGATGAATATCTGGCGGCGGCGATCGCCGCCTGTGCCCAGCGCCAAGTCTCCCTGGCCCTGATTCTGGCCGATGTGGACTATTTCAAACGCTACAACGATCGTCAGGGGCATTTTGCCGGCGATGCTTGTTTGCAGGCGATCGCCCGCTGCTTGCAAGAAACCCTGGCGCTGAATGGCGAGCATCTGGTCGCGCGCTACGGCGGCGAAGAATTTGGCCTGGTTTTACCTGAGCATGATGCGGCGGCAACGCGCCAAATGCTAGAGCAGATCTACGCGGCGATCGCCGCCCAAGACCTCAAACATCCTGATTCCCCGTTGGGAGAGCGGGTCACGTTGAGCTTGGGGGCGGTGGTTTTAATCCCCGATGCCCAGACGAGCCTCGGGCAGCTCATCCAAAACGCCGATCGCGCCCTCTATGCCGCTAAACAGCAGGGGCGCGATCGCTATGTGCTTGAATTGCGCTGATCACCCCAGGCTAGATGAGACATTGTCGTTCGTTTTCAGAACACACCTTAAAAACACAGTAGGGGAGGGTTTAAAACCCTCCCCTTTCTGGGTCTCAACAGAGACAAGATATAGAAGTGGAGCCGAGCAGAGTCGAACTGCTGTCCAGACTAAGTATTGACCACCTACTCATTCACAGGTTTAGCCTTTTTGATCCGCAAGGCAGGAGTGAGCAATTATTCCAGCTCACTTGGAGTCTCTGGTTAAGGGTTCACCATCGAGCACGACCAGAGGCGCGATCGGGGTAAATCCGTTGGGGTTGATCCAGAAGCCTTAACGGAGTCAGCTAACGGATGCTCGAAACCTTAAAGTGTTTAGGTCATCAATTAGGCAGCAACAGGTGCAGCCTTGCGAGCGAAAGGAACAATGTTGTTCGCAGTTACATTTTGTTTTGCGACCTTGTTTAACGAGAGTGGGTGCGCTCTCGACCTGAATCATAGATTAGATTTCCCTAACCTGTCGAAACCGTGACGGCCCCGTGTAACCAACCACTATAGCAACTTTTCTGACGGCTGTGCCACATTCTCCTCTATCGTAAGATCGCAAGATTTCCATCCCATCTCTGAACGCCACCTATGAATGACAGACCCGCCCAGGAGATTGCCTGGCAAGCGATCAAACCCGATCGCTACAGCGATATCCTGTATCACAAAGCCGATGGCATCGCCAAAATCACGATTAATCGGCCCCATAAGCGCAACGCCTTTCGCCCCCGCACTGTCTTTGAACTCTACGACGCCTTTTGCGATGCCCGCGAAGACGATCGCATCGGTGTAGTGTTACTGACCGGGGCCGGCCCCCATACCGATGGTAAATATGCTTTTTGCTCCGGGGGCGATCAGAGCGTCCGGGGCACAGCGGGCTACCAAGATGAACAGGGTATTCCTCGCCTCAATGTGCTGGATTTGCAGCGCTTGATTCGCTCCCTGCCCAAAGTGGTGATTGCCCTCGTGGCGGGATATGCGATCGGCGGCGGTCATGTGCTGCATCTCATCTGTGACCTGACGATCGCCGCCGACAATGCCATCTTTGGTCAAACCGGCCCCAAGGTCGGCAGTTTTGATGGCGGTTTTGGGGCGTCTTACCTGGCCCGGATAGTGGGTCAAAAGAAAGCCCGCGAAATCTGGTTTCTCTGTCGCCAATACAGCGCCAGCCAAGCCCTAGAGATGGGGCTGGTAAATGAGGTGGTTCCGGTGGCGCAGCTCGAAGCCGAAGGGGTGCAATGGGCTCAGGAAATTCTCGCCAAAAGCCCGATCGCCATTCGCTGCCTTAAAGCTGCCTTCAATGCCGACTGTGATGGTCAGGCGGGGCTCCAGGAGCTGGCCGGCAATGCCACCCTGTTGTATTACATGACAGAAGAGGGGGCTGAAGGCAAGCAAGCCTTTCTGGAGAAGCGATCGCCCGATTTTCGCCAATATCCTTGGCGACCCTGAGGCCCCGCCGCTGTAGGCTAGGCCGCCGTTTGCTTCGAGCGGGGGAGGGGCGATCGTGAGGGTCGTGACGGATGAGCGCAAAATTGCGAGGCCTCACGCCATTGGATTTCGAGTAACACCTCATCCATGGCAAAACAGCCCTGGGCCGCAGGACAGGCCTGCCAGTTCGCCTCAACCAGTCCCCCGAGTTGCTGACAGGTTCCACCGCGTCGCCCTTGATGTGAGTAATAGCGGCAGAAACGGCAGGTAGAAGTCAGCGGCGGCACTGTGCTCATAGGAAACCAGGGGTTAAAGTCCAACGTCCCGTCAAACCCAAAGTTGGATTGGGGACAATTGCCCTCATTGCCAGAAACAATGTGTCTTAGAGCACAAAATAATGTGATCTGAGATTTAACAATTGGCAACGATTCAAAAACAGTTTGGGCAGTGGGGATCAAGGTAAACAGGCTTGTTTTTGCAAAAAAAAGGCTCCTTTACGATCCCAAGGCCAGCCTAACCTGTGCAGAAAGCAAAGGTTTTGCTTTTTAAGGTTTTCTACATATTGCGCTGGGCAAAATACTTTTTTGGCTGCCAGGCTTAACCATCAACGGTCTCTGTTCTGGCACAAGCGATCGCCCCAGCCCCCCTAGGCAACAGGATTCGCGTCAGAACCACATCAAAGGCGAAGGCGCTCTTGCGATAGACTAGATGGCCAATGATCTCCTATAAAATGATCCCCTCTAAATAACTAATCTAATAACTAAACTGGCTCCATCCTTAGACTGCTTATGAGTTCTTCGTCGCCCCGCCACACAACCCGTCCGTCAGAACTACCGCCGCCCCTTGAGGTTGCCCTGAGTAGCTTAGATGTTCAGCTCGAAGCGGAATTAGCCCGCTATCGTCGCCATCGCCTGCATCAGCACGTTGCTCCGAGCCCACCAGCTGAAACTCCAGCCGCTGCCCCAACAGAAGCAAATGCAGTGGGACAGAATAACGATGTGGTGAACCTCACCCAGTCAACCGCCCCCGCTGCCCAGCGATCGGCAGAGCCCACCGCCAGTCAGAGTGCGAATTCAGAGCCGCCCCAAGACTATCTTCAATCTTCTGAGCAGTTGCTCAAAACTCTGGACAAGACCCCCAAGTCCGCCCTCAAAACGACGAAACAGCCCCAATTGACGGGCTGGTATGTGGGGGCGGCGGCCCTGTTGATCGTGGCAGCCGCCCTCGTCGGGATCTCCTGGCAACAGTCCCGTTTGCAGGTTACGCAGCAACCTGCTGCTGAAACGGACGCGAATACACCGATGGGTTCTCCGGCTACTCCGACTGAGGACGCGGCCCAAGAACCGCTGGATATAGACGGGCCGAACCTTGCCGAGCCACCCAATGGCGAAGCGGCTAGCGATGCGCCTCCGGCTCCCCCCTCAGATGCTACCGCTCAACCCCAGCCCAGCCCTGCGGCAAGCCCCACTTTGCCAGGACGAGAGCCGGATCTCGCCTCTGCCCTGTTACCCGAATCTCCCCCTGCCCAGTCTGCACCGCCCAATGGGGCACCGGAGAATACGACGTTCAACCCAGCAAATATAGCCCCTCCACCGCCTGCGAATGACCGCCGCTACTTTGTTGTGGTGGACTATCTATCAGAAACAGATTTAGTACGGGCGCGAACGGGAGTGTCTGAGGCCTATCCTCGTCGGTTTGCTAACGAGAATAAAATTCAAATGGGTGTCTTTGAAAACCCTGCTGATGCCCAAGCCCTGGTTAATCGATTGCAGGGTCAGGGAATCGTCGCTAAAGTTCATCAGCCTACACAGTAGGCCCCCTCTTCTGTCCTCCCCTGCTGCTCACTAGGGTCTCTCATTATTTGGGGGCTCAAAGACACGCAGTACCTGAGTTACAGCCCCGATTGTTAATTGGGTTGGGTGTTTAATTGCTTGTTTCCCGAGGCTTCTGAGATTCATTGATGATATAAACCTCATCCAAGTTGAAAAGTGTAGTTTTCGGATGCTGTAGGGGCAATCCCCCCG
>JBMYQW010000320.1:0-5864 GCA_049601735.1 Spirulinaceae cyanobacterium
GTGCAGTCGGCGATGGGAGTGGAGGTTGAGTCTTAGGTGACGAGGGCGTGTCATTATCGACTTGCAGCAGCCTGATGGGACAAGACATATAGCAGTGACCATGGATGGTTAGGACATTTCAGGAAGCTGAAGCCATCAACTGATGGGACAAGACATAGAACGCTCGACCCAAAAAACAGGAAAAGAGACTGCACACCAATTACAGTCAGAGCTTGAAAGCTCAATCTTGATGTGCAGTCAGAAATACGATTGGACTTTCTTAAAGTCAGGGTGATTGGCAAACTCAAGATCAAGAGATGTCAACGGTTTTGGCGATCGAATTACCCAAAACGCGTACCAAATTATACTCTTCTCGTCATAAGCCCAGAGATTTTGCCTGACTCCATTACCAAGGACTACCAATCATCGTGAAGGCGCTCCAATAGTAGGGATGCGAGAAGTCCGGTGCTTCCGCCTGAGCAAGGGCAGCATTGATCGGAAATGTGTGAGTCGGCGTAATTAACTGACCCTCCGCAACCCGAGTCTCACCCCGCAACAGGCTCAGTTGGGCTTGACGCAGAGCTTCGGCGCGAATGGGGGCTTGGGTCAACTGCTCGTAAAAGGCCGTCATCAGCGATAAAGTGCCCTGATCACTCACATACCAAAGGCTGCCCAAGGCGGTTTTCGCCCCTGAAGCTACGGCGAGTCCCGCAAAGCCGAGTTCGGCTTCTTCATCGCCTAGGGCGGTGCGGCAGGCACTCAACACCAGGAGTTCAACCAGCGGATTATAGAGTTCTAGTTCTCGGATTTCACTCAAGGGCAAGCGATCGCCCCACAACTCAATGTAAGAATTCTCGGGTTGCCCCGACCGAAATTCGCCGTGGGTGGCGAGGTGAACGATCGGGAAGGGCTGAGTTTGTCGGGCATTTTGCAAGTTGGCGATCGTGAATTCTTGATTTAAAAAGGCTTGCCCTGAGCGCAGCTCTTCCGCAATCAGGCTCAATTCTAGGGGTACGGCGGGCAAGGGGGATTGATTGGTAAAGGTGGCTGCGCCCATGGCGAGGACGGGCGACGTTTCCAGATCGCTGTAGCGCAGATCCGTCAGGGAAATGCTGGGGATCAGGTTTACGCTGTAGTCTTCAATCAAGAAGCGATCGCCATTGTGCAAGGCAGCAAAGGGGAGCGATCGCAACCCCGCATCGGCAATAAAGCCAATATGGTCAACCTCTAGGCGTTCAAGATCGGGCAAGATCGGCGCAATGATTTGGTTGTAGAGCTCCTGCGCCGGATTCAAGAACGCAGTGCTCCGCGAAGGACGATTCAGGTTGCGTTGAAACTGTCGCGTTAGGGAGCGAATTTGGCTGCGGGTTGCCCCTGCTACGGTGCGGCGAATGGGAGGAGCATCGGGGGTGATGAGGACTAATTCGAGGCGATCGCTATCCCGCTGGGCTCTCGATCGATTTTGTGCCAAGGGAATGCCTAACGGACTGAATCCTTCAGTTGTGAATTCCCACAACAGGTCTGGCGTAGTGAATGGCTCTGGGGGCAGCAAGGCTTTCGTTTGCGCAATCGTGCTGGATTCAGGTGTCGGCTGGGCGAGTTCTGTTGCTACATAATCCACATACAGGATGGCGGGTTTTATCCCTGTTGCAGATTCCACATCACGCAAAGAGTCTTGGGTTTGGTCTTCTGTGACAATAGATGCTTCTTCAAGACCAAGATAGTTGGTAAAGTCATCGGCATAATTCTTATCCAAAGTTGTCACTAAAGAATCAGCAGATTCATCATTGCCTGGAGGATTGCCGCCGACTAAATCTAACGTTGATACAGCCGCACAACCCGACAGAGAACATAAGTCACCAATGGAGCTATTGTCTGTGGTTGTGATAGAAATATTCCCCACTGTTAAATTGCCACGAATTGACTCAGTCGGTGAAAGGGTATTGGTGCCATTCGTGATCGCCCCTGAGGTTCCATTTCTGCTTGCATCTCCCACAACGAAAGGGATACCAATCACCCCCCCATCATGGGCGATCGAAATAACACTGCCACTATTAGAAGTTTCGATGCTATTGCCATCCGTATTCGCCCCTTCAATTTTGATAAGTCCACTGTCGAGGGAAATGTTGCCATTGTCACCTTCAATATATTCACCCACTGTGATGCCTTGCTGTGACTTTAGTTGAATGGTATTGGATTGATTCGTATTGATGGATCCATTGACATTGACGCTCTCACTGGCAGTGAGTTCGATAGAGCCAGATTCAACAGAGGTGGTGTTCAAAACAATAGATTCACCAATATTTATCGTCTCGCTAGAAGTTAGCTTGATAGAAGAACCAGTGGTAGTACTACTAGTTCGTAAAACAATAGAGCCACCAATATTAATATCCTTATTCGAAGCGAGCTGAATAGCACTACCTTCTGATGCTGAGACAGAAAAATTATCTAGAGAAATATCTCCATTTATATTGATACTTTCATTGGCTGTAATGCTGAGGTTGGGAAGAGCTGTTGAGGCAATATCGAAGGCTATGCTCTGAGTTTCTACTGTATTGCCAGCATCTATTATGAGAGTAGCCTCACTAAAGACGGGAGTAACGTCAACCTGAAATGTGATGTCATTGGTAGCTGCCAACGTAACTGAGCCAGATACTAAGGCAGACTCTAAATCAGATATATCAATATTGACTGTACCGGTTCCTTCAGAGGCAAAAACATTGTTGTCATTGGTAAACTCAAGATCAGAACTACCAAAATTCCCAACAACTATATTTTCAGGATCAAGCAATAGTGTTCCTGGATTCCCAAGCTGCCCTGAAACATTCACGTTGGATAGACTTGGGAAAACCAGATCTGTTTTACCTGAAACCTCGACAAATCCACCGTCTTGAACTCCCGTGGCATTGATTTCGCCAAAGAAGCGAGTGGTGTCATCTGACCAAATAATCACCCGACCGCCATCACCAGATTCTAGGGCATTGGCATTAATAATCGACTCTGAATCCACATAGGTGAAGGTGGCATTGGGCAGGTCGCCCTCGCCGCGATATTCACCGCCAATGCGTACATCACCGCCACCCGTCGCGCCCGAAGCCTCCACTTGAGCTGCAAACAGACCGACACGATCGCCCAATAGATTCACCTCCGCCGCGGTGATTTTGCCCGACACAAGACTCATTTCGGCCGCATTGGGCAACACTGTACCCGTTGCGTCCAGTTGCACCTCACCTGCTGCGGTTGCGGTTAACCCTGTCTCTCCAGTTGGCCCGGTTAGCAAGGCGGGCAAGTCAAGAGGTGCGATCGCATCTAGCTCACCTGTTGCAGTACGCGGCGGTTCAATCTCCAGGCTCAACAGATGACCCGGTTGGGAGATGCGGATTAGGCTCTCGCCAGGGACAGCGGCGATCGTCACCTGGCCCTCCGGTGCAGTCAGGGTTCCGGTGTTGGCAGTTTGTCCGGCTAGGATTGTGATGGCATGACCCGAACCAACGGTTAAATGGCCGGCATGAGCGATCGCCCCGGTTTCCAGTTGATCGAAGGCAAATTGATTTGGTGTGCCGACTAGCGTTGGGTAATCGGGAGAGCCGATCGCATTGAACCAAGTGCCCGAATCCAAGCCAATACCCGTCGCCGTTGTCGCCGTAAAGTCCCCCAGCACATTCAACTGCGCCTGCGACCCGAAGATGATCCCACTCGGGTTCATCAGGTACAAATTGCTGCTGCCGCCCGTGACTTGCAAGAGGCCATTAATCACCGACGGGTTGCCGCCAACAACTCGCCCGAGAATATTCTCAATCCCTGGTTGAGAGAGGAAATTGGCAATTTGCGACTCACTCAAGCCAAACTCTTGAAAACTATGGAAGAGGTTCGCGCCATCGCCCGAGAGACTGCCACCATGGATATCGATGCGATCGCCCTCGACCATAATTTGGGTTCCCGTGCCATCAGCGGCGGGCGCGATTGTTTGGGCTTGAGCAGCCGATGCCGTTGCTGCTAGGACAGGCAGACAACCGAGAACAGTGCAGAGCAGTCGTTGCGTATTCATGGTGAAGGGGGGCGATCGCCAAACGTAAGGAAGAGCTTGCCTCAACCATCGCATAAAAAACAAGAACGGGAGAAAACCCTCCCGTCCTGACATATAACTTTTCAGTTCACTGCCCATTCAAGGCAATTTCAAGCAAAGCGACGCTTTAACAGCGGCTGAATCAGAGCTAAAACCACCCCGTCAAAGAGCACCAAGACCAGCAACATCACCGCCAAATTCATTTCACCCCAAGGGGCTTGCATCACCGGAGAATTCAAACCCCAAGTGCCATGGAGGTAGAGGTAACGAATCGGCTCGATCGCGTAGGTCAAGGGGTTCAAGGCGGCGATCCATTGTAGCCAATGGGTCATGAAGGAGAGGGGCGCAAGGGCCGTGCTGGCAAAGAGCAGGGGCAGGTTGGTCACAAAGATCACGGCAATGAGTTCGATATGTCCTGGCAGGGCAAAGGCTAACCCCAAGCTCAGAGCTGTAACGCCAAAGACAATGAGGAAAACGATCGCCGCGATCATGCTCAAGCCCGCAATGCCCGGCAAACCTGCGCCCAAAACGGCACTTGCCCCTACAATCACCACCGTTTGCACAAATGCCAAACTAATGATGTAAATCGTCGAGGCCGCCACGATCGAATAGCGGGTCGAAAGGGGCGCGACCAGCAGACGGTTCAAAAAGCCAAATTCCCGGTCAAACATCACGGGCAAACCCGCATTCAACGCTCCCGAAAAGGCGGTAAACACAATCACACCCGGCGCAAGAAACTGCCCATAATTCACATCGCCGCCAAACAGACCTTGGGGCGCATTATGAAACAGCGCCCCAAACAAAATTAACCACATCAAGGGCTGAATAACTCCGGCCATCAGGGTGGTAGGGCGGCGTTTTAGTTGGATAAACAGACGCTTGGTTAAGGCGAGGGTTTCTTGGCTGAATTCTGCCCAAAGATTGTCCTCTCTCGATTCAGCACCGAGAGGTTGGAGGCTGGTGGGAATAACGGATTGGCTCATGATCAATTTATTGGATCAGTTTTAAGGTGAATCAAGGGGGGCAAAAACTACGTTGGAAAGGATGAATTGTAGGTGTAGGGTGCGTTAGCAGATGAGAGATTTTGAATTGAAATTGGTGGGTTTGATTGCCTGCGTAATGCACCAAACCCCTTGGTGCGTTACGGCAGATTGAAAGGGGCAGAATTAATAATCTAATCATGACTGCCTAACACACCCTACTTTTATTTCATTTGTTGTTTCTTTTCTTTCTTCAAATCCCGGCTGCTGGCGGCAGCAAGCTCCGCATCCATGAGCGTGCGTCCGGTCGCCGCAAGATAGACATCATCGAGGCTGGGGCGAGATTGGGCCAGGCTAAAGGTGGGCAGGCCCATCTCTTGGAGCGTGCGCTCGATTTGGGTGAGGGGATTGCTCTCCCGCTGCACGACTAAGTTAAGCGTATTGCCCTGGGTGCTGTTGAGAATTACCTCCTCGACGAAGGGTAGCGTTTGCAACTTATCTTGGGCTTGCTGGGCTTCGGTTTCGGGGGTGAACTCCCGAATGCGCAGGGTGACACGATCGCCCCCTACTTTATCCTTCAACTCTGAGGGGCTACCTGCTGCAAGGACAACACCGCGATCGATGATGGCCAGGCGATCGGCCAATGAGTCAATTTCTTCGAGGTAATGGCTGGTGATCAGCACTGTGGTTCCGGCGGCCTGGAGTTGGCGCAAAAACTCCCAGACCACAAAGCGACTTTCGATATCCAAACCCACGGTGGGCTCATCGAGCACCAGCACATCCGGGCGATGGAGCAGTCCGGCGGCCAAGTCTAGGCGACGGCGTAACCCACCGGAATA
>JBMYQW010000321.1:0-5832 GCA_049601735.1 Spirulinaceae cyanobacterium
CGGAAGAAACTTTCTGCCAAGAAGCGAAGTGGGCCGACCCACCTCCCCCCTCCGGGGTACTCCTCCCAGGAGGAGATTTTAATCCAGAAATCCCCTCTTGGGAGGGGCGGTCTCGCGCAGCGACGACCGGGGTGGGTTCGGGTGTTATGTACTAATCCAAGATTTGTTTCTTAGAAGTTCAGGGTTTAGAGTCCTGCCGGAGATTGCGGGAAATTCCCTTCATGGATGACATGGCCGAGCGCGATCGCCATCCGGCGCTAAAATTAAGGCTTGTTAAGTTTTCACGGCGGCTTGTAGCATTATGACCAGCGTCCCGACCGAGCGGATTCGTAATTTTTCGATCATTGCCCATATCGACCATGGCAAGTCCACCCTGGCCGATCGCCTCTTGCAGACCACCGGAACTGTCGCCAACCGCGAGATGCAAGACCAGTTCCTGGACAATATGGACATTGAACGGGAGCGGGGCATTACGATTAAGCTGCAAGCAGCGCGGATGAACTATAAAGCCGAGGACGGTCAGGACTATGTGCTGAACCTGATCGACACGCCGGGCCATGTGGACTTTTCCTATGAGGTGTCGCGATCGCTGATTGCCTGTGAAGGGGCGCTCTTGGTCGTGGATGCTTCCCAGGGCGTCGAAGCCCAGACCCTAGCCAATGTCTACCTGGCCCTGGAGCATGACCTGGAAATTATCCCCGTGCTCAACAAGATTGACTTGCCGGGGGCAGAACCCGATCGCGTCATCGCCGAGATTGAAGAAGTGATCGGCCTCGACTGTAGCGGGGCGATCCTGGCCTCCGCCAAGCAGGGCCTCGGCGTGGATGAGATTCTGGAGTCGATCGTCACCTTTGTGCCGCCGCCATCCGATACGATCGCCGAACCGCTGCGGGCCTTGATTTTTGATAGCTATTACGATCCCTATCGCGGCGTGATTGTTTACTTCCGAGTGGTGGATGGCACGCTCAAGCAGGGCGATCGCGTGCGCTTGATGGCCTCGGGCAAGGAATACGACCTGGATGAATTGGGTGTCCTCTCCCCCAACCAGGTTCACGTCGATGAATTGCACGCGGGCGAGGTGGGCTACCTCGCCGCTTCGATCAAAGCCGTCAGCGATGCTCGCGTGGGCGACACGATTACCCTGGCCGGGGCCCAAGCCGCCGAACCATTACCCGGCTACACCGAAGCCAAATCCATGGTCTTCTGCGGGCTCTTCCCCATCGATGCCGACCAATACCCCGACCTGCGCGATGCGCTGGATAAACTCAAGCTCAACGATGCGGCGCTGGCCTACGAACCGGAGACCTCTAGCGCCATGGGCTTTGGCTTCCGCTGCGGCTTCCTGGGGCTGTTGCACATGGAAATCGTCCAGGAGCGTCTGGAGCGAGAATACAACCTGAGCCTGATCACGACTGCGCCTTCAGTGGTCTACCGAGTGACGACGATTAAGGGCGAGGTGATGGAAATTGAGAACCCGAGCAACCTGCCTGACCCCCAACAGCGGGAAAAAATCGAAGAGCCCTACATTCATCTGGAGGTGATTACGCCGGAAGAATACGTGGGCACGTTGATGGATCTTTGCCAAACCCGACGCGGCGAATTCAAGGATATGCGCTACTTCACCACCAGTCGCACCACCTTGGTTTACGATATTCCCCTCGCCGAGGTAGTGACGGACTTTTTTGACCAGCTCAAGTCTCGCTCACGGGGCTATGCCAGCATGGAATATCAGGTGACGGGTTACAAGCCAAATAATCTGGTCAAGCTGGACATGATGGTGAATGGCGATCCGGTGGATTCCTTGGCGATGATTGTCCACCGGGATAAGGCGTATAACGTGGGTCGGGCGATGGCGGAAAAACTCAAAGAACTGATTCCTCGCCATCAGTTTAAAATTCCCATCCAGGCAGCGATCGGCTCGAAAATCATCGCCAGTGAACATATCCCCGCCCTCCGCAAAGATGTCCTCGCTAAATGTTATGGCGGCGATATTTCTCGGAAGAAAAAGCTCCTGCAAAAGCAAGCGAAGGGTAAAAAACGGATGAAGTCAGTGGGCTCGGTCGATGTGCCCCAGGAGGCGTTTATGGCGGTATTGAAGATTGATAGTTAACGTGAGCTTTGGTGACGAGGGGCTGTCATTATTTAGACTTCAAAATTTAGATTTAAAACCATTGCTATGTCTAGCGTACAGCCCCTTTTTCTGTTTTTTGGGTCGGGCGTTTTGTCCCTTGTCCCATAAGACTTCTGAGTTTGATTAATGACACGCCCTAAATAGCTCCCACACCAGGACTTATAATTAGGGTTTGTGGTTTTGAGTCGGGGGTTAAACCATGGCGAAGAAGAAGAACAAAAAAACTCAGCGTCGCTGGGTTCGGGTCAAAACCCCGGCGCAGACGCCAACGAATCCTGAAGTGGCGACGCTAGCCCAAACCGCACTGCACCAAAAATTCTTCGACCTACAAGAAGATCGCCAATGGTTGCTCAAGCAGATTAAGCGCAAACGCACTGAACTCGATAACTTTATTGAACGGGTGCGATCGCTTGCCTCAGAAGTTTTCCAGCAGGGCGCAGAGCCGATGAAGCGCATGCAAGCCCTCGATGAAGAAATTCATCAACTCTTTGATGATATTTTTACCAAGCGCAAGCTCGGCAAAAAGTCTCGCAAAGATATTGAGCGAGTCTATCGCAGCCTGCAAATGATGGGCATCATTAGCCCTAGACCAGAGTTTTTTCAAGATGAGAACGAGGATGAATGGGACGAACCGCTGCCCTTTGAGGATGAAGAGCCGGATTTCGAGGGCGGTAATCCTTTTGGTTCCGGCTCAGGCGATGCCCGGGAACCAACGCCCGATCGCCCGGAAAACCAGCGAGATATGCGCCAGACCTTTTTACGCCTCGCCTCGGTGTATCACCCCGATCGCGCCGAAGATGAAGACACCCAGGCGATCCACACCGAGATCATGAAAGAGATCAACCGGGCCTACAAAGACGGTGATTTTGCTCGGCTGTTGGAACTTGAAGAGCAGCAGCAATCCGGTGAACTCGATGCTAGAGAATTTGAAAGTGGGGATGATCTCGAACGGGCTTGCCAGACCTTGGAGCGACAGAATAAAACCCTGCGGGAACAGTACGAAGGCATCAAAGCCGAGCTGCGCAACCTGCGCAACAATACCCAGGAGGGCGAAATGCTCAAAACGTACCGTCAGGCTCAGAAAGCGGGCGTTGATATGTTTGAACAGATGATGCTTGAAGCCAACGAAGAGATCGAGCAAATTGAAGAAATTCGGGATTTTGTCCAAGCCTTTCGCAATCGTAAAATCACGATTAAAGACTTCCTCAAAGGCCCCGCCAGCAGCCGCGCCCCCGCAACCCCCGAAGAGATGATGATGGCTTTAGAAGACCTCTTGGGAGTTCGTGTCACAGTTGATCCCGATTTTTTCTAAACGCGTAAACGCCTCGTATCCAGTGCTCTGCCATAATGCGACTCCCTGGCGACTCTGCCGCATGAATCAATGAGAGGCAAAACCTTGTTCGTTATCCAAATCCAAGGCGGGCGAGACGCCCGCGCTACGGGACAAACTTGTGGCACAGGTGATCCTTGAGCAAAGCCAAATCTAAAGAGGATATTAGAGACTGTACAGACTTTTGCAAAATATCGGGGGATCAACCCCGAAGAATATCTTGACCCGAACGGCTTCTAAAACCCGCCTCAACCCTTTTGTGTTAAAATTTACTAGATTTTAGTCATTTAAGCGCCTCTACGAAACGCTGAGTCGATTTTCAAGGGAATTATTGAGGATTATTTCATGACCACCACCAGCCAAAGCGATTACGGTGCTGACCAGATTCAGGTCTTAGAAGGTCTAGAGCCCGTACGCAAGCGACCGGGAATGTATATTGGCTCGACCGGGCCGCGGGGGCTACATCATCTCGTGTACGAGGTGGTTGATAACTCAGTGGATGAAGCCCTCGCGGGCTATTGCACCCATATTGAGGTAGAGATTGCCGCCGATGGCTCTGTTTGCGTCACGGATGATGGGCGCGGCATCCCGGTGGATGTCCATCCCACTACGGGTAAGTCTGCATTGGAAACGGTCATGACCGTGCTCCACGCAGGCGGCAAATTCGGCGGCGGCGGCTACAAGGTCTCGGGCGGTTTACACGGTGTGGGGGTGTCCGTCGTTAATGCCCTTTCAGAATGGGTCGAGGTGGAAATTCGCCGCGACCAGCAGCGCCACACCCAACGCTACGAGCGGGGTGAGCCCATGGGCGACTTACGATCTGCGCCAGATCCGCAGCAAGCATCCACTGGAACCACGGTCACGTTTCTCCCGGATAATACGATCTTCACCGAAACCACGGACTTCGACTACAACACGCTAGCCGGTCGTCTCAAGGAGCTGGCTTATCTCAACGCTGGGGTCAAAATCACGTTCAGTGACCACCGCCCCGAAGAACCCCGCATTGAAACCTATTATTACGAAGGCGGCATCAAGGAATATGTCGCCTACATGGTGCGCGACAAAGACCCCTTGCACCCCGACATCATCTATGCCAAAGCCGACAAGGATGGCGTGCAGGTGGAAGTGGCGCTGCAATGGTGCATTGATGCCTACAGCGATAACCTGCTGGGTTTTGCCAACAATATCCGCACGGTGGATGGGGGAACTCATTTAGAAGGTCTAAAAGCGGTACTCACCCGCACGATGAATGTGGTGGGCCGCAAGCGCAACCGCATCAAAGAAAACGAAAAGAATCTGGGCGGAGAGAACATCCGCGAAGGGCTCACGGGCGTGATTTCGGTCAAAGTCCCTGATCCTGAATTTGAAGGGCAAACCAAAACAAAATTGGGCAACACCGAAGTCCGAGGCATTGTGGATTCTGTGGTCGGGGAAGTTCTCAATGAGTATCTAGAATTTAACCCCGCTGTTGCCGATTTGATTTTAGAAAAGGCCGTCCAGTCCTTTAAGGCGGCGGAAGCGGCGCGGCGAGCGCGAGAACTGGTGCGGCGCAAGTCGGTGCTGGAGTCTTCGCCTTTGCCGGGTAAGCTGGCCGACTGTAGCTCTCGTGACCCGGCGGAGTCGGAAATTTTCATTGTGGAGGGGGACTCTGCGGGCGGCTCGGCCAAGCAGGGGCGCGATCGCCGCACCCAAGCCATTTTGCCACTGCGGGGCAAGATCCTCAATATCGAAAAGACCGACGATGCCAAGATCTACAAAAACAACGAGATTCAGTCCCTGATCACAGCGTTGGGTCTCGGCATCAAGGGCGAAGACTTTGACGTAAGCCAGTTGCGCTATCACCGGGTCGTGATCATGACCGATGCCGATGTGGATGGCGCCCACATTCGTACGTTGCTGTTGACCTTCTTCTTCCGCTACCAGCGCGATCTCATCGATCAGGGTCATATTTATATTGCCTGTCCGCCGCTCTACAAACTCGAACGGGGGCGGAACCACAATTACCATTACAGCGATCGCGAACTGAGCGCGGCGATCGCAGAATTCCCCAGCAACGCCAACTACAATATCCAACGATTTAAGGGTCTCGGGGAAATGATGCCCACCCAACTCTGGGACACCACCATGAACCCGGAAACCCGGATGATGCGCAAAGTCGAAATTGAAGACGCCGCCGAGGCCGATCGCATCTTTACCGTCTTGATGGGGGATAAGGTTGCGCCGCGCCGGGAATTCATTGAAACCAATGCGCCGAAACTGGATCTAAACGATTTGGATATTTGACGGTTTAAGACTAAATCCGCTCGATAAACCCGCAGAATCCCTGTAGGGGCAGGTTTGAAACCTGCCCCTACCGCCGTATATTTTGTTT
>JBMYQW010000322.1:0-5821 GCA_049601735.1 Spirulinaceae cyanobacterium
GAATGATGCCCACGCGCAGTTTGGCCTTGGGACGGAAGTTGGGGCGCAGGTTGTCCACGTAGCGGGGAATGCTCACCTGGAGGCTAGTGGAATCTTGGGGGTCGTGGCCGGCGATCGCCTCTAGCAAAATCGCGGCATCTTCTACGGAGCGGGCAAAGGGCCCCACCTGATCCAGCGATGAGGCGTAGGCTACCAGACCAAAGCGCGAAACCAGCCCGTAGGTGGGCTTCATGCCGACCACGCCACAGAGGGCGGCGGGTTGCCGGATCGAGCCGCCCGTATCGGAGCCAAGGGCGATCGCACATTCCCCCGCCGCCACTGCTGCCGCCGAGCCGCCCGAGGAACCACCGGGAACGCGATCGAGATCCCAAGGATTACAGGTGCGGCCATAACCCGAGTTCTCGGTGGAACTGCCCATGGCAAATTCATCTAGATTGGTCTTGCCGACCATGATCGCCCCAGCGGCCTTGAGCTTGCGCGTCACCGTGGACTCATAGGCGGGGACAAACCCCTCCAAAATGCGGGAGGCGCAGGTGGTGGGAATGCCTGCGGTGCAGAGGTTGTCTTTAATGGCAATGGGAATGCCTGCGAGGGGGCCAATCTCTTCCCCGGCGGCGATCTGGGCGTCCACGGCTTTAGCCTGGGCCAAGGCTTGTTCTGCCGTCACGTGCAAAAAACTATGCAGTTGGGGTTCTAGGGTTTCAATCCGCTCTAGAGCCTCGGTGGTGATCTCAACCGCTGAACGGTCTTTACTGGTGAGTTGGATATGCAGCTCGCGGATCGTCGATGCCATGGTGCGTCAGGAGGGGTGAACAAAGCCAAGAGTTCAGTGTACTTGGTTTTTGGGAGGCTGTTAATCGCGCGGGAATTAAGGTTTGTCTGGAGAAATTTAGGGTGCGCCCTCAAGTCAGGTCAGAAGCCGGATAGGGTCATGGCTAGAGTGCCCGACTCAAAAAACGGGGAAAGGGGCTGAAAGCTAGATGATGACAGCTTATTCATTAAGCTATCCTTTGCCCAAAAGTTATTGCAATCCTTGTAACGAAAGGCTTTGGGGAATCGATTGCAGACCACAAAAGCTGGCTTTCAGCCTGCTTGATCTATGAGTGCTCGACTGAGCTTGTCGTTGGCAAAGCCTCTCCTTTGGGGATATGTCCATGCGTTTGAGAGCTTTGCGGACTGTGGGATTGACCCGAAAGTCCCGTGAGCCTAGGGCTAAACCCCAAGGCTCAAAGCGAAAACCCGCTCAAGCGGGTTCAGACCCCGTACAAATCAATCGTCAGTCGCCTCCCGAAATCCTTTGGCTAATTAACGGATAGCTCCATTGAGGCGAGAGGGGCGCAAAGTTTGAAGAATCGTTGAGGATTACCGAATCCGCCGAACCCCTCTCCTAAGCTAGAGGAGACGATTGATCGAGACAAATCAACATAACAATGACATGGCTCTGGAGCTTGGCGAATTTGCCCTACTGGATCTTGTTGGGGTCAGGGGTCTTGTTATTTCTGTTAATGCTTTCTGTCGGCGGTGATGATGACCTCGACGTTGAGACAAGCGAAGTCTTAGGCTTAGATGGTGAGAGCCCAGAGATGGATGTGAATTGGGGGATTGTCCCCCTGCTGGCCTGGTTTGGCATTGGCAAAGTGCCCTTACTGCTGCTCTTGGCGACGGATCTCTTTCTTTGGGGTTTAGTCGGCTGGGTTGGGAATGCGATCGCCGCCCAACTCCTCGGTCAAATCCCCACCGCGTTTCTGGGGCTGGGGGGTTTGGTGTTTGTGGGCTCTGGCTGCTGTGCCCTGTGGCTCGGTAGCATGATTACCCGCCCGATCGGTCGCATCTTTGCCACTTTCGGTGAAGATGCCAGCAGCGATCGCCTCGTGGGTTGCCTCGGCACCGTGAGTTCTAAAACCGTCCCCCACCTCACTAGCGGCCAGATTGGTCAAGTGGATGTCACCGACCCCTACAAGAACCTCGTTACCGTGAGTGCTGCCCTACCTCAATGGGCTCAGGTGGCGCCCCATCGGGGTCAGCAAGTGTTGATTATCGATCATCGTCCGCCCCTTTATTTGGCGATCGCCAAGGATACTTCTGATGAAGATCGTTGGCTTGCTAATTACCAACCGATCCAAGACTCTCGGAGATAAACTCCCCATGGACGTTCAGTTTGCACTGCTCCAATCTCTACCCAATCTCGCGGAACTCGATTTATTGCCTGAGCTCGAATCCCCTGCAAGCAACACTGGGAATTCTCAAGACTATTTCCGTCGAGATGAGCAGGCTCAATTAGTTTCTGAGCAATCCACAGAACCACTGATTCTGGCTCAAGCCGAGCCCATTGAAACCATCACCAATATTGGTAGTTGGGTTCTGGTTGCGGCTGTCTGTGCTGTTGGTGCTGTATTTCTAGTGCTGTTAGTGCTGTGGATTTACAAACTGTTTTATGTCATCACGCCAAACAACGAAGCCTTTGTTCGTACCGGGGGGATTCTCAACAAGAAAAAGAAAGTCATTCTCAATGGCGGTTGTATGGTGCTGCCGGGATTTCATGAGCTGACCCGTGTGCCGTTGCGCGAGATTTTCATTGATGTGGAACGGACGGGGACGCTAGCGGTTCGCACCCAGGATTACCTGCGGGCGAATATGCGTGTGACCTTCTATGTCTGCGTCAATGCCGATGAGCAAGATGTGAGCACTGCCGCCGCACGACTCTCGAAGCAGGGCAAAATCTCGGAAGAAGATATCAAAGATGCCCTAGAAAAACGGGCAGATGATGCGATCCGGGCGGCAGCGAAAAAGAAGAGTCTGGCAGAGATTGACTCGGACAAGATTGGCTTTGCCGATGAGGTGCTGAACCTGGTGGAGCAAGACCTGAAAAAAGTCGGTCTGACGCTCAACAACATTGCCATTTCTGAGATTGAAGAGAGCGACACCTACGACGAAAACAACTTCTTTGATGCCCAGGGCGTCCGGCTGCGCACGGAAACGATTCAACGCTCAATTCAGCAAAAACGGGAAGTGGAACTGACCACCCAAGTGACGATCGAGCAGCAAGAACTCGATGCCGAGAAGCAAACCCTGTCGATCGCGGAACAAAAAGAACAAGCCCAACTGGATCAGGTCAAAAACATTGAAGCCGCTCGCCTGAACCAGCAGCAGGAAATCGAATCGCTCAAAGCCCAAAAAGCGCGGGAAATTCAGGAGTCCCAAGACCAAGAATCTGCCAAGATCCAGCGCAACAAGATCTTGCAAGATCAAGAGGTGGAATCTTCCCGGCTGCGGGCCCAAATTGAAGTCGCTGCTGCCCAGCAAGAATCCCAAATTGCTCAAGAAGCAACGGCGATCGCGATCGCCGAAAAGGAAAAAGAACGCTTTGCCTCCGAAGCCGAACGTGCCCAAGCCGAAGCCGCCGTGCAAACCGCTAAAGAGGTGGAAGAAGCGGAACGGGAACGTCGCCTCTCGGTAATTGGTGCAGAACAGACCGCCCAAGAGAAGCAAATTGCCGATCAAAACGTGGTGGAAATTGATGTGTTCCGGCGGCGGCGTCAGGCGGAGATTGCGCGTCAGGCAGCGGAGTTGGAAGCGGAATCGATTCGGACGTTGGCGGAGGCGAATCGCTTTAAAGATCTGGCAGAAGCGGAAGGTCAACGGGCGTTGATTGATGCGGCGAATGCGGTGAGTACGGCGAATCGGACGGCGGATCTGATCAAGGAACTCTTCCCGGAGGTGGCGGGGCAGCTGCCGGATCTGGCGAAGTCTCTTGCGCCGCAGCCGGGTGTGTTGGGGGATGCGCGCATCTATGCTTTCCCTGGTGCGAATGGTGGCGACGGAAACGGCAGTGGGTTGGGGGATATTAATAAGCTCCTGCTCTCGACCAGTGGGTTGGAGTTGATTAATTCGCTACTTGATGAGGGTAAGTTGGCGACGCTGATTGGTCAGCTCAAGGGTTTCTTGAATGACAATGCGACGGGTGAGGGGAGCGGGAATGTACCGTCTGCACCAGCACCTTCAACGCCGCCGAATGTGGTGGAGATTCAATCGCCGATTCAGGATAGTTAGAGGTTAGATATGTGGGGTGGGCGATCGTCAATTTTGCCCACCTTACGATTAATCTCCAATTTTTGTCAGAGTCAGGATTGGCTTCGATGAACTGGCGATCGATTTATAATCGGGTTGTGGTGGGCAATGCTAACCCTAAAAATTGCCCCTTTTTTTCCTCCCATGACAACTCAGCGCCTAAATTCCCCATCACCCATAGTGGAGGATAGCTATCCCAGACCCTTTCCCGATCACACCCAACTGCCTGAGTCTGACGGTGAATTTGTGAAAAACTTTCAAGAGCATCCTCAAAGTATCCTCCTGACGGAATCTATTCGACCGATTCTCAATCAACTTCATCCCGACGGGCAATATTGCATTGGTCAGGATAGCGGTATTTACTGGCGAGAGGCACAACCGCCGGAACCGCTCCACCGAGGGGCTGAAGCACCCGATTGGTTTTATGTGCCCAATGTACCGCCCCTACTGGATGGTCAAATGCGGCGTTCCTACGTGCTTTGGCAGGAGAGCATTCCGCCGCAACTCGTGATCGAGTTTGTCTCGGGAACAGGGGCTGAGGAGCGGGATAACACACCTTGGAAAGGTAAGTTTTGGATCTATGAGACGGTGATTCGTCCTGCTTACTATGCCATCTATGAGGTGCAAAAAGCGCAAGTTGAGGTCTATGTCTTACTCCGGAATCGGTATCAGTTGTTGAGTGCGAATGGGCAGGGGCGGTTTCCGATTGAGGAGTTGGGTGTTGAGTTGGGCATCTGGCAGGGAACCTATCAGAATATGGAGTTGCCCTGGTTGCGCTGGTGGGATGCCGAGGGGAATTTACTCTTGGCTGGGTCAGAGCGGGCTGAACAGGAACAGCAGCGGGCGAATCAGGAGCAGCAACGGGCTGATCAGGAATATCAAGCCCGACGGGCGGCGATTCCTCGGTTGTTAGCAATGGGGTTGACGGCGGAACAGGTGGCGGCGGCGTTGGATTTATCTGTTGTGGAGGTGGAGGGGCGAAGTGATTAGCCGTAAAGTGGCTAAATATTGGACAACCTGATCTCTACTTTAGGATTGCTAATTTTGCCCACCTTACGATTGGCTTCGATGAACTGGCGATCGATTTATAATCAGGTTGTGGTGGGCATTGCCCACCCTACAGCTCAGGGCTTCTGCTCGGTCTTTCACTCTCTGGTGGCTTTCCTTAGCTCCCATAGGGTTCGTTCTTCCTCTGGGCTTAGAAATACCCTCATTCTTGCTCCCATAAGTTCACCTGTTTCTTCTGTCGCCCCTTTACATCTCTCAATCTAGCTCTCTTTTTCTACCCTGGCCTACTTACCGACTGATCGCCCACATTGACTACGACTATAAAATGGTCTTCATCTAGTCAGTACTTACTCACGCTGACTACGACAAGGAGAAATGGAAAAATGACGACGGGTTTAAAGGTCCCTAGCCCCCAATACCTTGAGTTGATCAATCTGTTTCCGCCCCGTCCCATCACCAACGAGCAGGAATATCAGGCTACCCAAGCCCAGATCAACAAAATTCTCGACCAGCCCCACATCACCGCTGACGATCGCGCCTATCTCAAAATCTTAGGTCTGACGATTTACGACTACGAAGAACAGACCGAATCATTCTAGTGAATCAACCCAGAGTAACTACGTAGGGTGGGCAATGCCCACCACAAGCCAGTTTTGGCGATCTCGTATTACCGAGTTATTTCCTCAAGCTCCATAAATCCCCTCTTGGGAGGGGCGGTCTCGCGTAGCGATGACCGGGGTGGGTC
>JBMYQW010000323.1:0-5820 GCA_049601735.1 Spirulinaceae cyanobacterium
ATCTCAGCAGCCTGCGTCAGGACGGCTGGTAAATGAAGATTGTCGCAACACACGATTACTGCAAACGCTCACCCCATCCCTTGAGCCTGGCGAAGCGAGTGCGATCGTCTTGGCGACTGAAATCAAAGCAAGCCGTCTACTCATTGATGAGCGTTTAGGACGGCGGGTTGCCTCGCAATATGGCCTCAAAATTCGCGGAATCTTAGGAATTCTCATCCATGCCAAAGAGCAAGGATTACTGGCCGCCGTTAAACCTGTGGTGGAGTGTCTTGTGGATGAGGCGGGTTTTCGAGTCAGTTCAGAACTCCACGATCGTATCTTGTCTGAAGTTAGAGAGTAGTAGGGTGCGTTAGCAGAGAGAAAAATCATAAAAAACGGTTTAACCCTTGCTCCTGCGTAACGCACCACAACCCATTTTATAAACCTCGCATCGGTGCGTTACGGCGGGAATATTGATGATTCATGAACTGACACAAAAAAGCCGCCTAACACACCCTACATTTGCTCTCCTTCGCCCGCCCACAGTCGCTTAATCTCAGCACCCGCCATGCAACTCATCCTCAACCTTCCCGACACCCTCAACCAAACCGACGCTTTCAACGAAGCCGACTTCGAGAAATTGCCGTTGCTCTCTTTGAACAAGAACAAATCACCCTCGGCCGTGCCAGCAAAATCGCCGGACTCCACCCACTCGAATTCCAACAACTGTAAGCATTCACAGGATTATGTCGAGGGATCGTCACAGTTCGACTGCCATCGGTCATCACAATATGCTTGCCTTGTCGTGCGATGCGAAAGCCAACCTTCTTCAAGACCCGTACAGCATCCAAATGATTGACGCCCGGTAACTTCGGCATAACTTAAGCGGCGACCTCAACTTCAGCAACATCTGCATCCCCGACTTGCTCCATCACCACATCCAGATAGTCTCGGATCGCATCGGCAATATTTTCCAGAGCTTCATCACGGGTTTCTCCCTGGGAATGGCATCCCGGTAAGCCAGGAACCCAGACGCTAAAGCCTTCCTCTGACTGGTGCAGCGCAACTTTGTATTTCATGACAATTTGAATCCAAGCTAAAGCATATTTTGATTCTACAAGGGAGGGTTTGCCATCGTGAGCCCAACCGCGCCGCCTCCTGATAGGATCAAGCCGTTCTCCTCATCGCTGGATGATTGATTCTCTATGCACCGGATCGCTGCGACCCCTGGCGGCTGGAACCCTGATCTAGACGGCGTAATTCTGGTCGAGCAGACCCCCGCGCCGCTGGTGTTTCTCACCAGTGCCGACACAGAAATTCAAACCCTTGCCGCTGCCCTGCCCCAACTCCCATCAGACTTTCCGGAGATCCGAGCCGTCAATCTGCTACAACTCCAGCAGCCCTACAGCATTGATGATTATGGCGATCGCGTCCTCTCAAAAGCCCAAGTGATCATCCTGCGCCTCCTCGGCGGTCGAGCCTACTGGTCTTATGGCTTGGAAGTCGTGAAAGCGATCGCCCAGCAAACCAGCGCCGCCCTGTTTGTCCTCCCCGGCGACGATCGCCCCGACCCCGACCTGATGAGCCATTCCACAGTCGCGCTGACCCAGGTGCATCAGCTTTGGCAATACCTCCTCGCGGGCGGTGTGGCGAATGTGGCCAATGGGATGCAGTTTGCGGCCCATGTGGGTTTGGGGCGACAGAATGCGGTGCGATCGCCTGAGACTGTGCCGAAGGTGGGGCGATACGACAATGTGCAACAGAAGATCGTGGGGGCGGGTTTCAAACCCGCCCCTACAGGGAACTCGGCTTTAGAAGTAGGGTGTGTTAGCGATAGCGTAACGCACCGAGAATCAGATCAAGTCGCCATCCTTTTCTACCGCGCCCATTACCTCGCGGGCAACACCTTAGCGATTGACGCCCTCTGTCAAGCCATTCGCCAGCGCCACCTCACCCCCCTCCCCCTGTTCATCTCCTCCCTCCAAGACCCCGAAGTCCAGGCCGAACTTCCAGAATTTCTCCAGGGTGTTCAGGTCATCCTCAACACCACCAGCTTCTCCCTCGCCAAACTGGGTCAAGAAGAGCAACCGCAACTCTGGAGCCAGCTCAATATCCCCGTGATTCAAACCATCCTCAGCGGTGGCACTGAGGAGCAGTGGACGCGCAGTTTTCAAGGGCTCAACCCTCGTGATGTGGCGATGAATGTGGCGTTGCCGGAGGTGGATGGGCGGATTATCAGTCGGGCGATTTCCTTTAAAGCCGTTGCAACCTGGCATGAGCAACTGCAAACCGATGTGGTGGTCTATCAGCCGAGGCGCGATCGCATCGAATTCGTCGCCGCCCTTGCTGCCCGCTGGGTCAACCTCGCCCAAACTCCCGTGAGCGATCGCCGTATCGCCCTGATCCTCGCCAACTACCCCAACAAAGACGGTCGCTTGGCCAATGGGGTGGGTCTCGACACGCCCGCCAGTTGCGTGGCGCTGCTCCAAGCCCTGCAAGTCGAGGGTTACAGCATCTCTGCAATTCCCCGCAATGGCGATGACCTGATTGCCCACCTCACCGCAGGCATCACCAATGACCCTGAAGGGCAGGGGTTACGGGCGGTGCATCAAACCGTCAGCGCAACGGACTATCAAGCCTACTTCGCCACGCTACCCGCAGCGGTGCAGAAACAAGTTTGCGATCGCTGGGGAGAGCCTCCCCAGGAGGATATGGCGATCGCGGGCCTCCAACTGAGTAACATTTTCGTGGGTATTCAACCCTCGCGGGGCTACGACCTTGACCCGAGTTTGAATTATCATGCGCCGGATCTCGAACCGACGCATCATTACCTGGCCTATTATTTCTGGCTCCATCGCACCTTTGGCATGGCTGCGATCGTCCATCTGGGCAAGCATGGCAATTTAGAATGGTTGCCGGGTAAGAGTTTGGCGCTCTCTGCGGAATGCTATCCCGAAGTTGCCTTGGGCGCGATTCCCAATTTTTATCCCTTCATTGTTAATGACCCCGGCGAAGGGTCGCAGGCGAAGCGGCGATCGCAGGCTGTCATCCTCGACCATCTCACGCCGCCCCTCACCCGCGCCGAACTCTACGGCGAGTTGCAGGCGATCGAGGGCTTGATTGATGAATATTACGAAGCCCAGACCCTTGATCCGACCCGATTGGGGCTAATTGGCGATCGCATCACCGAGCAAGTCCAAGCCGCCAACTTACATCAAGATTTGGGAGTGGCCGAAGTCAGCCGCGAGACGCTGGCCCAATTCCTCACCTGTGCCGATGGCTATCTCTGCGAACTCAAAGAAGCCCAGATCCGGGATGGGTTGCATATTTTTGGGCAATGTCCCGAGGGGACACAGTTGCGAGATTTGATCGTGGCGATCGCTCGCTTGCCAACACCGGGGCGGTTGGGGTTGACCCAGGCGATTTGGGCGGATCTGGGGGTTGCAGGGAACAATAGACCCGACCCACCTCCCCCTAGTTCCTCCGGAACGCTGCGCGAACGGGGTACTCCTCCCAAGAGGAGATCTGAATCACCTCCCATAACAACTCAGACGATTTCCAGCCAGAAATTGAGTTTAGAAAATCCCCTCTTGGGAGGGGCGGTCAAGCGTAGCGTAGACCGGGGTGGGTCGGGTTTTGATCCCCTCGACACCGATTACGGACGGATCATCAATCTGGAAATCCAAGGCCAACCCTGTCGCACCGTGGGCGATGCGATCGCCCGCCTCGAAGAACGCGCCAATGAACTGGTGGCAACCGGAGCAGCGATCGGCCCCGCAACCCATAACGTTCTCGATTGGATCAATCACACCCTCAAACCCCACCTCACTGCCACCCAACAAGAAATCACCCACTTACTCAAAGGGCTCAACGGCGAATACATCCCCAGCGGCCCGAGCGGTGCGCCGACGCGGGGACGGCCGGAGGTGTTGCCCACCGGACGCAACTTTTATTCCGTAGATATTCGCGCCATTCCCACAGAAACGGCCTGGCTGGTGGGGCGCAAGGCGGCGGAACAGGTCGTTGAGCAATACACCCAAGAACAAGGGGAGTATCCCAAATCCCTGGCGCTCTCGGTTTGGGGGACTTCAACCATGCGCACCGGAGGCGATGATATTGCCCAGGCGTTGGCGCTACTGGGTGTGCAACCTGTGTGGGATGGGCAGGCGCGGCGGGTGGTGGATTTTGAGATTTTGCCGCTCTCGGTGCTGGGGCGACCACGGGTGGATGTGACATTGCGGATTTCGGGGTTTTTCCGGGATAGCTTCCCGAATTTGATTGATCTCTGCGATCGCGCCATTGCCACTGTCGCCCAACTCGATGAACCCCCCGAGCAAAATCCCCTAGCGGCCCAAGTCCAGCAGGATCAAGCCACCTGGCAAGCCCAAGGGCTCTCGCCTGAACAGGCCGCAACACGGTCAACGTATCGCATCTTTGGCTCTAAGCCCGGCGCTTACGGTGCGGGGCTCCAGGGCCTCATCGAAGCACAAAACTGGACGACGGACGAAGATCTGGCCCAGGCTTACATCAACTGGAGCAGCTACGCCTACACGGGTTCCGGGCAGGGACATAATGCGCCGGAAGCCTTTGAGCAGCGGTTGCAAAAGCTGGAAATTGTGCTCCACAACCAGGACAATCGGGAGCATGATCTGCTCGACTCGGATGATTATTATCAGTTTCAGGGCGGGCTGACGGCAGCGGTGCGATCGCGTCAGGGGCAAAACCCCGTCACCTATTTTGGCGATAATTCCCGCCCGGAGCAGCCCCGCGTCCGCCGCCTGACGGAGGAGATTGCCCGTGTCTACCGCTCCCGCGTGGTTAATCCGAAGTGGATCGCGGGGGTGATGCGCCATGGCTACAAAGGGGCGTTTGAACTGGCGGCGACGGTGGACTATCTCTTTGCCTATGATGCCACGGCGCATTGTGTGGAGGATTTTATGTATGCAGGTGTTGCAAAATCCTATCTGTTGGATGAGCAGGTGCAGCAGTTTATTACCGAGAAAAACCCCTGGGCGCTGCGGGATATGGCGGAGCGGCTACTAGAGGCGAACCAGCGGGGACTGTGGCAGCAGGCTGATCCAGACTTACTAGAGCAGTTGCGCTGCTTGGTGAATGAAGCGGAGGCCCAGGTGGAGGGGACGTTGGGGGGCGTGCAGCGATCGCCTTAGAGATTCTCTTGAGTGATGATCAAGCTATTCGTAAGGGGGATTAAAGGGGGAAACGTTTCTTGGTTCTCAAGATGACGAACGAGGAGTTTTAGGGCGAGGCGGCCCTGTTGGGCAAATTCTTGACTGATTGTGGCGGCAAACTTACCGTTTTGAATCGCCGCTAGGGCAAATTCAGTCCCATCAAACCCCGTAATCAAAAGCGGCACTTGAGCCGCAGCGGCCGCATCACTTGCCCCTAACGCCATGTAGTCGTTGGCAGCAATGATGGCATCAATTTGAGAATATTGCTTAAGCCATTTTTGGGTAATGTCTTGGGCTAGATCTTGCTTCCAATTCCCTTCTTCAGCGCCCAAGATTTTAATGTTTTGACCCCGTTGTAATCCGGTTAAAAAACCATGTTGGCGATCGATCGCATTTTGTTGGTCGAGCGGCCCATTGAGCAGGGCAACCTGTCCTGTGCCTTGCAACTGTTCAGCTACCCATTCCCCCATCAGTTGACCGCTCGAAAAATTATCAAACCCGACAGTGGTTAGTAGCAGGTCGCTGTTGAGGGGGGTGTCAATGGCAATGGTGGGAATGCCTGCGCCAATGACTTTATCCACGATGGGGGCCAACGTTAAGGAATCATTAACCCCAATCAATAAGCCATCAACGCGGGGCGATCGCGCCAACA
>JBMYQW010000324.1:0-5803 GCA_049601735.1 Spirulinaceae cyanobacterium
CAGTCAAAGAAAGTCCCAACTTCCCCGGTTTGCCGTTGTGTGTAGTGATTCCGCAATATTTGGCTAAAAGCGAAACTCAAGGACGGAATGCCACGCTCAAGAAATTTCGGCGTTGGGTACAAGCGCACAGAGTTGACTAGAGTCAGATCAGGGTGACCGGGATTCTCTTTCACCAGCGACGAGATAGTAAGGCCTGTATGAGTTTTTCCCGTTAAACATAACCATGTTCGGCGAGGAAAGACAGATCAAAATCGTTTATGGATGCGGCGGAACGGTTCAGCAGCCGCTCGACGTATTTGCTGAGGATATCCCCTTCCAAATTGACGGTATCCCCCGATCGCAACTGCGATAAATTCGTTTCTTGGTAGGTGTGGGGAATCACCGCCACGGTGAAACAGGTTCCGGCGCGATCGCAATCCGCTACGGTCAGACTAATACCATTGACCGTGATGCTGCCCTTGGGGGCAATGTAGGGGGCGATCGCATTTTGCCATTGTTTTAGCTGCGCGGCGCTAGGACTAAAGGTCAGCTCCCAAGCGGTTTCAGTTGTCTTCACGGTGCTCAAGCTGCCCACCCCATCCACGTGACCCGTAACGAAGTGACCACCGACCTTGCCCCCGACCCGCAGGGAGGGTTCTAGGTTCACGCGCGTTTGGCCCTCAACCCTTGCGCCTAAACAAGTTCGACTGATCGTTTCGGGCGAGATAGTGGCAACAAAGCCGCCGGACAAAATCTTCTCGACCGTGAGACAAACCCCATCCACCGCGATGCTGTCTCCTAGGGCGAGATCGGTGACGATCGCCGCTGCCTGTTGCACCACCGTAATCTGTAATTGCGTCGGGCTTATTAAGCTGACAATGCCCTGAGCCTGGATGAGTCCGGTAAACATAATTACTCGTAAAATGATTTTCCCTTCATCATGCCTGGCCCCCATCACAGACGCAAACAATTCTCAACTAAGCTCGGATATTGAAAATACTGACGAAACCCTTTATCATTGTCAACAAAGAGCTTTACTGACAACATTCTTGACAACATAATATGCTGCCTTACACTGCCAACACGTTGAAGGCTGAGTTGAATTCGCGGGGGTGGCGTCTGACGCCGCAGCGTGAGACTATCTTGCACGTCTTCCAAAACCTGCCCCACGGCGATCATCTCAGTGCTGATGAGCTCCATGAGGTGCTCTGCCAACGGGGTGAGACGATTAGCCTTTCGACGATTTATCGCAGTGTGAAGCTCATGGCGCGGATGGGCATTTTGCGGGAGTTGGAGCTAGCGGAGGGACATAAGCATTACGAACTCAACCGACCCCAGCACCATCACCATCACATGGTCTGTGTGCAATGCAATAAGACGGTGGAGTTCAAGAACGATTCTATTCTCAAGCAGAGCCTCAAACAGGCCGATCGTGACGGCTTGCAACTGATTGATTGTCAGCTCACCGTCACGACCATTTGCCCCGAGGCAATCCGCATGGGCTGGCCCTCGGCCTTACCGAGTAATTGGTCCTGTAGCCGGGCGATTTCCGAGTCTTCCCCTGCTGGAGAAGAGTGATTGCTGGGAACTCTCGGAATTAGACATTGTGCTTAAATGCTCTTATTCCAATATTCGAGTCCTGTAATCACCGCATTCTCTAACCATTCTTGAAAGCGTACTTTCAAGTTTTCTGCTTCATCGGCGTAGGAAAATTGAAAAGGCGAGTCAGTTAAAGATTGGATGTCGCTGGTGTTATTTTCGCCATTCTCACCACTGTTCCGGTGGTAAGCGCAAGCTGCACAGGTGAGCAAGCCTCGATAGTCTCGTCCAACAACGTGGAATGAGAACAGTAGAATAACCGAGAATTCAACTGAAATCACCAGTTGAATCCATGTATGGTAGTCATTTATGTTGGCAAAATAACCAAGCTGCTTTGCCGTTTCAACGATTTGAATGTAATGATAATGGGAACGGCTATCGCCAATTGGGGCAGGCACAGTAAACACTTCAGCGTCATCAACATAGTTTTGAACCGATAGCTTTATCTCGTCTGATACATCGTTTAATTTTTTTTCTGCAATATCAAAAAGCACTTTTGCAAATCCCTCAACTTGCTCACACTGCTCTTGAATAGATGCGGATCGCCTCTGCTGAAACTTTTGAGCGATTGAAGAAATGATAACCTTTGTATTTCGACCTTCAGAAACGATTTGTTCTGACAAGCCCAAGCATTTTAGGAAAGCCTGTTTTTGGCTTTTAGTAAATAGGTTGATTAGCTGAGACAGGTTGCCCTGATCGGCAGCTTCCAAGGCAGAGATATAAGCAGCGCGATCGTCTCGTGTCAGTACAAGAGGGAACCATTTTTCCTGAATAAACACCAAGCTGGCTAGACATCGGGCCACTCGACCATTACCATCTTGAAAGGGGTGAATTTGAGCAAAACGATGATGTAACCAAGCAGCTTCAATTTCGGGTGGAACAGATTGGCTTTGGTGCTCATGATGTAGGCTAATAAGCTGTTCCATTTCTGATTGGATTTGCTCCGGTGGACAATATTCATAAACCGTACCATCGGGTCTTAGCGGATTATTGGGCTGGCGTTTCCAATCACCGCGAATGAGCTGGATCTGTTGAATCTTTCCTGTAACTGGATTGAGAGCTGAAGTACTTTTTTGATTTTGGGTCAGTAGCTGATGAAGTTGTTTGATGTAGAAGGTCGAAAGCGTTCGTTGACCTCCCACAAAATCAAAGAGTCCTTCGATCGCCGCCTCTTGATCTTGAATCAAAGAAACAACCTGCTTGACTGGCAAACCAATTTCACCATGGGGAATTAAAGCCTCATTGATTCCTTGCTCAATAAGTAATCGAGTGATGCCACGATCGAGTGTGTACAATCGCTCAATAATTCCTGTCTCAATGGCAATTTCACGTTTGAGCCGTTGATAAAACGTTTTAAATTCACCCGAGTCACGCAAACGCTCTGCTTGCTCATTCCATACCCGGACAAGTGGTGGCAACTCCGTACTCGCTAGACTCGACCAATCGGAGGGTAGATCTTCAATGGGTTGCCAATACATAGACTAGATTATGTTGTGTTGTTGATAAACTATTTATAATTCTACCTACTCTGACTTGCTTGTTTCAACCGTCGCAACAGCTCGATCGGTAGCCCATCCGTATCAGCAACAAACGCCACTTCATAAACCTGTTCGCCAATCATCTGTTGCTCGGGCTCAAGTAAGATTTTTAAGGGCTGTTCTTTAGCAGCATACTCTGCTTTTTTGGTCTTTAACCAAGCCGGTAAACTCGTCGCCACATTCGTCAAATCTAGCGTGAAATGGTAATAGCCCACGTAATGCTCATCGCCAAAGGGGTCAGGGGCGGGGGCAGGTTCCGGGATTTGCATCAACTCTAAACGCCCGTCGAAGCCTTCAAGCCAACAGGCGAGGGTGTATCCAGTGGTAAACCGCTCCGTAACGGTGAAGCCTAAGCCTTCATAGAAAGCGATCGCTGCCTGGATATCCGCTGTGCGAATCGAAACATGGTGCATGGGTGCATGGGGTAAGATTGGGGACTATTCTCAATTGTTGCTCGTCTCCTCTGTCCCTTGCTATGACTTCTCCTCAGCTTGCCCAACTCGGTGCCCAAATGTCCCGTCGTACGGGCGTCCGGGCGATTATGAAAGATATTATTGAAACCTTACGCAGCGGAGGGGAGCGCCAATTCATCAACCTGAGTGCGGGTAATCCGGTTGTGTTGCCCGAGGTGGAGCAGTTGTGGCGGGACTGCACCCAGCAGCTTTTAGAGAGTCCGGATTATGGTGAAGTGGTGGGGCGCTATGGGTCGAGTCAGGGCTACGCACCATTGATCGAGGCAGTTAAGCAAGATTTTAACCAGCGGTATGGGCTTGAGTTGAGCGATCGCCACATCCTCATTACTCCCGGTTCCCAAGCCCTCTACTTCTACGCCGCCAATGCCTTCGGCGGTCGAGATGCAGCGGGCAATCTACGACAGATCGTGCTACCCCTAAGCCCAGACTATACGGGCTACGGTGGAGTCAGTCTGGATCAGGATGCCCTAATTGCCTACCAGCCCCAGCTCGAAATTGACACCAGCGCCCATCGCTTCAAATATCGCCCCGACTTTAGCCAGGTGCAGATTAATGCGCAAACGGGCTGTGTGATTTTTTCTCGCCCCTGTAACCCCACGGGCAATGTGCTCACCGATGCAGAGGTGCAGCAAATCGCCCAGATGGCCGCTCCCTACAATGTCCCGGTCTTTATCGACTCCGCCTACGCGCCGCCCTATCCGGCGCTGAACTTCACGGCGATGACGCCGCTGCTGGGTAAGAATGTGGTGCATTGTCTGAGTCTTTCTAAGGCGGGGCTACCGGGGGAGCGGATTGGGGTTGCGATCGGCGATCCGGCCATCATCGACGTGCTCGAAGGCTTCCAGACAAATCTTTGCATTCATTCGGCGCGATATGGGCAAGCGATCGCCGCCCAGGCCATCACTTCGGGACGGTTAGCGCAGATCTCAGAAACAGTGATTCGGCCCCATTACCAAGCCAAGTTTGCGGTGCTAGAGCAGGCGCTGGATGAGGCGATGCCGGATGATCTGCCCTGGTATCTCCATCGCGGTGAAGGGGCGATTTTTGCCTGGCTCTGGTTAGATCAGTTGCCCATGACGGATTGGGAGCTATATCAGGAACTGAAAAAAGTGGATGTGATCGCGGTTCCGGGTTCGACGTTCTTCCCTGGTTTGCGCAATGATTGGGCGCACAAGCAGCAATGTTTGCGCCTTAGTTTGACGGCGACACCGGAAGAGATTGCGGAGGCGATGGCGCGGTTGGCGCAGGTGGTGACGCGGGTGTATTCTCCGGCGTTGGTGTAGGGGGCATTTGGTTGGTTTCGGCGGGATCGGTTGCAATGGCCAGTTGTACCCCTTGGAGCTGACGCAGACGATCGAGGACTTCGACCACGCGACCGTGGGGAACTTGGGTATCGGCGTTGAGGAGAATGATGCGGCGATCGCTGTACTGATTTTGGACGGTGGGGATCAGGTCATCCAAGGTCACAGGTTGCTGGGCAAGGGCAATTTCACCCTCGGCGGCGATCGTTACTGTCAACGGTTCGGTATCGGTGGCTTCGGCGGTTTCGGCGGCGGGGAGGTTCACGGGCAAGCCAACGATTCGCGCTGCACCCAGGCTGACTAAAATCACGAAAATCAGCACCACGAAGAGCACGTCAATCATGGGCAGAAGATTGACTTCGAGGGTGGTTTCGGGTTCTTCGGGGAGATGCATGGGGGGAAGATGCTTTTGTTCACAATTGCAATTTTTGCCCCCAAATTGAAATTGAGCTAGATGAATTTCAATTTAGAGCCTTTTTTTGCAATTGAATCATTTTTTTCCCGCCCTAAACGCAGAAGACCCATTTGGGTAGACATCACCCACCCTTAACCTGGCTTGGTACGGTTAGCGAAACGTTCGACTTGGGTATTTTTTGCTCTTGCTGAAAATTAGGCATTTTCAAATAGGCTACAAGCAGGACGATGCCAATGAGTGAAATAATCTGAAGTCCTTTTTCGATTTGAATGAAAGTACAGAGCAGCTTATTCATGGACTTTTGTTAAATTTTGATAATAATTCGCCATTATAGCGCAATATTCTCGATTCCCTTGAGCAATCATCCCCCAGAACTGCTATCTGAACCGACGGTGGCTTTTCTTTTAGCCTGCGTTATTCATGAGTGGGTCTGGGCGGATACAATCCGCCCCTACAGACGGGTTGGTTTTGAGATTTATTCTATAGGGGCTTTGGCGT